>NZ_DATJLI010000148.1:0-12243 GCF_035490575.1 Sphingomonas sp. | reverse complement strand
GGCCCGCCCAACCCGCCCTGATCCAGCGGGAAGCGGCTGTCGGCCGAATTGTCGCGATTGTCGCCCATCAGGAACACATGGCCATCGGGCACCGTTACCGGGCCGAAACTGTCGCCATAGCTATATTCGATATCCGCCGTGTCATAGCTGACGCCGCCGGGCAGCGTTTCACGGTAGATGGCGATGCGGCAATATTGCTTGCCATCCTGCCCCTGCGTCAGCGCGCCGGGATAATGATCGGGCGCGCAGCGCGTATTGGCGTCGACCGGGATCATCCGGTCGCCCATCGCGCGGCGCGGCACGCCCACGTCGTTCAGGAACACCTGTCCCCCGCGGACTTCCACCATGTCGCCGGGCAGGCCGATGACGCGCTTGATATAATCGGTGCGCGATCCCGGCGGCGTCACGATCACCACATCGCCGCGCGCGGGCATTTGTCCGAACAACCGCCCCTCGATCGGCGGCAGCAGGTGGAAGGTCGGCGAAATGAACGAATAGCCATAGGGATATTTGGTCACGACCAGCCGGTCGCCGACCAGCAACCCCGGCAGCATCGATTCCGACGGGATGTAGAACGGCTTGGCGACAAAGCTGTGAAAGCCCAGCACCACCAGGATCAGCACCGCGATGCTCTTGACCTCGCCGATCCAGTCGGTGCCCTTTTTCGCGTCGGGCGTGTCCGGCGCGTCGGCGCCTTCGGGCTTCATCGTCAGTTCGTCGGGTGCCATCAGGCCTTGTTCTCCAGCGGCACCGCTTCGATGATGACGAACGCCTGCGCCCAGGGGTGATCGTCCGTCAGCGTCAGATGCACGCGCGGCAAGTGGCCACCCGGCACCATGGCGTCAAGCCTTGCCTTTGCGCCGCCGGTCACTTCCAGCGTCGGCGCGCCGCTCGGGCCATTGACGACGCCGATATCACGCATGAACACGCCCGCCTTGAATCCGGTGCCGACCGCCTTGGAAAACGCCTCCTTCGCGGCGAATCGTTTGGCCAGCGTGCCTGCGCGCGTAAATGGCCGCCGCGCCGCCTTGGCCTGTTCGACGGGCGTGAACACCCGGTCCAGAAACCGCTGCCCGAACCGGTCGAGCGAGTTCTGCACCCGCTCGATATTGCACAGGTCTGATCCGAGGCCGATTATCACCGCGCTTCGTCCATCAGCGCGCGCATCCGCCGCACCACAGGACCCAGCCCGTCGAAAATCGCCTCCCCGATCAGGAAATGGCCGATATTCAGCTCGCGAAGCTGCGGGATTGCGGCGATCGGCACCACATTGTCGAATGTCAGGCCGTGCCCGGCATGGACCTCGATCCCGTTCTTCGCGGCCAGCGCGGCGGCATCGGCGATGCGGCGCAACTCCGCCGTCTGTGCCTCGCCGTCCAGCTCGCAATATCGGCCCGTGTGCAATTCGACCACCGGCGCGCCCAGCTTCATCGCCGCCTCGATCTGTGCGGCATCGGGTTCGATGAACAGCGACACGCGAATGCCCGCCGCGCTCAGTTCCGCCACCATCGGCGCCAGCACCGCGAACTGGCCGGCCGCGTCCAGCCCGCCCTCGGTCGTGCGCTCCTCGCGCCGTTCGGGCACGATGCACGCCGCGTGCGGGCGGTGGCGGAGCGCAATGCCCAGCATTTCCGCCGTCGCCGCCATTTCCAGATTGAGTGGAATGGTCAGCTCGGCCGACAGCCGCTCGATATCGGCGTCCGTAATGTGTCGCCGGTCCTCGCGCAGATGCGCGGTGATGCCGTCCGCACCCGCCTCCGCCGCCAGCAGCGCGGCACGGACCGGGTCGGGATAGCCGCTGCCGCGCGCGTTCCGCACGGTCGCCACATGGTCGATATTGACGCCCAGGCGAAGGGAGCCGCTCATGCCTCCGCCCGGCTGCCGGGCTTGATCGCCGGGATCGCCGCCAGTTCGGGCGGCAGCGCGTCGGGCTGATAGGTCGGCACTTCAAGCCGGATCAGCGGGAAAAACGGCACGCCCAGGTCCGCCGTGCCGCCCGAACGATCGACCAGGCTCGCCGCCGCCACGACTTCACCGCCCGCCCGCGTAATCGCGGCAATCGCCTCCCGGCTCGACAGGCCGGTCGTCACGACGTCCTCCATCATCAACACGCGCTGTCCCGCATCCAGCCGGAATCCGCGGCGCAGCTCGAACACGCCTTCCGGCCGCTCCAGGAACATCGCCGGCACGCCCAGCGCGCGGCCCATTTCGTGCCCCGCGATCACGCCGCCCATCGCGGGCGACACCACGGCGCTGATCGACTCGCGGATGGCGGCGGGCAGGCGCGCCGCCAGCGCCTCGGCCAGTCGCGCGCCGCGCGCCGGGTCCATCAACACCCGCGCGCATTGCAGGTAACGCGGGCTGCGAAGCCCTGACGACAGGACGAAATGACCCTCCAGCAACGCGTCGGCGGCGCGGAACTCGGCCAGTATCTCCTCATCGGTCATGCATCGCGTCCTTCTCGTTTCGGCCTGTTGATTAGGGTCGCTGCGACCCGCCCGCAACCACTGGCCCAAAGAAGGGGCGCCACGGCGCTTGAGACTGGCTCAAAGCGTGCGTATAGGCCCCAGTTGACGTGCGTATGCGCGACGCCAAAGGCGCGATCATCGGCCGCGCGAAAAGATTGGGATGACCTGACACGATGCGGATAAAGGGAACAACCACACTGATGCTTGCGGGGTTGCTGGCGATGACCGGCACCGCGGTGGCTCAGGATGCCGCCACGCCGGAAGCGGCGCCCGTCGCTGCTGCGCCAACCGCCGCCGCCGATGCGCCGGCCGCGACGACGCTGTCGGCGCCCGCGCCGGGTGCGCCGGCCGAAGGGGCCGCGACCCCGGCCGATCCGACGCTCGACGCATCGGGCCAGCCGCTGCTGCGCGCGACCGACGGCGTCGGCCAGCCCAGCGACCGCGCGATCGGTATTCAGCCGCAGGCGACCGATCTGGGTGACGAGGCAAAATGGTTCCACAACGCCATCCTGCTACCGGTCATCATCATCATTTCACTGCTGGTGCTGGCGCTTTTGGCCTGGGTGGTCGTCCGCTATCGCCGCGCCGCCAATCCGGTGCCGTCGCGCACCAGCCACAACACGCTGATCGAGGTGATCTGGACCGCCGCGCCGGTCATCATCCTGGCGCTGATCGCGATCCCCTCGATCCGACTGCTCGCCGCTCAATATGAACCAGCGCCCGAAAATGCGGTGACGATCAAGGCGATCGGCAATCAGTGGTATTGGAGCTACGAATATCCCGACCATGGCGGTTTTTCGATCACCGCCAACATGCTGAAGGAACAGGGTGAGGTTCCCGCCGGTCAGCGTTTCCGCACCGATGCCGACGGCCCGCGCCTGCTGGCGGTTGACAACCGCATCGTGCTGCCGGTCGGCGTGCCGATCCGCCTCATTACCACCGCGAACGACGTGATCCACAGCTGGGCGATGCCGGCTTTCTGGGTCAAGCTCGACGCGGTGCCCGGACGGCTGAACGAAACCAGCTTCACCATTCGCGAGCCGGGCCTGTATTTCGGCCAGTGTTCGGAACTGTGCGGCGCGCGCCACGCCTATATGCCGATCGCGGTCGAGGCGGTTTCGCCGGCCGTCTTCGCACAATGGGTCGCGGCCAAGGGCGGCACGATGCCGGGTTCGGCCGCGCCCAGCACCGCGCCGGTTCCGCAGCCCGCGGCCGACATCGCCGACGACACCGCGACGCCGGTCGACGGCACCGGCCCCACCGTCAATGCCTCGGTCGAGGCAGTCACCACCAGCCAGTCTGCCGAAGGCGTCGCCGGCGGCAGCGGTCGGACGGAAAACTAAGTCATGACAGATACCGCACTCAACCCGCACGCCTTTCAGGCCCATGGCGATCATGGCCACCACCATGACGCCGCGCACGACCATCCGGGCTTCTTCGCCCGCTGGTTCATGTCGACCAATCACAAGGATATCGGCACGCTCTACCTGATCTTCGCGATCTTCGCGGGGATTGTGGGCGGCGCGATCTCGGGCCTGATGCGCGCCGAACTTGCTGCGCCGGGCATTCAGTATCTGCCGACCTGGGCGGCCATGATGTCGGGCGGCGACGTGACGTTCGACCAGGCGCTGAACCTGTGGAACGTGCTGATTACCGCGCACGGCCTCATCATGGTGTTCTTCATGGTCATGCCGGCGATGATCGGCGGCTTTGGCAACTGGTTCGTGCCCATCATGATCGGCGCGCCGGACATGGCGTTCCCGCGGATGAACAACATCTCGTTCTGGCTGTTGCCGCCGTCGTTCATGCTGCTGCTCGCCTCGCCCTTTTTCGGCGGCGGCGCGGGCACGGGCTGGACGGTCTATGCGCCGCTCTCGACCTATGGGTCGCAGGGTCCGGCGGTCGACATGGCGATCCTGTCGCTCCACCTGTCGGGCGCCAGCTCGATCCTGGGCGCGATCAACTTCATCACCACCATCTTCAACATGCGCGCGCCGGGCATGACGCTGCACAAGATGCCGCTGTTCGTGTGGTCGGTGCTTGTAACGGCCTTCCTGCTGCTGCTGGCACTTCCGGTGCTGGCCGCGGCGATCACCATGCTGCTGACCGACCGCAATTTCGGCACCACCTTCTACGATCCCGCGGGTGGTGGTGATCCGGTGCTGTACCAGCATTTGTTCTGGTTCTTCGGCCACCCCGAAGTCTACATCATGATCCTGCCGGGCTTCGGCATGGTCAGCCAGATCGTCGCTACGTTCAGCCGCAAGCCGGTGTTCGGCTATCTCGGCATGGCCTATGCCATGGTCGCGATCGGTGTCGTCGGCTTCGTCGTGTGGGCGCATCACATGTTCACCACCGGCCTTTCGGTGAACACCAAGATGTATTTCACCGCCGCGACGATGGTGATCGCGGTTCCCACCGGCATCAAGATCTTCTCATGGATCGCCACGATGTGGGGCGGTTCGCTCAGCTTCAAGACGCCGATGGTCTGGGCGATCGGCTTTATCTTCATGTTCACCGTCGGCGGCGTGACCGGCGTCGTCCTCGCCAATGGCGGCGTCGACGACTATATGCACGACACCTATTATGTCGTGGCGCACTTCCACTACGTCCTGTCCTTGGGGGCGGTATTCGCGCTGTTCGCCGGCTTCTATTACTGGTTTCCGAAAATGTCGGGCAAGATGTATTCGGAAGTGCTGGGCCAGCTTCACTTCTGGGTGTTCTTCATCGGCGTGAACGTGCTGTTCTTCCCGATGCACTTCCTCGGACTTCAGGGCATGCCGCGCCGCTATCCCGATTATCCTGACGCCTATGCTTATTGGAATCACATCGCCAGCGTGGGTTATGCGATCATGGCGATCGGCGTGGTGATCTTTCTGGTCAACGTGTTCTGGTCGCTGTTCGCGGGCAAGAAGGCCGGCGACAATCCCTGGGGTGAAGGCGCGACGACGCTGGAATGGACGCTGTCCAGCCCGCCGCCTTTCCACCAGTTCGAAACGCTGCCCGTCATCGAGGACAGCAAGCACCACTGATCGGGTGCAACGACAGGAAGCGAGAAGGGCGGTCCCGGCGGGGCCGCCCTTTTCAATTCGCGCAGCGGCGCAGCGCGCCGGGGGCTTGCGCCCCACGCAGCGATCGTCTCAACACCTTCCTCAGCGCCTGAGATGGGCGCACGCCCTGTGCGTCTCTGCGCGAGCAAATCCACGGCCGACGCCGTTAACGCACGTCTCTTCCCCCTCGCCGTGGTTGACGTTATGGGAAGCGATCATGGCTCCCGTCACACCCGGCCTTTCCGCGACTCCGCTCGTCGCCGACTGGCGCGATTTCCTCGCGCTGACCAAGCCCCGCGTGCTGACGCTGGTTGTCTTTACCGGTCTATGCGGCCTTCTTGCCGCGCCCGTGAGCATCCATCCGGTCATCGGCTTCACCGCGATCCTGTGCATCGCGCTGGCGGCCGGCGCGGCCGGCGCGCTGAATCAGTGGTATGAGGCCGATCTCGACCGACTGATGAAGCGGACTCAGGCCCGCCCGCTGCCTGCCGGACGGATGGAGCGTGACTCGGCACTGCATTTCGGGGTCGGTCTCGGGGGCTTCGCGGTCGTGCTGATGGGGTTGGCGACCAATTGGATCGCCGCGGCGATCCTGCTGGTGTCGATCCTATTCTACGTCCTGATCTACACGGTCTGGCTCAAGCGCCGCACGCCGCAGAACATCGTCATCGGCGGCGCCGCCGGCGCCTTTCCGCCGATGATCGGCTGGGCGGCCGCCAGCGGCGACGTCGCGCTGCTCCCCTTCCTGCTCTTCTCGCTCATCTTCCTGTGGACGCCGCCGCATTTCTGGGCGCTGGCGCTGTTCGTGAAGACCGATTACGCCAATGCCGGCGTGCCGATGCTGCCCGTCGTCGCGGGGGAACGCGCCACGCGGCGCCAAATCGGACTTTACACCCTTCCCATGATCGCGTGCGCGATCGCGCCCTGGCCGCTGGGCCTGACCGGCGCGATCTATGGCGCCACGGCGCTGGGCATGAGTGCCGTATTCGCGTTGCTCGCCGCCATCGTTACCTTTCGGTCCAGCGATGTGGCGATGAAGCCGGAGAAGCAATTGTTCAAATATTCGATCCTGTATCTGTTCGTGCTGTTCGGCGCGCTGGTCGCCGATCGCTGGGTGCTGGCATGACGCCCGAGGAACAGCGCATCATCCGCCGTCGCCAGCGCAGCCGCGCGCTGGTGCTGGGCCTGTTGCTCGGCGGGTTCGTGGTGCTGGTCTATGCGATCAGCATCGTGAAGATGACCGGGCAGTGAGGGGCTGATGGACCGCAAGACCCGCACAGCCCTGCTCGCGATAACGGGCGTTATCGGCATGACCGGCCTTGGCTTTGCCAGCGTGCCGCTCTACCGCGTCTTCTGTCAGGTCACGGGCCTTAACGGCACGACACAGGTCGCCGCCAGCGCCCCCGGCGCGGTTCAGGGCAAGATCGTCACCGTCGCTTTCGACAGCAATGTCAGCCGGGCGATGCCGTGGGCGTTCGCGCCTGAACAGCGCAGCGAACGCGCGGCGCTCGGCGCGCGAAAAATGGCGTTTTTCAACGCGAAGAACCTGTCGGATCAGCCGATCACCGGCACCGCCACCTTCAACGTGACCCCGGCGCAGGCGGGCAAATATTTCAGCAAGATCCAGTGTTTCTGTTTTTCCGAACAGACACTGAAACCGGGCGAGGAAGTGCGGATGCCCGTCGTCTATTTCGTCGACCCCGCGCTCGCCACCGATCCCGATACGCAATCGGTCGAGGAAATCACCCTCAGCTATACGTTTTACCCGGTGGATTCGGCGAAAAAGCCGGGCTAGAGCAAGGCCAACGAAGAACCGCCTGAACGGGCCAGAAGGACAGGGACCAGCGAATGGCCGGCGCCAAGAACCACGACTATCATATCCTGCCACCCAGCGCGTGGCCGATCATCGGCTCGTTTTCGGCGCTGGGCATGGCCGCGGGCGGCATCATGTGGATGCATGAAGCCGCGGGCGGCGGCTGGCTGTTCCTCGCCGGTCTCGCGGGCGTGCTGTTCACCATGTATTGCTGGTGGGCCGATGTCGTGCGCGAAGCACATGCGGGCGACCACACACCCGTTGTTCAGCTTCACCTGCGCTACGGCATGATCCTGTTCATCGCCTCGGAAGTCATGTTCTTCCTGGGCTGGTTCTGGGCATTTTTCGATTACGCGCTGTTTCCGGTGCCCGTGGAATATGCCGACGGCGCGGTGTCAGTGGTCGCGGATGCGGCGGCCTCATGGCCGCCCAAGGGGCTTGAGGTCATCAACGCCTTTGAATTTCCGCTGCTGAATACCTTCATCCTGCTGCTGTCGGGCACCACGCTGACCTGGTCGCACCATGCGATGATCCACAATCAGCGCGGCGGTGACAAGAAGGGTGTCTGGGGCCTGGTCGGCGTTGGCGACAATGACGGCGTGCTCAAGGGCTTGTGGCTGACCGTGCTGCTCGGCCTGCTGTTCAGCGGTATTCAGGCCTATGAATATGCCCATGCGCCGTTCGGTTTCGGCGGCTCGAACTACAGCTCGGCCTTCTACATGGCGACCGGGTTTCACGGCTTTCACGTCGCGGTCGGCACGATCTTCCTGATCGTCAATCTGGTGCGCGCCTATCGCGGCCACTTTACGCCGCGGCAACATTTCGGCTTCGAAGCGGCGGCCTGGTATTGGCACTTTGTCGACGTCGTCTGGCTGTTCCTGTTCGTCGTCGTCTATGTGTGGGGCGGCTGGGGCGCGCCGGCACACGGCTGATGCCGACTGGCGATCACGAGGCCGGCACACCGGGGCAACCGCCCCCGGTGGCGCCGGCCTCTCTTTTTGAGCAGGCGCGGCGCGGCCTTTGCCCGCGTTGCGGGGCGCCAACGCTGTTTGCCGGGCTGTTGCGGTTCGCGCCACGATGCCCGGCGTGCAACCTCGATTTCGACAGCTTCAACGTGGGGGACGGTGCTGCCGCGTTCCTGACGCTGGGCATCGGCACGATCATCACGATCCTGGGCATCGTCGTCGAACTGACCTTCGAACCCGCCTGGTGGGTGCATGTCGCCTTGTGGCTGCCGCTGACCATTGTTGCGGTGCTGGGCACGACACGCTGGACCAAGGCCGCGCTGGCCGCGCTCGAATATCGGAACAATGCCGGCGAAGGTCGCATCGAGCGCCGCCCGTGAAAAACCTGCCGATCGCCGCAACCCTTGTCGTGGCCCTTGCCGTCGCGGCGATGATCGGCCTGGGGCTGTGGCAACTCGACCGGCGTGAACAGAAGCGTGCGCTGATCGCCAGCTTCACGCGCAACGCCACGCTGCCAGAAACCGCCTTGTCACCCGCGCCCGTCCCCGACGCCAGCCTGTTCCGCCGCGTCCGCGCCACTTGCACCACCCCCGCCGCGCCGCGCCGCTCGGCCGGGCGCAGCGATGCCGGGGCCAGCGGCTATCGCTTTCTCGTCACCTGCCGCGAAGGGTTTGTGGTCGACCTGGGCGTCGCCGGCGATCCTCGGCTCACCCCGGCATGGGGCGGCGGCGCGGTGAATGGCGTGCTGACCCGCCCCCCCGATTCGACGTCGTTCATCCAGCGCCTGTTCGGGGCGCGGCCACAGCCGGTGGCGATGATCGTGCCGCCGCGCCCGCTGGCCGCCGGGCTGGCCGCCAGCCGGACGCCTGATCCCGCGAACGTGCCCGACAATCATCTGGCCTATGCCGTGCAGTGGTTCGCGTTCGCCGCGATGGCGCTGGTCATCTATGGTTTCGCGCTGCGCCGGCGCGGGCGATAGCGCAGCCACGCCGCGCGCAATCCCCACTTGGATTGCTCCGCCGCGCACAAGCGCCTAAGCGCACGGCCCATGCGGTATATCAGCACCAGGGGAAGCGCGCCGGTCCTCGATTTCGAGGGCGCGACGCTGGCGGGGTTGGCGAGCGATGGCGGGCTGTATGTGCCCGAATCCTGGCCGGTCATGACGCGCGACGACATCGCCGCGCTGGCCGGTCTCGATTATGTCGAAACCGCGGTTCGCGTGATGGCGCCGTTCGTCACGCCCAGTCTCTCGGAGGACGATCTTCGCACCCTGTGCACTGCCGCCTATAGCCGCTTTGCCCACCGCGCCATCACCCCGCTGGCGCAGCTCGACCACGATCAGTGGCTGCTTGAGCTGTTCCACGGCCCGACGCTTGCGTTCAAGGACGTGGCGCTGCAACTGGTCGGCCTGTTGTTCGAGCGGTTCCTGACCGGTTCGACCCAGCCGCTGACGGTCGTCGGCGCGACCAGCGGCGATACCGGCTCGGCCGCGATCGACGCGCTGGCGGGGCGTGCGGGCGTCGACATCTTCATGCTGCACCCGCATGGCCGCGTCAGCGACGTGCAGCGGCGGCAGATGACGACCGTGCTGGCCCCCAACGTCCACAATGTCGCGATCGAGGGCGATTTCGACACGGCACAGGCGCTGGTCAAGGCGATGTTCCGCGACCCGGCCTTCTCTGGCCGTTTCCGCTTGTCCGCGGTCAATTCGATCAACTGGGCGCGGTTGATGGCGCAGGTGGTCTATTATTTCTATGCCGCCGTCCGCCTCGGCGCGCCGGAGCGCGCGGTCGCGTTCAGCGTTCCGACCGGCAATTTCGGCGATGTTTTCGCGGGCTATGTCGCATCGCGCATGGGCCTGCCCATCGAACGGCTGGTGGTCGCCACCAACGTCAACGACATCCTGCACCGGGCGCTTTCGTCGGGCGATTATTCCTGCGGCACGGTGACACCGACGGTCACGCCGTCGATGGACATTCAGGTCAGCTCCAATTTCGAACGACTGCTGTTCGACCTGAACGGTCGCGACGGCACCGCGCTGTCGACACAGATGGCGGGTTTCGAATCAAGCCGGGCAATGCGCCTGACCAACGCCCAGTCGCAGGGGGCAAGCGGTCTGTTCACCAGCATGGCGGTGGACGAACCAGCGATGGCACAGGCGCTGCGCTGGGCGCATGACGGCGCGGGCCAGGTGCTCGACCCGCATACCGCCGTGGGCGTTGCCGCCGCGCTGGCGCACAAGGGCGACGGCCCGATGGTCACGCTCGCCACCGCGCACCCGGCCAAGTTTGGCGACGCGGTCGAACGCGCGACCGGCGTTCGCCCCACCCTGCCGGGTCGCGTCGGCGACCTGTTCGAGCGGGAGGAACGTTTCGACGTGCTGCCCGCCACCTTTGACGCCGTGGCCGACTTCATCGCCGGGCGGGCCAAGCCGCGCGTCTGATGGACCTCGTCACCCTCACCGGCGAACCCTGGGCCGATTACGGGCTGGTCGATTCGGGCCATGGCCGCAAGCTGGAACGCTATGGCCGTTTCCGCTTCATCCGGCCCGAACCGCAGGCGATGTGGGCGCCCGCTAGCGCCGACTGGCGCGCCGATGGCGAGTTCATTCCCGGCCCGGACGAGGATGGCGGCGGCCGCTGGCAATTGTCGGGCGATGTGCCGCACGGCGGCTGGCCGCTATCGTGGCGCGAGGTCAGGTTCACCGCCACCAACACCCCCTTCCGCCATCTGGGCTTCTTCCCCGACATGGCCCCCGTGTGGGACTGGATGCGCGGCCGGATCAACGGCGCCGACGATCCCGAATGCCTCAACCTGTTCGGCTATACCGGGGTCGGCACGCTGGCGCTGTCGGCGGCGGGCGCGCGCATGGTGCATGTCGACGCATCCAAGAAATCGGTCGAAGCGGCGCGCGGCAACGCGGCGCTGTCAGGAATGGCCGACCGCCCGGTGCGCTGGCTGGTCGAGGATGCGGGCAAGTTCGTCGCACGCGAAGTGCGCCGCGACCGTCGCTATGACGGCATCATCCTCGATCCGCCCAAATGGGGCCGCGGACCCAATGGAGAGGTCTGGAAGCTGGAGGAAGGGTTGCCCGGCCTGATCGCCGATTGCCGCCAGTTGCTGGATGCCGACTCGCGCTTCCTGTTCCTGACCGTCTATGCCGTCCGCCTCTCGGCGCTGGCGATCGGCGAGTTGGTGCGCCAGCACTTCGCCGACCTGCCCGGCACGGTCGAAGCGGGCGAGCTGACCGTGCGGGAGGAATCGCGCGGGCTGATGCTGCCGACCGCCATCTTCGCCCGCTGGTCGCGCGATTAAGCCACTGGCGCCCGGCGCGGAGCCTGCCATTCTGGGCCGTTGATGGAGGACCAGATGACCACGCACACCGCTCAATCGTTGAACACCTGCTGGCGACCGCTGATGTGGGCAGGGATCGCGGCGCTATACCTCGTCCCCGTCATCGCCATGCTGACGACGCGCCGGATGGCGTGGACCGGCTTCGACTTTGCCGCGGCCGCCGTGCTGCTGGGCGGCATGGGGCTGGCGATCGAACTGGTCGCGCGCACCGTTCGCGGCAGCCGCCTGCGCCTGGTGCTCTGCGCGGCAATCGTCATGCTGGTATCGCTGTTGTGGATCGAAGGGGCGGTCGGCATTTTCACCTAGAAGCCGTATCAATCGCGACTCATCCGCATCGCCGCCCCCGCGACAAACGGCCCGCCGGCCAGCAGCAGCAGCGATACCGCGCCCAACAGCCTGAGCGCCCCCGGCCCCTCGCCCGCGCCAAAGATCAACAGCGGCAGCGCCAGCGGCAGCATGATGAGGCCCGCCACCGCCCCGCCGCCGCGCAGACCCGCCGTCAGCGCCCCCGTCGCGACCGCCAGCGCCGCCAACCCCGGCGTGCCGATCGCAAGGCCCATCAGCACCCGCACCAGCGTCGCGCCGTCCATGCC
>NZ_DATJLI010000147.1:0-6280 GCF_035490575.1 Sphingomonas sp. | reverse complement strand
GGGCGGGAAAGCCCATGGGTTGCGGGGGCCGCCATCGCCGCCACCGCCATTGCCGCCATTTCCACCGCTGCCCCAGGGGCCTTTCGGGTTGTCGTTACGGAGCACGCCCGCGCGCGCGATCCAGCCCATCCTTCGTGTCATGCGATCTTTATAGGGGTCCGCGCGCCGATTAACAGTGGCGGACACGCGATCAGCGCCTATGTCCGCGCAGATGAGTGCCCAGGAACAGCTCGAAGCCCTGCTCGCCCCCCTTGCCGCCGGCCGGGCGACGATCCGCGTCGACGGCGCGCGCGCCAGCATCATCCTCGACGTGACCGGCCTGCCCGCCGCCGCGCGCGATGCGCTGGCCACCGATATCGAGGCGGCCGCCAACACCGTGCCCGGCATCGATTCGGTGCGGATCGCGCAAACCAGCCAGCGCGCCAGGCGCCGCATGATCGCCGTCGCCAGCGGCAAGGGCGGGGTGGGAAAATCAACCGTCTCCACCAACCTCGCCGTCGCGCTCGGCGCCGGTGGCCGCCGGGTCGGCATGGTCGATGCCGATATCTATGGCCCGTCGCAGCCACGCCTGCTGGGCATCGACGGGATCAAGCCGCAAGCGCGGGATAACAAGCTGGTGCCCGTCCCCTCACCCCATGGCGTCCCGCTATTGTCGGTGGGCCAATTGGTGCCCGCCGAAAAGGCGCTGGCGTGGCGCGGACCGATGGCGACCAACGCGCTCACGCAATTGCTGGACGGCGACTGGGCCGGTGTCGATACGCTGATCGTCGACATGCCCCCCGGCACCGGCGACGTGCAATTGACCATGATCCAGAAGCACAAGCCCGCGGGCGTCGTGATCGTCTCCACCCCACAGGATCTGGCGCTGATCGACGCGCGGCGCGCGATCGACCTGTTCGGACAGTCGGGCGTGCCGATCATCGGCCTGGTCGAGAACATGGCGGGCTATGCCTGTCCGCATTGCGGCGAAGTCTCTGATCCGTTCGGCACCGGTGGCGCCGAGGCCGCCGCCGCCGCGCTCGGCATCCCGTTCCTTGGCCGCGTGCCGCTGACCATGGCGATCCGCCAGGCATCCGACGCCGGGAACGTGGCCGAGCGCGCCGCGTTCGATAACATTGCCGCCCATGTGGGCGAATGGATCGATCGACAGGACTGAACCCATGCCGCTGACCGCCGATGCGGATATCCGCGAACTGCTCGAATCAGCGCGGACCATCGCAATGGTCGGCGCGTCCGACCGGCCCGATCGCCCCAGTTTCGGCGTGATGCAGACGTTGCAGGCGCATGGCTACCGCGTCATTCCCGTCAATCCGCAGATTACGGGCGAGCATGTGAACGGCGAATTCGTGTTTCGTGAGCTAAGCCAGCTGGGCGACCCGATTGATATCGTCGATATCTTTCGCAATTCCGCCGCGGCGGGCGAAGCCGTCGATCAGGCGATTGCCGCCGGGGCGGGCGCGGTGTGGATGCAACTCGGCGTCGTCAACGATGCCGCTGCCGCGCGGGCGGAAGCCGCGGGATTGAAAGTGGTGATGGATCGTTGTCCGGCAATCGAACTCCGGCGCCTGTCGATCGCGCCGGTCGGCAAGCCCGACTGACGCAGCCGGCTGACAGGGCCGATCAGCCGACCGCCCCTGTCATCGGTGAAAGCACATAGATCAGCATGGCGGTTACGAGAAATGCCGCGCCGCCGATTCCGAAACCGCTCGCGGCCCTGAACCGGGCGTTCATGCAAGCGTGACGGCGGGCGCGGAAGCCAGGACCAGGATCGCGGTAAAAAACAGCGCGCCCACCGCAGATACGGCGGCATTCTGAAGCGAAGCATAACGAGGCATGTCGATCATTCCCTTTTGTCGAACCGCCGGACCATCCGGCGAACGATACACCGGACTTTGCACGGCGCGTGCCAAACGCGGGAACAGGCCGTTTTTACGGTGGCAGGCGTGCGGTTCAGCAAATCACGCCAATCGGACCTAGCGTATTTCGCCAATCAAATGGAAACGTCGCCATCCGCGAAAATACAGTCGCGACCGGATGCCTTGGCGGCATAAAGCAGCGCGTCAGCGCGCTCGAACACCTTGGCCAGCGGCTCAGCCGATCCGGCCAGGCTGACTCCGGCGGAAAATGTGACCGTGCCGACCAGCACATCGCTTTCGCGCAGGCGGAACCGTTTGCGGCCGATGCTGCGGCGCGCCTGATCGATCACGGCAACCGCGTCATCAACAGGGCCATCGAACAGGATCGCGAACTCCTCACCGCCGTGTCGTGCCACGAAATGGTCGCCACATGCCTCGGACAGCGCGCCGGCGATCGCGCACAGCACACGGTCGCCGACGACATGACCGAAACGGTCGTTGACGTCCTTGAAATGGTCAACATCGCAAATCGCGACGCACGGCGTCCGCCCGGCGCTGATGCGTTCGCCGTAAGCTTCCTCCAGCGCCCGCCGGTTGGGCAGGCCGGTCAGCGGGTCGCTGAGCGCATCGCCGCGCGCCGTTTCCAGCGCGCGGCGCAGTTCCTCGGCCTCGCGATGGGCGTCTTCCAGCCGGCGTTCGGCCTCGCGCACGCGGGCGATCATCGCGCCGGTGATGCGCGACACATCCTCGATAAAGGGCGGCGAGCTGCCCTGCGCCATCCGCGAACGCTCGATCGCGTCGGCACTGGCGATCAGGTCGCGTCCGAAATCGCGGGCCTGGGTGTGCATCCGCACCACCACATCGGTGAAACCGTCCATCTGCGCCTGAGCGCGGGCGGCCAGCACGTCGGCGCCGACACCCCCATCGACAGCACCCGCGATCTGGCCGCGCTGGATCTGAACGCCCAGTTCGTCAAAATCGCGCTGGGTCAGCCGCACACCGCCATCGGTTCGCGCCGCAACCTCGATCGCGAGTTCGCTCTGCGCGTTGCTGACCACGGCATAGGCGATGGCGTAATTGGCCGGCGTGGGATCGATGCGCTGGGTCGCGAGAAACTCGCCGATACGCTGGAACAACGCCGGTCCATTTCGCGCCGGAGCGGCGCCCGCAGAATGCTGGAGCGGCGGCATCCTCTTCAAAACGACTCCCCCATGCGAACCAAGCCATTCGACCCGCGAGCACAGGCCGTAGAATAAATTGCCTAACAAGCCGTCAGTGACAGCGGCAAAATCGACGGAATTAAGGGATTAGTCGCGCGCCAGCGCCTGCACCGCCGCCAGCGTGGAGCGGACATGGCCGGCCGGGTTCATGTCGCTGTGCGCGAAAACGACCTTGCCGTCGCGACCAATCACATAGCTGGTGCGGTCGCTCATCGTCCGGGTCACGCCCGGACGGCTCAGCAGCACGTCATATTGCCGCATGACATCGGCACTGGCGACCGCGACGGGGAAGCGTCCGGCGCAATGCTCTTTCGAAAACTTTTGCAACTGCGGCAGTGTATCGGCGGACATGCCGATCACGCGCGCACCGGCGGCGCGAAACTGCGGCGTCGCCTCGGCAAAGGCCTTGGCTTCGGCATTGCACCCGGATGTAAAGGCGGCGGGGAAGAAATACAGCACGACCGGGCCGCTGCGAAGCTGCTCGGCCAGGTGCAGGCGAAACGGCTTTCCGGCCAGAGCGCCCTGCGTCCGGAAATCCGGCGCGGCGATCCCCGGCGCCAGCGCCGCGCCCGCGGGCAATGCGGCGACGGCAGCCGCGACGGCCAACACCAAACGAACAACACGCATGACGAATCCCTCCAGCAATGCCGACGCTAACCGCCGAATGCGCGTCTGTCGATTACCGGCTTAGGGCTATGCCGATCCGCGCATGGGTGTCGCGGCGATCATAGCGGTCCAGCGCCTCTCCATAGCCGGTATAGACCTGCCCGAAGCCGTGAATGCCCAGTCCCAGTCCAAGGCGCGCCAGCGGATAGGATGCGAACAACTCCGCCGCACCGCGCCCGGTGCCGGGATTGCCGCGCGCGACGACTTGCAGTTTCAGGCCATCGGTCTGGCCGATCGCCGCGCTGATCTGACCATAGCCCATATAATCCTCGATATCGTCGGCCACCCCTTGTGCGCCGACATAGAACCACAGCTGCGGCGTGACCTCCGCATACCAACGGTCGCCCAGGTCGAAACGCCGGGTCGCGCGCGCATAGATGCGGTTCACGTCGATCGAACCGACCTCCCCCCGCCCGTTGGAGTCGTGCGAATATCCGACCGCCGTCACCGCGTCCTGCGACAGCGGCACTTCGTAGAAGACCTCGGGATTATAGTTGGTCGATGTGAACGGCCCGGACGGCAGGTCGACCCGCCAGAACATCGTCTGCGTCCACGCAAAGCGCAGCCCGTTCAGCGCGCCATTGGTCTCGAACGGCTGAAACGCGAAACTCAATTGCAGCTTGGCGCCGGCATCATCCTGCCCGAACACGCCATAAGTGGGTCGATAGGGCGAAAAGCGCCGGGCTATCGCCGACGCGGTGCCGCCCGATCCCAGCACTTCCTGTTCGCGCGAAGCCGCGACCGCTTCGGCCGCCTCGCTCTCGGGCGTATCGGGCACCGGCTGCGCGGCACTGGCCACCGCCACGGGCGCGACGCGGTAACGGGCCTTGCCAAAGCTGCCGGGAGGCACCGGCAACAAGTCTGGCCCCTCCCGCTCCAGCGACAGGCGCGTGCCATCGGCGGCGGTCACTTCCAGCCGGTCGGGCGCGCGCGGATCGGCGGGGCGGTCGCTCTCATTGGGAAAGAACACCGTGACGCCGCTGTCGCTCGCGGCGCGCGCCGATGGCGGCTGTTGCGGCACGGGAGCAATCTGGGCAGCGGCCGGCGCGGCGGCAGCCAGGGCGGGCAGAAAGAGGCAGAGGCGCATAGGCGGTTCCATTGGCACGTCGATGTGACGGTTGCGAGAGCGCCGCCGTTCAGCCCGCCGCCGGCACGCGGGCGCCGGTCGCGGCGGGACCCACAGGCTTTTCCTCTCCGCGCGAATAGGTGCCCGTCAGCACCCCCGCCGCCAGCACGCGCCCGTTCATTGCCTTCAGCATCGCCGAACGTCCCGGATTGCGCTTGAGGTCGGGACCATCGGCCAGCGCGAACAGTTGAAAGGCATAATGGTGGACGCCGTGCCCCTTTGGCGGGTCGGGCGGCAGCCAACCTTCGACGAAATAGCTGTTGCGACCGACATCGCCACCATCGCCGTCGCTGCGACGATCGGCGACAATCGCGCCCTCCTTCAACTCGCCGTCGCCGGGTGGCAGATCCCAGATGACGGCATGGACCAGCGGCGACGGCGTGGGTGCATCGGCATCCTCGACCAGCAGCGCCATTCGCACCGCCTCTGCCGGCACGCCGGTCCAGAACAGGGGCGGCGACACGCCCGCACCATCGGCGGTGAAGCGTTCGGGCAGGCGCGCACCATTGGCAAAGGCCGGGCTGGCCAGATGCAGTGACGCGAACGTGCCCAGTCCCGGCTGGACAATCGCCAGCTTCTCCTCACCCGCGCGCAGGCCCTTCAGCGCCTTGCCAAGCCAGGACGGCACATGTTCGAGCATGTCAGAGGTCCAGCTTTTCGTAATCGGCGTGTGGCGCGATCACTTCCATGCGCTCGGCCAGCAGCGGGCGAAAGCTGGGGCGGCTTTTCATGCCGACATACCAGCGCTTGGTCTGTTCGTGGCTCTTCCAGTCGATACCCCCCAGATAATCGGCGACCGAGATCTGCGCCGCGGCGGCCAGGTCGGCGAGGCTGATCGTCGGCCCGGCCAGCCACTGACGATGATCGAGCAGGTAATCGATATAATCGAGATGCGCGACCGCCGCCTTCATCGCTTCGCGCAGCCGTCCGGCATCGGGCGCGGCGCGCAGGACAAGGCGTTTCTCCATCCGCTCGCTCAACAGCGGCTTCGTGATGTCGCGATAGAAATGCACGTCGAACCACGTCACCAGGCGCCGGATTTCGGCACGGTCGGCCGCCGTGCCGTTCAGCATCGCCGACTTCTCGACCGTTTCCTCGAAAAACTCGCAGATCGCGATCGAATCGATCATCGGCCGCCCGCCGCGCTCGCTATGCACCATCACGGGGGTTTCGCCCGCCGGGTTCATGTCGAGAAACTCGTCCCGGCGCAGCCATGGCGATTCGCGCACCGGTTCATAACCAACGCCCTTTTCGGCCAGCAGCAGGCGGACCTTGCGTGAAAAGGGACACAGGGGGAACTGGTAGAGAAGCCACATAGCTGTTCTGTTACTGACGCCGCCGGACAAGGGAAAGGGGCGAGTGGCGTGACGGGCATGTTATGGCTGGCGGCGGCGTGGGTCATCGGCCTGTGG
>NZ_DATJLI010000146.1:0-3392 GCF_035490575.1 Sphingomonas sp. | reverse complement strand
GGTCGCGGTCGTTCGCAATCATCGGCTCCGGGGGCACCGGCTCCCGCGCCGCCTGTTCAGCGACCGCGCGAGCGGCCTGGTCCAGCGCCATCACCGCGTTGTCATAGCGCGCGGCGCGGTTCGGATCGCCTTCCAGCCACGTCGTGAAGGCTTCCCAATCCGCGTCGGGATCGGCCATGCGGAGTGCCCAGTCGAGCGCCTCGCCATCCACATCCTGCACTGCATCGCCCCCGCTGAACGCGCTCATCGGATTTCACCCTTAAGCTTCAACAGCGCTCGGGCGACCTCGCGCAGGTCGCTCTCCACGGTGCTGAGACTGACGCCGAACTCTTCCGCCACGCGGCGCTGCGGCGCGCCGTCGATCCGCACCCGGCGGAAGATCGCGGACTTGCGCTCCCCCATCGCGGCCAGGACCTGTGCAACGCGCGCTGCTTCCTGACGCGCGCTGACCTCCCGCTCGGGGCTGGGAACCGCGCTGTCGAACGGATGGCGATGGTCTTCCCATGCCTGGTCGCGACGCTCCGCCTGTCTGCGCGACCGGTATCGGTCGATCATCAGCAGGTCGGCGGCGCGAAACAGATAGGCCGCCGGGTTCGCGATCGGGCCGTCGGCGCGCGTCGAAACATTGATCCACAGATCGTGGACGAGATCTTCCGCTGCGTCGCCCGCGCCGCGCGCTTTCAGAAACCGGACGAGCCTGTCGCGATTGGCCAGATAGATGGTTTCGAGACCGGTGGGCGGCATGGTTTGGCGTGCGATCCGTGGCGAAGCGTCGGGCCTTCTAGCGGTCGCATGATGGAAGGAAAAGCCGTGCGTCTGCACCGCGCGGTCCGGTCCCTGCCCGCGCGGGCCGATCGGCAGGCGATCGTGCGTGCCCGACGCGGCCGACGCGGCGTCCGCCATGACCGGATCGACGGTGTCCGTTTCACTCCCCCCGCCGCGCATTCCGAAGTTCCCCATGGTTCATGAGCACGACGGAGACGCATGGGCGCAGCCTTGGCCGACGCCCCATAAAAGCGGCCATCGGACATCCAGCGCCTAGGCCGTCACATGGCCGCCGCCGAAGACGATCTGGTTGCGAACCTCCGGCTTGAACAGGCCGTAGAGGAACTTCCCGCCCTCTGCGCTGACGGCGTCGAGCGCGGCCAGATGCTCCCCAGCCAGCACGAGGTCGAGCGCGGCGACGTTGTCCGTGATCTGCTCGGCGCGGCTGACGCCCATCAGCGTGGCGGCAACCCCCGCACGGCCGACGACCCAGGCGAGCGCCACGCGCGCCGCGGTCTCTCCCATATCCGCGGCAACGCGCTTGACCGCGTCCACGATACGCCAGTTGCGATCGGTAAAAAGTGTATCACCAAATGGATTATCCCCATCAAGCCGCCCATCACCCTCCGCCCGCGCACCGGCTGCGCCACCGGCATTGGGCACCCCGCCCTGACGAACCGGCCCCGCTTCGACCGTTGCACGATCATATTTGCCAGTGAGCAACCCGTAAGCGAGGGGACTCCAGGGCACGAGACCCATTCCTAACGCTTTGGCCAGCGGCAGATGCTCGTCCTCGACGCCGCGCTCCACCAGCGAGTAGAAATATTGCAGGCCGACCGGCGCCGGAAGCATGTGCGCCCGTGCCAGCGTCGCAATTTCGGCCGCATACCAGGCGGGACTGTTGGACAGGCCCCAATAGCGGATCTTGCCCGCCGCAATGAGGTTGCTCATCGTCCGGAGCATTTCCGCTGCCGGCGTGATACCGTCCCAGATGTGAATCCAGTAAAGGTCAATGAAGTCGGTCCTCAACCGTTTCAGCGAACGATCGACAGCGGCGTGGATGTGCCGGGCGCCATTGCCGCCCTGGTGAAAACCCTCGCCGGTGTTGAAGCCCGATTTTGTCGCAATCACCAATCGATCGCGCAGCCCGGACTCCTCAACGAACCGGCCGACCATCTCTTCCGAAGCGCCGCCAGAATAGACATCGGCCGTATCGATGAAATTGCCACCAAGGCCGATATAGCGGTCGAACACGCCGCGGCTGGCATCGGCGTCCATGCCCCAGCGCGGCGTACCGAAGGTCATGGTGCCAAGCGCAAGGGGACTGACCAGCAGACCCGAAGCGCCGAGAGGGCGAAAGGATTCAAGATTCACGAATGACCTCCGGCTATTGGAAATATCAAAAGTGAATATGGATGGCATGCGCCCCTGAGATTAGCCGATGGGGGCTGCATGGGTTGCTGAAGGATTTTCACGGATGGACCGCGATCTTTGGTCGGGCCTCGCGATTTTTGCACAGATTGTGGAGGCGGGCAGCTTTGCCCGTGCGGCAAGGCGGCTTGGCCTGTCGGCATCGGCGCTCAGCCACGCGATGCGCGTGCTGGAAGCGAAACTGGACATCCGGTTGCTGGATCGCACGACCCGATCGCTGGCCCCCACGAGCGCTGGCGAGGCGCTGCTCGAGCGGCTGCGTCCGGCCATGGCATCGGTCGAAGAGGTTCTGGGCCTGCTGGACACGGCGCGTGACCGTCCGATGGGGCGGGTTCGGGTTAATGCCCATCGCCCGGCGGCGGTTCACATCATCCTGCCGCGATTGCCCGCGCTGTCGCGCGATTGTCCGGATGTTTCGGTCGAACTGGTCGTCAATGACGGCCTTGTCGATATCGTGGCCGAGCGGTTTGACTGCGGCGTCCGTCATGCGGAGGCGCTGCAGGGCGACATGATCTCGATCCGTATCAGTGATCCGGTGTCGTTGGTCTTTGTCGCTTCGCCGGGATATCTGGCGCATCATGGCTGTCCGGATCATGCCGAAGACCTCGGCCGGCACCGCTGCATCAGCTATCGCCATTCCACGTCGGGCACCGTGCATCGCTGGGAGTTCGAACGAAACGGGGTGACATCACAGCAGGCGGTGCCAACCAGCTTTGTCACCAATGATGTTGACGTCATGCGCGACGCAGCGCTGGCGGGCCTTGGCATTGCCTGCCTCATTACGGAGCAGGCTACGCCGCACCTG
Source organism: Sphingomonas sp. (assembly GCF_035490575.1). Classification (GTDB taxonomy): domain Bacteria; phylum Pseudomonadota; class Alphaproteobacteria; order Sphingomonadales; family Sphingomonadaceae; genus Sphingomonas. The sequence continues at coordinate 391 of NZ_DATJLI010000146.1, read as the reverse complement.
TTGTCGGGCGATCTGGTCAAAGTGCTGCCGGGCTGGGCGCCCGCGCTACCGCCCAATCATCTTTATTATCCAAGCCGGCGTCAGCCCACCGCTGCCTTCCGCGCCTTCCTTCACGCCATGCGAGACGGTTGAAGCTGCGGTCGGGACCGCGTTCGGGATACCATGATGCGCCGATCGCGCCTGCACGGCGGAAGGGAATGCGCGTCGACAAGATCCGGCATTTCAGGACGTTAACGGCTCTGTCTGGAAGGGCGTCCGTGCAGGAGATATGTTGTAAGCGCCCTGGCGGTTGCATATTGCGGCGACACGAAAAAGCCGCCTCGGGGTGGTCCCGGGGCGGCGTTTTTTTGTTTGGTTGCGGGGACAGGATTTGAACCTGTGACCTTCAGGT
>NZ_DATJLI010000145.1:0-47401 GCF_035490575.1 Sphingomonas sp. | reverse complement strand
CGGCAAAGGTCACGCCGCAATCGACCATCAGCCATTTGCCGGCGGTGCCGTAGAGATTGACGTTCATGCCGATTTCGCCCGATCCGCCGAGCGCGACGAAAAGCAGTTCGTTCTTGGGTGTCACTGGGTTCCTGACTTTGGAAATGGGTTTGGCCGGTCGCAAGATGTGCGACGATATGCGGCACCACGATGTTTAAGGTTGGATATGGCGACGCTGCCACAGGATCGCCAGCCCCTGAATGGTGAGGTCTGGTTCGATGACATCGAACGCGTCGCTATGCTGTTCGAACAACACCGCCAGCCCGCCGGTCGCGATCACGCGCGCGGGCCGGCCGATTTCAGCGCGCATTCGCGCCACCAGCCCCTCGATCATGGCGACATAGCCCCAGAAGATGCCGATCTGCATCTGGCTGACCGTCGTGCGTCCGATCACGGTCGGCGTATCGGGCGCCTGAATGGCGATACGCGGCAGCTTGGCCGCCGCCCCCACCAGCGCGTCGAGCGACAGGTTGATGCCCGGCGCGATGATCCCGCCCTTATAGGCCCCCGAATAATCGGCGACGTCGAACGTGGTCGCGGTGCCGAAATCGACAATCACCAGATCGCCGTCATATTTTGCGTGGGCCGCAATCACGTTCAGCGCGCGATCGGCACCGACATTGTCCGGTTCGTCGACATCCAGCGCAATGCCCCACGGCAGGTCGCGGCCGGCGACCAGCGCAGGCGTGCCGAAATATTTCTGCGCCAGCACTTCCAGATTGTGCAGCGCGCGCGGCACGACGGTGCCGATCACCACTGCCTCCACGTCCTCACGCGAATAGCCCTCCAGCATCAGCAACTGGTTGAGCCAGACGACATATTCGTCGGCGGTGCGGCGCGGATCGGTGGCGATGCGCCAGCGCGCGCGAATGCTGCGGTCGGCATCGACCAGCGCGAAAACGACGTTGGTGTTCCCGGCATCGACCGCGAGCAGCATTTGGATAATCTCCGCGAACTTAAAGAAGGAACACGTCGCCTGCGTGGATGACACGCGCGCGCCCGTCCGCCAAGCGCAGGATGAGCGCGCCGTCACCATCCAGCCCTTCAAACAGGCCGGACACTGCTGCGCCGTCGGCTTCGTGCAGGCGAATGGGCGTGCCGTGGGGATGTGCCCGTTGCAGCCACGCCGCGCGCACGGCCGCCACGCCGCCGTGACGCCAGCGATCGACCCAACGCGCGACCGCCTCGACAAGCGTGTCCGCAAAGATCGCGGGCGATACGGTCCCACCCTGCGCTGCGATCGAAATGGTCGGGCGGTCCGGCAGATCGGGATGGTGCGCCAGATTGACGCCGATCCCGATCACAACCGCCTCATTGCTGCGTTCAAGCAGGATACCTGCCAGCTTTGCGCCGCCAAGCAACAGATCATTGGGCCATTTCAGCCGCAGGTCGCGTGCGTCGGGCAAAAAAGCGGCCACCACTTCGTGCAGCGCCACGCCCGCGATCAGCGACAGCGACGGTGCAGGCGGATCGCCGGGACGAAGCCGAACCAGCGCGCTGCCGTAAAAATTGCCTGCCGGGGACGACCATGTGCGCCCCTGTCGGCCCCGCCCCCCGGTCTGCCGTTCGGCGCAGAGCCATGTGCCCTCCGCCGCTCCGCTCGCGGCGAGCGCGAGCAGGTCGGCATTGGTCGAACCCGTTTCCCCGACGGATAGAATGCGGCTCAGAACAGCGCCCGTGCAGCCGTCAGGCTGGCGGCGCTGAGCGCCGGGATCAGCAGATAACCCAGTGGCGAGACAAACACCGCGCTGACGGCGATCAGGCCCTTTTCGACATGGCTGTCGCTCGGTGCAAAGGCCGGCGCCGCATCGTCGAAATACATCGTCTTGACGATCCGCAGATAATAATAGGCGCCGATCACCGACGCGGCGATGCCGATCACCGCCAGCGGGAACAGCCCGGCCTGAACCGCGGCGTCGAACACCGCGAACTTGGCATAGAAGCCGAACAGCGGCGGGATGCCCGCCAGGCTGAACATGAACATCGCCAGCGCCAGCGCCAGGGCCGGCCGCGTGCGCGACATGCCCGACAGGCTGGCGATATCCTCAACCGGCTGCCCGTCAGCGCCGCGCATCTGCAACACGACGAGGAAGCTGCCCAGCGTCATCACGACATAGATGACCATATAGGTTAGCACCGCCGCCACGCCCTGCTCGGTCGCGGCGGCAAGGCCGACCAGCGCAAAACCGACATTGTTGATCGACGAATAGGCCAGCAGGCGCTTGATGTTCTTCTGCCCGATCGCCGCGACCGCGCCGAGGATGATCGAGGCGAGTGCGGCAAAGATCACGATCTGGCGCCAGTCGGCCGATGCCGGTCCCATCGCCTCGATCGCGACGCGCAGCGCGAGCGCAACGGCGGCCACTTTCTGCGCGCTGGCGAAGCTGAGCGTCACCGGCGTCGGCGCGCCCTCATACACGTCGGGGGTCCACATGTGGAACGGCACCGCCGCGATCTTGAACGCCAGCCCCGCGAAGACGAACACCAGCCCGAACAGCAGCCCGGTCGAGGTGCCCGCGGCATAGGCGCTCGCGATGCCGGTATAGAGCGTGGTGCCCGAAAAGCCGTAAACCAGGCTGATGCCGTAGAGCAGGATGCCCGAGGCCAGTGCGCCGAGGATGAAGTATTTGAGGCCCGATTCGGCCGAACGCTGGTCACGCCGCATGAAGCTGGCGAGGACATAGGCCGCGAGACTCTGAAGCTCCAGGCCGACATAAAGCGTCAACAAGTCCGCCGCCGACACCATCATGCCCATGCCGACTGCCGCCAGCAGCATCAGCACCGGATATTCGGGCCGCAGGTCGTCGCCCGAGGTTTCGGCGAAGAAGCGCGGCGCGATCAGGATCGCGACGGCGCTGGCGATATAGATCAGCACCTTGGCAAAGGCGCCGAACGCATCGGCGCGCCACAGGCCGTCAAAGGCCATGCCTCCGCTGGAAGCGGGTCCGAACAACGCGATGCCCGCGCCCGCCAGCAAGGCCACGGACGCATAGCTGATCGCGCGGGTCGCGGCCTGACCGCCCCATGCCGCCGCGAGCATCAGCGCCAGGCTGCCCAGCGTCAGCACCAGTTCGGGCAGGATGAACAACATCTGTGTCGCGTAGGACATTAGTGGCCTCCGCCATGCGCGGGCGCTTCGGCAGCGGCGGCATGACCGCCCGCGCCGTCCCCGCCATGGGCCGTAACTTCTTCGACATGGGCGCGGTGCGCGGCGACGGCCTGCGGATTACCCGCAGTGGGTCGCGAATCGCCACCCGGATTGGCGCGGTCGATCCGCTCAAGCAGCGTGGTCACGTCGGCCCGCATCGGCGCGATGAAGCTTTCGGGATAGACACCCATCCACAACACCACCGCTGCGACAGGCGTGAGCAACGCCATCTCCCGCTTCGAAAGGTCGGGCATCACGCGTACATCGTCGGACTTGATCTCACCCCACACCACCCGGCGATAGAGGTAAAGCATATAGGCCGCGCCCAGAATGATGCCGGTGGTGCAGATCAACGTCATCCAGGTCGACACCTGATATGTGCCGGCAAGGCTCAAAAACTCACCTACGAACCCGCTGGTGCCCGGCAAGCCGATCGAGGCCATGGTGAACAACAGGAACAGGATGGCGTAACGCGGCATGTTGTTGGCCAACCCGCCATAGCGCGCGATCTCACGCGTGTGCAGCCGGTCATAGATGACGCCGACACACAGGAACAGCGCGCCCGACACCAGCCCGTGGCTGAGCATCACGATCATCGCGCCTTCCAGCCCCTGCTGATTGAAGGCGAACAGGCCGATCGTCACGATCGCCATATGCGCGACCGATGAATAGGCGATCAGCTTCTTCATGTCCGACTGTACCAGCGCGACGAGGCTGGTGTAAACGACCGCCACCGCCGACAGCCCCAGGATCAGCCACGCCAGTTCGCCCGATGCCTCAGGGAACATCGGCAGGCTGAAGCGCAGGAAGCCGTATCCGCCAAGCTTGAGCAACACGCCCGCCAGGATGACCGAACCCGCGGTCGGCGCCTGAACGTGCGCGTCGGGCAGCCAGGTATGGACCGGCCACATCGGCATCTTGACCGCGAACGACGCAAAAAAGGCCAGCCACAGCCATGTCTGCACCCCGCCGGGGAAGTCATAGGCCATCAGGTCGGGGATGAACGATGTGCCCGCCGTCACGCTCATATAGAGCATGGCGATGAACATCAGCACCGAACCCAGCAGCGTATACAGGAAGAACTTGTAGCTGGCGTAGATCCGGTTGGCGCCGCCCCAGATGCCAATGATGAGATACATCGGAATCAGGCCGGCTTCGAAGAACATATAGAACAGGAACAGGTCCTGCGCCGCGAAGGTGCCGATCATCAGCACTTCGACGCCCAGGAACAGCGCCATATATTCGGGCACGCGTTCCTCGATCGCTTCCCAGCTGGCGCCGATGCAGATCGGCATCAGGAACACGCTGAGCATGATGAGCATCAGCGCGAAGCCGTCGATGCCCAGCGCCCAGGCGAAGCGGCCGAAGACCGGCGCATATTCGGTGAACTGCCATTGCGGCGCCGACGGGCTGAGGTCGAAATTGGCCCAGAGCAGACAACCGAGCACAAAATCGACCAGCGTGGCAATCAGCGCGACCCAGCGCGCCATGTGCTTGTCGACAAACAGGCAGGCGACCGCCGCGATGAGCGGCACGGCCAGCATGACGGAGAGGATTGGAAAACCGTTCATGACCTCACCGCCCCGCAATGGCCCAGGTGACCGCGGCGGTAAGCCCGATCAGCATGACGAAGGCATAGGAATAGACATAACCTGACTGGACGCGCCCCGCGACCCGGCTGCCAAGCGAAACCAGCGCCGCCGAGCCGTTGGGGCCGAAGCGGTCGATGGTGCCCTCGTCCCCGGCCTTCCAGAACAGGCGGCCGAACGCGAAGGCGGGCTTGACGAAGAGCAGGTCGTAAAGCTCGTCAAAATACCATTTGTGGAGCAGGAACCGGTGCAGCACGCGGAACGTGTCCGCGAACTTCGCCGGAAAACCCGGACGGATGAGATAGGCATAGATCGCCGTCACCAACCCGATGACCATCACGATCGTCGCCGCCAGTTTCACGAACAGCGGCACTTCGTGCATCGCGTGCGAAAGCTCGGCATTGAAGAACAGCGATCCGTTCCAGAACGCCGCTTCCTCAAGGAAGGCGTGATGGAACGCCAGCCCGGCGCCCACCGCACCGATGGTCAGCACCAGCAGGGGCACCAGCATGACCAGCGGGCTTTCATGCGGGTGATAGCCCGCCGTGCCTTCAACCTCGGCATGACCGTGATCGTCATGGGCATGAGCCGCGTGCGCGACCGGGGCGTGGCCGGCATCTTCCTGCGCGGGCGCGTCATGATCGTGGCCATGGCCGTGATCGTCGTGCACCGCGTGCTGGATATGCTCGGACCCGGCCCAGCGCGGCTTGCCCCAGAAGGTCAGGAACATCAGCCGCCACGAATAGAAGCTGGTGAGCAGCGCCGCCAGCGTGCCGACCCAGAATGCGCCCTGGCCCGCGCCCGACGCCCAGGCTGCCTCAAGGATCGCGTCTTTCGAATGGAAGCCCGCGAACCCGCCGATGCCATAGATACCAACGCCGGTGATCGCCAGCGTGCCAGCCATCATCGTCCAGAAGGTGATCGGGATATGACGCCGCAGGCCGCCGTAGAAGCGCATATCCTGTTCATGGTGCATCGCATGGATGACCGAGCCGGCGCCCAGGAACAGCAGCGCCTTGAAAAAGGCGTGCGTGAACAGGTGGAACATCGCCGCACCATAAGCGCCGACGCCCGCCGCAACGAACATATACCCAAGCTGCGAGCAGGTCGAATAGGCGATGACGCGCTTGATGTCGGTCTGCACCGTGCCGATCGTCGCGGCGAAGATACAGGTCGCGGCGCCGATGCCGGTGACGACGGTCAGCGCGAATGGCGAGACCTCAAACATCGGCGACAGGCGGCACACCATGAACACGCCCGCCGTCACCATTGTCGCCGCGTGGATGAGCGCCGACACCGGGGTCGGCCCCTCCATCGCGTCAGGCAGCCAGGTATGCAGGCCAAGCTGCGCCGACTTGCCCATCGCACCGACGAACAGCAGCAGGCACAGCACCGTCATCGTATCAAGACGATAGCCCAGGAACCCGATGGTCGCGCCCGCCATCGACGGCGCAGCCTCGAGGATCGCCGGGATCGAGATCGTGCCGAACACCAGATAGGTGCCGAAAATGCCGAGCATGAAGCCCAGATCGCCGACGCGGTTGACGACGAACGCCTTGATCGCGGCGGCTTGCGCCGAGGGCTTTTTATACCAGAAGCCGATCAGCAGATAGCTGGCGAGGCCCACGCCTTCCCAGCCGAAGAACATCTGGATCAGGTTGTCGGCCGTCACCAGCATCAGCATGGCGAAGGTGAACAGCGACAGGTAGGCGAAGAAGCGCGGCTGATCGGGGTCCTCCGCCATATAGCCCCAGCTATACAGGTGGACGAGCGCCGAGACGGTCGTGATGACGATCAGCATGACAGCCGTCAGCGTGTCGACGCGCAGTGCCCACGCCGCCTCCATCGTGCCCGAACGGATGAAGTCGAGAACATGGGTGACTTCGGCTTCGCGACCGCCCGACAGGAAGCCGAGAAAAATCGCCCATGACAGCGCGCACGCCGCGAACAGCGCGGCCGTCGTGACGGACTTGGCCGCATAGTTGCCGATCGCGCGGTTGCCGAAGCCCGCGACGATTGCCGCGATCAGCGGCAGAAAGACGATTGCCTGGATCACCAGATGCTTACCCCTTCATCCGGTTGGCATCATCAACCGCGATATTGCCGCGGCCACGGAAGTAGATGACGAGAATGGCAAGGCCGATGGCGGCCTCGCCCGCCGCGACGGTCAGCACGAACATCGCGAACACCTGTCCCACCAGATCGCCGAGAAAGGCGGAAAAGGCGACGAGGTTGATGTTCACCGCCAGCAGGATCAACTCGATCGCCATCAGGATGACGATCAGGTTCTTGCGGTTGAGGAAAATCCCCATCACGCCCAGCGCGAACAAAATCGCTCCGACCGCCAGATAGTGGTTGAGACCAATCATAGCTCCACCCCCTGCCCGACGGGCTGATTAATGTTGCGGGTTGCGTCCTTTTGACGCCGCGCAACCTGCCGCCCTACATTCTGCTTGTGCACGCCCGTCCGGTCGCGATGCGTGAGCACGATCGCACCGATCATTGCGACCAGCAGGACCAGGCCGGCCCCTTCGAACACCAGCAGATAACGGGTGTAGAGCAGCCGCCCGATCGCCTCGATATTGGGGACCATCGTGTCGATCGGCGCGATGCGCGTCGACAATTCAATCCCGCCCGCGCTCCATGCGCCGACACCGATCATCAACTCGGCCGCAAGCGCGATCGCAAGGACGAGCCCAAGCGGCAGATACCGCACGAAGCCCGCGCGCAGTTCGGCAAAGTCGATGTCGAGCATCATGACGACGAACAGGAACAGCACCGCGACCGCGCCGACATAGACGATGACCAGCAGCATCGCGATGAACTCGGCGCCGACCAGCACCATCAGGCCCGCCGCATTGAAAAATGCCAGGATCAGCCAGAGCACGGAGTGCACCGGATTGCGCGCGGTGATGACCATCGCCGCCGACAGGACGACGATGGCCGCGAACAGATAGAAAGCGATTGCCTGGATCAAGCGAACGCCCTCCCGGCTGCGACCGCGCGGCGCATGTCGCGCCCGGCGGAGTGGAACTGTTGCATGGCTGACCCCTTATGCCCGCGCCGCTTAACGATAGGGGGCGTCGGCGGCAAGGTTCGCGGCAATCGCGCGTTCCCACCGGTCGCCATTCGCGAGCAGCTTTTCCTTGTGATAGATCAGCTCTTCGCGCGTTTCGGTCGAAAACTCGAAATTCGGCCCCTCGACCACCGCGTCGACCGGACATGCCTCGGCACACAGGCCGCAATAAATGCACTTGGTCATGTCGATGTCGTAGCGCGTGGTGCGACGGCTGCCGTCCTCGCGCGGTTCGGCCTCGATCGTGATCGCCAGCGCCGGGCAGACCGCTTCGCACAGCTTGCACGCAATACAGCGCTCCTCGCCATTGGGATAGCGGCGCAGCGCATGTTCGCCGCGGAAACGAGGGCTTAGCGGGTTTTTCTCATACGGATAGTTGATCGTCGCCTTTGGCTTGAAGAAATACTTCAAGGTCAGGAGGTGCGCCGACACGAACTCGGCCAGCGCGAAGGATTTGAGGGTCTGAGCGAAACTCATGCCGAAACTCCAACCCGCGCCAGCATCAGGAAACCCGACACAAGGAACACAAACACCAGGCTGAGCGGCAGGAAGATTTTCCAGCCCAGCCGCATCAACTGGTCATAGCGATAACGCGGCACCGTCGCCTTCACCCAGCTGAACAGGAAGAAGAAGAAGCCCATCTTCAGGAACAGCCAAAGGATGCCAGGCACCACATAAAGCGGCGCCCAGTCGAACGGCGGCAGATAACCACCCCAGAACAGCAGCGCGTTGAGCGCGCACATCAGGATGACATTGGCATATTCGCCAAGCCAGTAGAGCGCGAATGCCATCGACGAATATTCGGTCTGATACCCCGCGACCAGTTCCGACTCCGCCTCGGTCAGGTCGAACGGCGCGCGGGCCGTCTCTGCCAGGGCCGAGATGAAGAACACCACCGCCATCGGGAACAAGAGCGGGTTGAAGCCGAAGCCGTTTATCGGGAGGAAAGACAGACCCCAGACGCTGCGCTGCGCCTCGACAATGCTGGTCAGGTTGAAGCTGCCCGCCCACAACACGACCGACACCAGCACGAAACCGATCGCGACTTCATAGCTGACCATCTGTGCCGCGGCCCGGATCGCGGAGTAGAAGGGGTATTTCGAGTTTGATGCCCAGCCCGCGAGGATGATGCCGTAAACACCCAGCGACGACGCCGCGAGCACGTAGAGCAGCCCGACATTGATATCCGCGAGCACCACTTCGACATCGAACGGCACCACCGCCCACACGATCAGTGCGACGGTGAAGGTGATGATCGGCGCAAGCAGGAACAGCCCCTTGTTCGCGCCGGTCGGGATGATCGTTTCCTGCAGAAACACCTTCAGCCCGTCGGCAAACGACTGAAGCAAGCCGAACGGACCCACGACGTTCGGTCCCCGGCGCAGCGCCATCGCCGCCCAGATCTTGCGATCGGCATAGATAATCATCGCCACCGCCAGCATGACCGGCAGTGCGATCAGCAGGATGCCCGCCAGCGTCGCGACGGTCCAGGCCGCCTCGAAAGGCAGGCCGAGCCATTCGAAGAAAGACGTCACTCGGCGGCCTCCGCGAAATCCTCGCCATGGATCAGTTCAGCCGAGCAGCGCTGCATCGTCGGCGAAGCTCGGCAAATGGCGTTGGTGAGATAGAAATCCGCGATCGGATACGCGACCGCGCCTTTGCCCTTGCCATCAAGCGCGGGCGGATTCCAGTCATAACCGGCCAGCCCTTCGCGGCCCAGCGCCGGCACGGCGGCAATCATCGCCCGGCGCAGGCCGGCGAAATCGTCGAACGGCAGCGTCTTGCCCAGCACATCGGACAGCGCGCGCAGGATCGACCAGTCGTCGCGCGCATCGCCGGGGGCGAACACCGCGCGCTCGCTGAACTGCACACGGCCTTCCAGATTGACATAGGTGCCGGGCTTTTCGGCATAGCTGGCGGCGGGCAGCACGACATCGGCGTGATGCGCGCCCTTGTCGCCGTGATGACCGACATAGACCTTGAAACTGCCTGCAAAGGCCGCGAAATCGACCTCGTCGGCGCCCAGGAAGAACACCAGCTTCGGCGCCGCCGCGACGATATCGGCAATCCCGCCCGGCTGTGCATAGCCGAGCATCAGCGCGCCCATGCGAGCGGCAGCGGTGTGGACGACATTGAAGCCGTTCCAGCCATTCCGCACCACGTTGAGCGATTTGGCCAGCGACAGCGCCGCGCCGTGCCCGGCCTTGAGCGCGCCGGGACCGACGACGATCATCGGCCGCTCGGCCTTTTCGAACATATTGGCCGCGACCGAGGGCAGATTGCCCAGCAGCGACAGGTCGTCGCCCAGCCATTCCACCTTGTAGGTCAGGTCGACCTGCCGCCCGATTGCGAACACACGCGCGCCGCGCTTGATCGCCTTGCGGACGCGCGTGTTGATGAGCGGCGCTTCCCAGCGCAGGTTGCTGCCGACCAGCAGGATCGCATCGGCGTCCTCGACCCCGGCAATCGTCGTGTTGAACGCGACCGCACCCAGATTGCTGACGTCATAGGCCATGCCCGTCTGCCGCCCCTCGAGCAGCGACGAACCGAACGCACCGACCAGTTGCCTGGCCGCGAACATCGTCTCGCAATCGACCATGTCGCCGGCAATCGCGGCAACGCCCTGCCCCGCGGTGGCGGCGACCTGAGCGATCGCGGCGAACGCCTCGTCCCAGCTTGCGGGCTGGAGCTTGTCGTCACGGCGGACATAAGGCTTGTCGAGGCGGCGACGGATCAGGCCGTCGACATGATGGCGCGTCTTGTCGTGCGCCCATTCCTCGTTCACATCCTCGTTGATGCGCGGCAGCACGCGCAACACCTGACGACCCCGGCTGTCGAGACGGATGTTGCTGCCGACCGCGTCCATCACGTCGATCGCCAGCGTCTTCTTCAATTCCCACGGCCGCGCGTTGAACGCATAGGGCTTCGACGTCAGCGCACCGACCGGGCACAGGTCGACGACATTGCCCGACAATTCGCTGGTCACCGCCTTTTCCAGGTAGGACGTGATCTGCATGTTCTCGCCGCGATAGATCGCGCCGATTTCCTCAACCCCCGCGACTTCCTCCGCAAAGCGGACGCAGCGCGTGCACTGGATGCAGCGGGTCATGATCGTCTTGACGATCGGACCCATATATTTCTCGGTCACGGCGCGCTTGTTCTCGGTATAGCGCGTCGACCCGCGACCATAGGCCATCGTCTGGTCCTGCAGGTCGCATTCCCCGCCCTGATCGCAGATCGGACAATCGAGCGGATGGTTGATGAGCAGAAACTCCATCACCCCTTCGCGCGCGGCCTTCACCATCGCCGAATCGGTCCGCACTTCCTGATTGTCGGCGGCGGGCAGCGCGCAGCTGGCCTGCGGCTTGGGCGGCCCCGGCTTCACTTCGACCAGGCACATGCGGCAATTGCCCGCGATCGACAGGCGTTCGTGATAGCAGAAGCGGGGAATCTCCTTCCCCGCCGCTTCGCACGCCTGAAGCACGGTGGCGCCCTGGGGCACCTCGACTTCGATTCCGTCGACTTTAAGTTTAGGCATTAGCGCACCACCTCAATATTCTTGGTGCAGAGCGATGGGGTAGGCGTGTGCGGTCCCGTCATTCGAACACCCCACCCATTCTCGACGTAGTCAGCAACCTCTGACAGTGAAGCCGCCATGCGAGCATTTGCAGTTATATTCCCCCGCCGTTTTCCGTCAGGACCGACAACTCCCTCTGGCGAATACACGCGATAGAACCCATCCGCGTATCGATGAGGCTCTCTGGTTTCGACCAAGCCCTTTCGCGGTCCAGTCGAAAACACGTGACGCTTGGTGATAACCGTCACTCCGCCGCCTCCTGATAGGGCGCGTCACCCCCGCCCTGCCGCTCCATGATCCGCCGCTCCATCTCGGGGCGGAAATGCTTGATAAGACCCTGAATCGGCCATGCCGCCGCGTCGCCCAGCGCGCAGATGGTGTGACCCTCGACCTGCTTGGTCACCTGATACAGCGTGTCGATTTCGCTGATGTCGGCGTCGCCGGTCCGCATCCGCTCCATCACGCGCCACATCCAGCCGGTGCCTTCGCGGCACGGCGTGCACTGGCCGCAGCTTTCGTGCTTGTAGAAATAGCTGATGCGGCTGATCGCGCGGACGATGTCGGTGGACTTGTCCATGACGATGACCGCGGCGGTGCCCAGGCCCGACCCGACGGCCTTCAGCCCGTCGAAGTCCATCGGGCAGTCCATGATCTCGGCTGCCGGCACCAGCGGCACCGATGAACCGCCGGGGATCACCGCCAGCAGATTGTCCCAGCCACCGCGAATGCCGCCGCAATGCTTTTCGATCAGCTCGCGAAACGGGATGCTCATCGCTTCCTCGACCACGCAGGGCTTTTCGACATGGCCGCTGATCTGGAACAGCTTGGTGCCCTTGTTGTTCTCCCGCCCGAAGCCGGAGAACCATTCGGGGCCGCGCCGCAGGATCGTCGGCGCGACCGCGATCGATTCAACATTGTTGACCGTGGTCGGGCAGCCATACAGGCCCGCGCCCGCCGGGAAGGGCGGCTTCAGCCGGGGCTGGCCCTTTTTGCCCTCAAGACTCTCCAGCATCGCGGTTTCTTCACCACAGATATAGGCGCCGGCGCCGCGATGGCAGAACACGTCGAAATCATAGCCCGAACCACAGGCGTTCTTGCCGATCAGACCCTTGTCATAGGCTTCCGCAATCGCGGCGAACATCACCTCGGCCTCGCGGATATATTCGCCGCGAATATAGATATAGGCCGCCCGCGCGCGCATCGCGAAGCCCGCGACCAGCGCGCCCTCGATCAGCTTATGCGGATCGTGGCGGATGATCTCGCGGTCCTTGCACGAACCGGGCTCGGACTCGTCGGCATTGATGACCAGGAAACTGGGGCGCTCCGGCGTCGGGTTTTTCGGCATGAAACTCCACTTCATGCCGGTCGGGAAGCCCGCGCCCCCGCGCCCGCGAAGCCCCGATGCCTTGATCCGATCGATGATCGTGTCCTGGCCCAACTCCAGCAGCGCCTTGGTATTGTCCCAATCGCCGCGCTTCATCGCCGCGTCGATGTTCCATGGCTGATAGCCATAGACGTTGGTGAAGATGCGGTCCTTGTCAGCGAGCATTACTTGCCGTTCCCCAGCAATTTGCGGCCACCCGCCAGGATGGCGACGACGATCGCGGCACCGATCAGAACGCCCAGCAGCTTGAAGCTGAGTTTCAGAACCCAGCCCAGCACGACGATCGCGCCAATGACCGCCAATATGGTGATAAGCGTGTTCTTGCTCATGCCGACCATTCCGAACGGTAATCGTGATTGGCGTCGACCATCGCCGTCAGCGTGGTCGGGCCGCCTTCCGGCTCCGACGTGTGACGGCCGTTCTGCGGGCCGACCTTCGGCGTATCCCCGCCCGCCAGCGCCGACAGGATCGCGACCGTCCTGTCGTAATCCAGGTCCTCGAAATTGTCGTCGTTGATCTGGACCATGGGTGCGTTGGCGCAATTGCCCATGCACTCCACCTCGGTCAGCGTGAACAGGCCGTCGGGCGTCGTGCGCCCCTTGACCAGCCCCTGATTCTTGCACGCCGCCAGCACATCGTCCGACCCGCGCAACATGCACGGTGTCGTGCCGCACACCTGCACGTGATAGCGGCCGACCGGCGCCAGATTATACATGGTGTAGAAGGTCGCGACCTCGAACACGCGGATATAGGGCATGTCGAGATAAGCGGCGACATATTCGATCACCGGGACCGGCAGCCAGCCTTGCGTCTGCGTCTCCGCCCCCACCTGACGCTGCGCCAGGTCGAGCAGCGGCAACGTCGCAGATTGCTGGCGACCGGCGGGATAGCGGCCGACGATTTCCTTCGCCTTGGCCGCATTCGCCTCGTTCCACGCAAAGGCGCTCCAGCGCGCGCGGACTTCGGCTTCGTCGGGGATGTTAGCTGCATCGGCCATCAGCGAATGAACTCCACGCGGCTCACCTCGTCACCGCTGAACGAATAGACGGTCATCACGTCGAACGGCTCGGCATCGGCCGAGCGATAGACGCGCTCGTGCAGGACGACGCGGTCGCCCAATTCGAACTGCTGGAGCACATCGGCGCGATTTTCGGGAAACTGCTCGAACACCTTGGCCATGCCGGCGCGCACGCCTTCGCGGCCCTCGCGAACCACGTCACCGCGATAATTGGCCTCGCAGCCATCGACGGCGAACATGTCGGCATAACCGTCGGCATCACGGGCATTGTAACGGTCCATCAGCCGTTCGATGATCGGCAGGCGGCTCAACGGTCGCACTCCCCGAACACGATATCCATCGCACCCAGAATGGCGGTGGTGTCGGCCAGCATGTGCCCGCGGCTCATGAAGTCCATCGCCTGCAGATGGCTGAACGCGGTCGGCCGGATCTTGACGCGATAGGGCTTGTTCGACCCGTCGGAGACCATGAAGATGCCGAACTCGCCCTTGGGGCTTTCCGTCGCGACATAGACTTCGCCGGCGGGGACGTGAAACCCTTCGGTATAGAGCTTGAAGTGATGGATCAGCGCTTCCATCGAACGCTTCATCTCGGCGCGCTTGGGCGGCACCACCTTGCGGTCAAGCGAGGCGATGGGACCGTCGGGCATCTCGTTCAGACACTGCTTCATGATGCGCGCCGACTGATACACTTCCTCGACACGGACCATGAACCGGTCATAACAGTCGCCGCGCGTGCCGACGGGCACGTCGAAGTCCATGCGGTCATACACGTCATAGGGCTGCGACTTGCGAAGGTCCCAGGGCAGGCCCGCCGCGCGGATCATCGGTCCCGAAAAGCCCCATTTCAGCGCGTCTTCGCGGCTGACGATGGCGATGTCGACATTGCGCTGCTTGAAGATGCGGTTTTCCGCGACCAGGCTGATCGCGTCGCCGAACAGTTGCGGCAGCCGTGTGTCGAGCCAGTCGGCGATATCGGTCAACAGCTTGAGCGGCACGTCCTGGCGCACGCCGCCGACACGGAAATAATTCGCGTGCATCCGCGCGCCCGAAGCGCGCTCGTAGAAGTTCATCAGGTCTTCGCGCAGCTCGAACATCCACAGGTTCGGCGTCATCGCGCCGACATCCATCACATGGCTGCCCAGGTTGAGCATGTGGTTCTTGATGCGCGTCAACTCGGCAAAGAAGACGCGAAGATACTGGGCGCGCAGCGGCACTTCCAGGTCGAGCAGCTTCTCGGCCGCAAGCACATAGCTGTGCTCCATGCACAGCGGCGAGCAGTAATCCAGGCGATCCATATAGGGCAGCGCCTGCGTATAGGTCTTATACTCGCACAACTTCTCGGTGCCGCGATGGAGCAGGCCGACATGCGGGTCGATCCGCTCGATCACCTCGCCGTCCATTTCCATGACGAGCCGCAGCACACCGTGCGCCGCAGGATGCTGGGGACCGAAATTGATCGTATAGTTCTGGATGGCGACGTCGCCGGGGCTTTCCGGCGACTGCCCCGGCGCGTGCATCAACTGGGTCGTGGTGTCGGTCATTACTGGTTCTGACCCCCGTGCTTCGAGGGAACGACATCCGGGTCAGCGGGCTTGTCAACCGCGCGGTTACCCGGATGCGGCTGGCCCGCGCCGGTTTGTCCGGTGTTTTCGGTCGTCTTCACTTCGTTCGCCTGCGGCTCGGCCGTCTCGCCGTCGCCACCCTTTTTAAGTTGGTCGGCGGTAACGGGCGACGGTGCGCCCTTTGCCTCGGGCACAGGCTGCGGCGCGGGTGCCTTTTCATCGCCGGGCAGCACATATTGCGCGCCCTCCCACGGACTCATAAAGTCGAAGGTGCGGAAATCCTGCGCCAGCTTGACCGGCTCATACACCACGCGCTTGGCCTCTTCCGAATAACGCAGCTCGACATAACCCGTCAGCGGGAAGTCCTTGCGGAACGGATGCCCGCGAAAGCCGTAATCGGTCAGGATACGGCGCAGGTCCGGGTGCCCGTCGAACAACACGCCGAACATGTCATAGACTTCGCGCTCCAGCCAGTTGGCGACCGGCCACAGACCTGTCACCGTCGGCACCGGCGTATCTTCGCTAGCGGTCACGCGCACGCGCATCCGGTGATTCCGCGTCACGCTGAGCAGGTGATAGCAGACGTCGAAACGCTCCTCGCGTTCGGGATAGTCGACGCCGGCGATTTCCATCAACTGCTGATATTCCAGCCCCGGCGTATCGCGCAGCGCCGTCATCGCCGCGATCAGGCCGTCGCGCGTCACCGTCAGCGTGACTTCGCCGACCTTGTCCTGTGCATCGATCAGGGCCGGACCGATCGCCGCGGTCGCAGCGTCGATCACGCCCTCGTTCGGGGCACAACGGGGAGCAGGCGCTCTCATCGTTCAATCGTTCCCACGCGGCGAATCTTCCGCTGGAGCTGCATCACGCCGTAAAGCAGCGCTTCAGCCGTCGGCGGACAGCCGGGGACATAAATGTCGACCGGCACGATCCGGTCGCAGCCGCGCACGACCGAATAGCTGTAATGATAGTATCCGCCGCCATTGGCGCACGATCCCATCGAAATGACGTATTTCGGCTCGGACATCTGGTCATAGACGCGGCGCAGCGCCGGGGCCATTTTGTTGCACAGCGTGCCCGCGACGATCATCACGTCCGACTGACGCGGTGACGCGCGCGGCGCGGCGCCGAACCGTTCCATGTCGTATCGCGGCATGTTGACGTGGATCATTTCGACCGCGCAGCACGCAAGGCCGAACGTCATCCACCACAGCGAACCGGTGCGCGCCCATTGGAACAGTTCCTCCGTCGAAGTGACGAGGAAGCCCTTGTCCTGAAGCTCACCGTTCAGGTCGTTGTAAAAGCCCACGTCCGGCGTCGTGCCGGGGGCGGGCTGTGCGAGGTTCACTCCCAATCGAGCGCTCCCTTCTTCCAAGCGTAGACGAGGCCGAGCGCGAGTTCGGCAATGAAGATCATCATCGAGAACCAGGCCGTCCAGCCCAGATCGAACACGCTCACCGCCCATGGATATAGGAAGGCAGCTTCGAGATCGAAGACGATGAACAGGATGGCGACGAGATAAAAGCGCACGTCGAACTGGCTGCGCGAATCCTCGAACGCGGGGAAGCCGCATTCATATTCGGTCAGCTTTTCAGGCGTCGGCTTGTGCGCGCCGGTAAAGCGCGCCGCCACCATCGGCAGGAACACGAATGCCGACGACAGGATCAGTGCCACGCCCAGAAAGAGCAGGATCGGCAGATATTGCGACAGGTCGACCAAGGGTCATCTCGCGGTTGCAACAGGGAATGGCGCGCTTCTAGGACGATGACCCGAAGGGGGCAAGGCGCGCGCCGTGTGAGAATGAATCGCAACTGAATCGGCGCATGCTCGCGCGCCGATTCAGCGACAAGGGTCAGCGCAGCGAGGACGCGAGCAGCTTGTGCAGTTTCGAATGCAGCAGGTCGTTGGCGGCCAGCACCTCGCATTTTTCCAACGCCTGGTCGGCACCCCGGAAATCGGTGACGAAACCGCCCGCTTCCTTGACGATCAGAATGCCCGCCGCGATGTCCCAGGGCTTGAGGCCGCTTTCCCAGAAACCGTCGAACCGCCCAGCCGCGACCCAGGCAAGATCGAGCGCCGCCGCACCCAGGCGCCGGATACCGGCGACTTCGGGCGCGACCGCGCCAAAGATGCGCGTCCATTCAGGGAAATTGCCATGCCCCAGAAACGGAATCCCCGTGGCGATCAATGCGTCGCTCAAATCGCGCCGCGCCGATACGCGCAGACGCTGGCCCGTCAGCCACGCACCGCGACCCTTTTCGGCCCAAAAACTCTCGTCGGTCAGCGGCTGATAGATCAGGCCGTGGGTGATGCCGGCGCGCGGATCATCGACAGCGATCGAGATCGCGAAGTGCGGAATACCATGCAGGAAGTTGGTCGTACCGTCGAGCGGATCGATGATCCAGCGCGGCTTGTCGGGATCGCCCTCGATCACGCCGCCTTCCTCCATGACGAAGCCCCAGTCGGGCCGCGCCTTGAGCAGTTCGTCATACAAGGTGCGCTCGGCCCGCTGGTCGGCCATTGACACGAAGTCGGCCGGACCCTTTTTGGAAACCTGCAGGTGCTGGACCTCGTTGAAGTCGCGGCGCAGGCGGGGCGCCGCCTTGCGGACGGCGCGCTCCATGACGGTGATGAGGCCGGATTGGGCAGTCATATCAAAACTCCTCCCCCTCCCCGGCGGAACGAGGAGGAGTTGTCAGCATTCAGTCGGCGCGGCGGACGTATTCGCGCTCATACACATCGACAACGATGCGCGTGCCCGACGAGATGTGCGGCGGCACCATCACGCGCACGCCGTTGTCGAGGATCGCGGGCTTGTAGCTGGACGAGGCGGTCTGCCCTTTCACAACGGCGTCGGCCTCAACGATGGTTGCCTCGACCGTGTCGGGCAACTGGACGCTGATCGGGCGTTCGTCGTGCAATTCCATGACGACATCCATGCCGTCCTGCAGGAACTCGGCGGCGTCGCCCAGCACGTCCTTTTCGAGCGTGATCTGCTCGTAATTTTCCTTGTCCATGAAGGTCAGCGTATCACCCTCTGCGAACAGGAACTGGAAGTCCTTGGTATCCAGCCGCACGCGCTCAACGGTCTCCGCCGACCGGAAGCGGACATTGGTCTTGCGCCCGTCGATCAGGTTCTTCATCTCGACCTGCATATAGGCGCCGCCCTTGCCGGGCTGGGTATGCTGAATCTTGACCGCACGCCAGATGCCGCCTTCATACTCGATGATGTTGCCGGGACGGATGTCCACGCCGCTGATCTTCATGGGACTTACCTGTTGGAAAGAGCTGGTGGGCAGCGGCCTTAGCGGCGGTCGTCCGAATCGGCAAGAGACCGACCGGCGAGCAGCGGGGTCGGGTCGACGGCGCGCCCCTGCCACCAGCGGTCGCCCGGCGCCATGACGCTCATGCCGAAATGCAGGTGGGTGTTGCCCGGCCCGGCATTGCCGGTGTCGCCGACCGCACCGATCACCTGTCCCTCGCGAACCTGGACCCCTTCCACGATGCCGGGTGCATAGGCGGACAGGTGCGCGTAATAATAGCTCCAGCGCCGGTCGGGCGAGCGGACATACAGTGTGTTGCCGCCCCCGCCCTCGCTCCAGTACCGTTTTTCAACCACGCCATCCGCGGCTGCGACCACCGGCGTGCCGCCCGGCGCCATGATGTCGTTGCCCCGGTGCAGCCGCGCGCCGCCGCCGCGCGGATCCCCCCAATTGGCGACGATTTCAGCACGGCTGACGCCCGCGACCGGCACGGCCAGCAGACCCTTGCCCCACGCAACCCGACCCGGTGGCGGCGGCGCCACGGCGGCGCGAGGCGATAGCTCAGGCGCGGGAACGGCAGCGGTCACCGGCACCTCCGGCCCACCGAAGCGCAGCATGGTGGCGAACAGGCCGCCCGCTATGACGATCAGCGCCAGAATCGCCCAGCCAAGCCGCGTCATCGCGTTATCGCTGGAACACGGCCTTGGTCCCCGGCTTGACCATCATCGACAGCCGCGCGGCATCCCAGTTGGTCAGGCGGATACAGCCATTGCTTTCGGTCCTGCCGATATTCTGCGGCTCCGGCGTGCCGTGGATCCCGTAATGCTCCTTGGACAAGTCCATCCACACTACGCCGACCGGATTGTTCGGCCCCGGCGGCACCACGGTTTCCTCGGCATCGGGCGCGCTGCCGGCGATCAGATCGGGGTCGAAGCGCCAGTCGGGGTTATAGGCGTTGCCCTTGATCGTCCATTCGCCGATCGGCAGCGGGAATTGCGACGACCCCATGGTGGCCGGGAACTGGGCGATCAGCTTGTCATCGGCATCCAGCACCTTGAGCACGCCTTCACTCTCGTCGACAACGATATGATCGGCCTCCGGCTGGCTGGCGTCGACGTTCAGATAAGCGACCGTCCGCTTCCATGTGGCATCGTCAATCGAATAATCCCGCGAGGTCGGCAGCGCGTTGGGCACGACGATCGTCTGGCCCGCGCGCAGCGGCGTGTCGCGACCGTTCAGGTCGACCAGCATCTGCGGCGATGTGTGGAACATTTCCGCCAGCTTTTCCAATGGCGAGCGATAGGGAACGCCCTCCAGCCTGGACAGGTCGGCATAATCTTCGGGCATGGGGTTCAGGAACGGACCGGCCAGCATCTGCGGCGCGAGTTCGACCGTCTTGGTGGGCCGCCAACCGCGATGCCGCGACAGCGCGGCCAGCGTCGGACGGTCGAGCCGCCCGGTCACGCCCAGCCCGCGACTTTCCTGAAATCCTCGCAGCGCCGTCTTGAACGCCGGACTGTCCTTGGCGTCCAGCAAACCCGATGAAAAACCGAGCTTGGCCAGAATGACC
This sequence comes from Sphingomonas sp., assembly GCF_035490575.1. GTDB lineage: Bacteria > Pseudomonadota > Alphaproteobacteria > Sphingomonadales > Sphingomonadaceae > Sphingomonas. The sequence continues at coordinate 27,173 of NZ_DATJLI010000145.1, read as the reverse complement.
TGTGCGTGCAGCACGTCGCGATCAACGACCGTTGCCGGGCTGGCGGCTGGCGCTTGCGCGGGCGTTGCTTCCTGAGCGGTCGCGCGTGGCGCGTCGGCGAACGCCAGTGCGGTTGCCGTTACCGCCGCAAGGCCAACCGCTCCCAACAACGCCCTGTTCCGCATGTCGCTTTGCCCCATTTCATTGCCTTTCGTTTCGACCCGAACGAGCAAGGCAGGGCATTGTTTCCGAAGCCGTTATTTGAGGCGGCTGGCAAAGGCTCGCATCGCCGCTTCCTCATCCCCGCCCCAGACGGCGCTGGACACGGCAAGGAAATCGGCCCCCGCCGCGATCAGGGGCTGAGCGTTCTCGGGCGTGATCCCCCCGATCGCGACGCAGGGCACCTCGAACAGCGTCGACCACCAGGACAGGATGACCGGCTCCGGCCGGTGATGCACCGGCTTGGTCGTGGTGGGATAGAATGCACCGAAGGCGACATAATCGGCCCCCGCCTCACCCGCGTTCATCGCCAGATGGCGGCTGTCGTGACAGGTGACGCCGATCTGCGCCGATGGGCCGAGCGCCGCACGCGCTTCACGCGGATCGCCATCATCCTGGCCCAGATGCACGCCATCAGCTCCCAGCCGTTTGGCGAGACTGACCGAATCATTGACGATGAAGGCCACCTCATGGTCGGCGCAGATGCGCTGCAACGGTTCGGCCAGCGCCGCCGCCTTGTGCTGGTCCACGCCCTTCACCCGGAACTGGAACGCTGCCACCGGCCCCGCGCCCAGCGCACGCTTGAGGCGTTCGGGAAAGGCGTCACCGACATCAGCCGGGGAAATCAGATAAAGCTGGCATGGCGGGCGACGATCGTCGCGCCGGAATTGCGTGGCGAAATCGGGGTCCAGCGGGCCAAGCGGATCGTCGTGCATATCGGTCATGGCACGCGCGGTAATGCCGACACGGCCGGGCCGCAACCATCGCCCCTCAACCGCAAGCGGAGAACCCCTCCACCCCGGCCTTGCGGCCGCGGTCCCCCTCCCCGTGCCGGGGAGGTATGCGGCGGCAGTCAGGCCGCCAGCGCGACCTTGCGCGTGGACGCCGCGTGGATTTCATCGATCGCCGAACCCAGCGCCGCGTCGAATTCGTCATCCGACATCTGGTGACGCAGATCGGACAGCAACGCGCGGCTGAAGCTGGCGATCATGCCGCGATTCCTCGCCAGTTCGGCACAAGCCGCTGTTCGGGCAAAGCCGCCCGACAGCGCCACGACGCGCAGCACGCGCGGATGATCGACCAGCGCCTCGAACAGGCCTGCTTCGGCGGGAATTGACAATTTCAGCATCACCCTGCCGTCGCCCTGCATCGCGTCCAGCGCCTTGAGCAGTTCCTCGCGCAGCATCCGATCGGCCTCCGCGCGCTCAGCGCTTTTGATGTTCACTTCCGGCTCGATGATCGGCACCAGACCCGCGGCCAGCACCTGCCCCGCGATTTCGAACTGTTGGCGCACGATCGCGGCGATGCCCGCCGGATTGGCGAGATTGACGACCGAGCGTTCCTTTGTGCCGAACACGCCCAGCCCGCGAGCACGCGCCAGCAGCGCGTCCAGATCGGGCATCGGCTTCATCAACTGAACGCCGTCTGTCTCTGCCTCCAGCCCCTTGTCGATCTTGATAAAGGGCACGACGCGGCGTTCGATCAGCGCGTGTGGGGTCGGCTTGCCGTCGACCTGCCCGTCCATGGTGCGTTCGAACAGGATCGCCCCCAGCACCTTTTCGCCCGAAAAGCTGGGCGCGGTAATGATGCGCGCGCGCATATCGTGAATCAGATCGAACATCGCCTCGTCCGAATCCCACGCGCCTTCTTTAATGCCATAGCCGGCCAGCGCCTTGGGCGTGGAGCCGCCCGATTGGTCGAGCGCGGCGATGAAGCCTTCGCCGTCGGCGATCCGGGCAGTCATTTCGGCAGTATTCATCGCGTCAGCCTCCTTGGCGCCAGCGCGCCTGCATACGTATGCGGGACTGCATAGCCGCGACGATGCCGCGCTGCAACGTCGCTGTTTTCAGCGCGACAGCGCGGCGACGCCAGGCAGTTCCTTGCCCTCCATCCATTCCAGGAACGCGCCGCCCGCGGTCGATACGAACGACATTTCGCCCGCGACACCCGCCTGGTTGAGCGCCGCGACGGTATCGCCCCCACCCGCCACCGACACCAGCGACCCTTCGCGCGTCAGCGCGGCTGCGGTGCGCGCCAGTGCCATCGTCGCGGTGTCGAACGGCGGCGTTTCAAACGCGCCGAGCGGTCCGTTCCACACCAGCGTGCGACAGGTTTTCAGCACGTCGCCCAGCGTTTCGGTGGCCGCCGCGCCGATGTCGAGAATCATCTCGTCGCTGGCGACTTCGTGGACGTTCGCGGTCCGAAGGCTGGGCGGATTGGGCGCGAACTCCTTCGACACCACCACGTCATAGGGCAGGTGGATGGTGCAGTTGGCCCGTTCCGCCGCGTCAAAGATTTCTTCCGCCACGGGCACCAGATCATGCTCGCACAGGCTCTTGCCCACATCGACGCCGCGCGCGGCCAGAAAGGTGTTCGCCATGCCGCCGCCGATAATCAGATGGTCGACGCGCGCGACCAGATGCTTGAGCACGTCCAGCTTGGTCGACACTTTCGCGCCGCCGACCACCGCCGCGACGGGGTGTTCGGGATTGCCCAACGCCTTGTCCAACGCGTCCAGTTCGGCCTCCATCTGCCGCCCGGCAAAGGCGGGCAGCTTGCGCGCCAGCCCCTCGGTCGAGGCATGGGCGCGGTGGGCGGCGGAAAAAGCGTCGTTGACGTAAAGCTCGCCCAGCGCGGCGAAACGGGCGACAGTGGCGGGGTCGTTCTTTTCCTCGCCGCCGAAGAAGCGGGTATTTTCCAGCAGCGCGACATCGCCGGGTTGCAGCGTGGCGGCGGCTTCGGCGTCGCCCTCCCAGTCGATGTAACGAACCGGGCGCCCCAACACGTCGGACAGCGGTTGCGTCAGTTGCGCGGTCGAAAGCTCGGGGGACGGTGTCTTGGGACGGCCGAAATGGGCGAGGATCAGGACGATGGCGCCCCGGTCGGACAATTCGCTGACGGTCGGCACCGCCGCGCGCAGTCGCGTGTCGTCGCTGACCTTCCCGCCCGCCATCGGCACGTTCAGATCCTCGCGCACCAGCACGCGCTTGCCGGTGAGGTCGCCCATATCGTCCAGCGTCTTGAAGCTGCGTGCCATGTCCTGCTCCCTACCCTTCGATGATTTCGATCGTGTCGCCAACGGCAATCACGCCGCCCGCGATCACCCGCGCCAGCGCACCGCCGCGCCAGTCGGGCGTCAGCGCGGCCTTCAGCCCTTCGGCCACTTCCTCCATGCGGCTGCATGGATCGCATTCCTGCGTGATTTCCAGCACCACCTGGCCGATGCGAAGCCGGGTGCCGGGCGTTTTCGGCAGATCGAGACCCTCGACCAGCAGGTTCGCGCGGCGGTGCCACCATGGCAGGCTGTGGCCCGTTTCGGCCATCGCCGCGGCCCAGTCCCCCGCCTCGATCAGCGACACCTGTCGCCGTCCGCGCCCGCCGGGTTTGACCGCGCCGCGGAAGTCGCTCGCCAGTCCGCTCTCGACGCTGACCGAAACCTCGGCCAGCGTCTCAATCGGGCCGCGCGGCCGGGCGTGACGTGCGATGCCGCCCAGGCGGCCGGTCACGCCCGTCGTCATCAGATAAGCTTCGCCATCGCCGCCGCGGTATCGACCATGCGGTTCGAGAAGCCCCATTCATTGTCATACCAGCTGACCACCCGGACCAGCTTGCCGTCGATCACCGCCGTTTCCAGGCTGTCGACGGTCGAGCTGAACGGCGTGTGCACGATGTCGGCCGACACCAGCGGATCGGCGCTGAACTCCAGCACGCCCTTCATTGGCCCTTCGGCAGCGGCGCGGAGCAGGTCGTTGACCTCCTCCTTGGTCGTGTCGCGGCCGGGCATGAAGGTCAGGTCGATCAGGCTGCCGTCGGGCACGGGCACGCGCACGGCCGAACCGTCCAGCTTGCCCTTCAGTTCAGGCAGCACTTCACCCACCGCGCGGGCAGCGCCGGTCGTGGTCGGGATCATCGACATCGCCGCCGCACGCGCGCGGCGCAGGTCGGGGTGGATCTGGTCGAGGATCTTCTGGTCGTTGGTATAGGCATGGACCGTAGTCATCAGGCCGCGTTCGATGCCGATCGCGTCGTTCAGCACCTTGGCCACCGGTGCCAGGCAGTTGGTGGTGCACGATGCGTTGGACACGATCTTGTGCTCGGCAGTCAGCTTGTCGTGGTTGACGCCGTAGACGACGGTCAGGTCGACATTCTTGCCGGGCGCGGAGATCAGCACCTTCTTCGCGCCTGCTGCGATGTGCTTTTCGCAAGACGCCTTGTCGGTGAAGAAGCCGGTGCATTCCAGCACCAGTTCGACGCCGTTTTCAGCGTGCGGCAGGTTGGCGGGATCGCGCTCCGCCGTCACCTTGATGCGCTTGCCGTCGATGACGATGTCGTTGCCGTCGGCCGACACGTCGCCCGGATAACGGCCATGCACCGAATCGCGGCTGAACAGCCACGCATTCGACTTGGCGTCCGACAGATCGTTGATCGTCACCAGTTCCAGCCCGCAATCGGGCCGCTCCAGAATGGCGCGCGCCACCAGGCGGCCGATGCGCCCGAAGCCGTTGATCGCAACCTTGGTCATGCGCTTATTCCTTCCCAGCTTGCAGCCGTTCCTTGACGGCGCGCGTAATGTTCTCGGGCGTCAGCCCGAACTTGGCATAGACGTGGTTGATCGGACCCGATGCACCCCAACCGTCGATGCCGAACCGCATCCCGTGCACCATCGTATAGCGTTCCCAACCCAGCGTCGTGCCCGCCTCGACCGACACGCGCAGGATCTGCGACGGATCCACATCGGGCAGCACGTCATGGCGATAGTCGGCGGGCTGCTGCTCGAACCGTTCCCAGCACGGCATCGACACCACATCGGCACCGATCCCGTCGGCTTCCAGCAGGTCGCGTGCCTTGGCCGCGATTTCAACCTCCGATCCCGTGGCGATCAGGATCACGCGCCGCTCGGCCTCGGCCGCGAACAGGCGATAGGCACCACGCGCCGTCTTCATGCCACCACTGTCGCGAAGCTGGGGCAGGTTCTGGCGGCTGAGCGCCAGCACCGACGGGCCATCCTGCCGCGCCAGCGCCAGCGCCCAGCATTCCGCCGTCTCGATTGTGTCGCAGGGCCGATAGACATCGAGATTGGGGATCAGGCGCAGGCTGGTCAGATGCTCGATCGGCTGATGCGTCGGGCCATCTTCGCCCAGACCGATCGAATCGTGCGTCAGCACATAGATGACGCGCGCATTCTGAAGCGCCGACAGGCGGATCGCGCCGCGCGCATAGTCGGAAAAGACCAGGAAGGTGCCGCCATAGGGGATGACGCCGCCATGCAGCGCCATGCCGTTCATCGCCGCCGCCATGCCGAACTCGCGGATGCCGTAGGAAATATAACGGCCACCGTAATTCCCGGCGTCCAGCGGGCCGGTCGACTTGGTGCGGGTATTGTTAGACCCCGTCAGGTCGGCCGAACCGCCGACCATTTCGGGAATCGCCGCCGTCAGCACGTCGAGCGCCATTTCGGACGCCTTGCGCGTGGCCACCTTTTTCGGGTCGGCCAGCAGCGCGGCGATATGCTCGCCAGCGGGATCGCCCGCGGGCAGCTCGCCGCGCATCCGCCGCTCGAACTCGTCACGCTCACCATGCGAGGCGAGACGCGCGTTCCATGCCGCGTGCGCCTCGCCGCCGCGCTTGCCGGCGGCCAGCCACACTTCGCGGATATCGTCGGGCACGACGAACGGCTCGTGCGTCCAGCCCAGCGCTTCGCGCGCACCGGCGATTTCGGTGGCGCCCAGCGGCGAGCCATGGCTGCCCGACGTGCCCGCCTTGGTCGGCGCGCCCTTGCCGATGATCGTGCGGCAACGGATCAACGTGGGCAGGTCGCTGGCAATCGCCTCGTCCATCGCGCGGGCGATATCGGCATGGTCATGCCCGTCGCATTCGACGACATGCCAGCCGGTCGCGCGGTAGCGGGCGGGAATATCCTCGCTCGACGATTTGGACACCGCGCCGTCGATCGTGATGCGGTTATCGTCCCACAGCACCTTCAGGCGGCCCAGCTTCAGGTGCCCGGCCAAGCCGATCGCTTCGTGATTGACGCCTTCCATCAGGCACCCGTCACCCGCGATCACCCAGGTGCGATGATCGACGATCCCGTCACCGAACTGAGCGTTCAGGTGCCGCTCGGCCAGGGCAAAGCCGACCGCCATCGCCAGGCCCTGCCCCAGCGGGCCGGTCGTCGCCTCGATACCGGGCAGCTCGAAATTTTCCGGGTGGCCGGCGCACGGGCTGCCGATCTGGCGGAAAGCCTTGATGTCCTCGATCGTCGGACGCGCAAAGCCGGTAAGGTGCAACAGCGCATAGATCAGCATCGAGCCATGGCCCGCCGACAGGATGAACCTGTCACGATCGGCCCAATGCGGGTCGGCCGCGTCGAACTTCAGATAACGCTGCCACAGCACCGTCGCGACATCGGCCATGCCCATCGGCATACCCGGATGTCCCGAATTGGCCGCTTCAACCGCATCCATCGCAAGGGCGCGAATCGCGTTCGCGCAATCGGTGTCGGTAATCTGCATCGCCACTCCGTTCAGGCGCCAGCCGACGGGCCACGCCGTTCGGGTGGAGCCTTTGGGACGCACTGGCGTCCGCGTCAACCGGGCGAGCGTGCAACGATGTGATCGCCGCTTGCCCGCGAATCTGCCGATGCTATTGATTCGACATGGAGGCTGACGATCCGCACCCCGCAATCCGCCGCATCGAATCCGCCGTCGCGCGGATCGAACGCGCCGCAACCGCACGCGCCTTTGCCGCCGATTCGCTGGCGCGCCGCCACGCGGCGCTGCGCGCCCGCATGGAAGAGGCGGTCGCCGTGCTCGACGAACTGATCGCGCGGGAGGGCAAGGACTGATGCCACAGGTCAGTTTCGAGGTGGCAGGCCGCCCCTATACCGTCGGGTGCCGGGCGGGCGAAGAGCCGCATCTGCGCGCGCTGGCCGACCGGCTGAATTCACTGAGCTCCGCCGCGGATCGCGCGTCGGGCGGACTGGGACCGGAGCGCACATTGCTGTATATCGCGCTGATGCTGGCCGATCAGTTGAGCGACATGGAACATGCGCCCAGCACCGGCGTGCCCGCCCCGTTGCTCGATCGCCTGGCCGAACGCCTGGAAGCCATCGCATCGGCCCTTGAGGAAGAGCCGGCGAGCGCCTAGATTAGCGATTGGCGGGCACTGCCCGGTACGAGCTTTAGCGATTATCCCTGAGGCGATACACACATCCAAGGGGGCTGTCCCTGCCCGGATCCTGGTCCGACGTAAACGGCTCCCACCTGACGTTTGGGCGTCAGAGGATATTCAAGCAAACGGCCATGGCGGTCCCGCCACCTTGAACCCCGCCCCGCCCTCCGCGCCCGACAAGCGGGCATTGCGCGCCAGGCTTCGCGCCGAACGCGATGCGTTCGTGGCGGCAGGACCGCGCGTTATCGCGCCGCCACAGCTCTATCTTAATCGGTTGAGGCGGGGGCTGTGCGTGGCCAGTTACCTCCCGCTCGGCTCGGAGGCTGATCCCGCTGTCCTTGCCAATGCCGCGCGCGCGGCGGGATGCGTGCTGGCACTGCCGCGCACGATCGACCGGGCGACGCCGATCGCTTTCCATCGCTGGGACGCCGCCGACCCGATCGAGACCGCTGCCTATGGCCTGCGCCAGCCGCTGGCGGGATCGCCGCGCATGGTGCCCGACATCGTGCTGGTGCCGCTGGTGGGATTTGACGCGCGCGGAAACCGGCTGGGCCAGGGGGCGGGCCATTATGACCGCGCGCTGGCCGCGCTGCCGCATGTCTGGACGCTGGGCGTCGCATGGTCGATGCAGCGCGTGGCGGCGCTGCCCGTCGATCCGTGGGACCGGCCGCTGGATGCGGTCGTCACTGAAACCGGCCTGTTCGAAAGGATATCCGAATGACCCCTTCATGGCGCAAGCCCGCCGGTGCGTTGCTGATCGTCGGCCTGATCCTGTTCTGGGCGGTGCTGGTGACAAGCTTTTCGGGCAGCATCGCGCGGCTGCATCCGCTGGTGCAGGCACTGGTCTATCTGCTGACGGGGATCATCTGGATCGCGCCGCTGAAACCGTTGCTGCGCTGGATGGAAACGGGCCGCTGGCGCGCGTGACCGCACGATAGGGCGAAGAAGCCAGAAACAACAAAACCCAACCATCGCCCGATGGCCGGGTTTTGTTATGTTCGCCAATAATGGCGCGAGTGACGGGGCTCGAACCCGCGACCTCCGGCGTGACAGGCCGGCGCTCTAACCAACTGAGCTACACCCGCGTATCGTTGCGAGGACGCGGCCTCTAGACGGGGGCTCGGACCCTGTCAACTCGCTTCGCCATCCTTTTCCTGAAAAGCCGGATGGCGGGGCACCGGACGACTGGTCAGGGTGCCGTGTTCGAACAGAAAGCCCGCAATATCGGGCTTGCCCGCGGCGCTCATTACGGTCTGGACGATGATGAGCAACGGTACCGCCAGCAGCGCGCCGGGTGTGCCCCATACCCAGCCCCAAAAGCTCAGCGAGACGAGGATCATGATCGGGCTGATCGTCAGCCGGTGACCCACGACCAGCGGCGTAATCGCATTCGCCTCGATCAGATGCGCGCCGGTCATGATGACGGCGGGCAGCAGCGCCCACCAGAGTTCGTCAAAGGTCATCAGCCCGCCCAGCGCCAGCAGCGCCGCCGCCATCACCGGCCCGAAATAGGGAATATAATTCAATAGTGCGACGATCCCGCCCCACATCAGCGGCGTCGGCATGTCGATCAGATACAGCGCGCCCGCGACGCTCAACCCCAGTGCTACGTTGATGGCGGTAATCGTGCCCAGATAGGCCGAGGTGTCGTCGACCACGTCCTGAATGACGCGCGCGGTGGCCAGCGCGCCGCCAAAGCTGGTCCGGCTGGTGATCGCCGCGCGCCGCAGCCGGGTCCAGCCCGACAGGAAGAAATAGATGAGGAGGATGGCGAAGAACATCTCGATCAACGCCGACGGGGCCGAGGTTCCGACCAGATCGAGCAGCCCCGTCGGCGGCGGCGCGGCGACGGTTGCCGGCGCTTCGCGCGCGGGCGCGCTGGCGAAATTTTCGATCGTTCGGTTCACGAACCGCTCGGCATTCGAGTAGAAATCGATGACCGGTTTGACGTTCGACTGGATCAACTCGATCCGCTCGGGCAGCAGGCGCACCCATTGCCAGGCCGGCACGACGATCGACGCGAGCGCCGCATTGGTCGCGGCCAGGAACACGAGGACGCAGGTAAAGGCCGCCAGCGGCGCCGGCAGCCCGCGCCGCTCCAGCCATTCCAGCGCCGGCACCAGCGCGATCGCGATCACGATCGCGGCGGTCAGCGGCAGGAAGAAGGGCGACCCCGCCTGAAGCGCGAAGGGCAGCGCCAGGAACAGCCCCGCCCCCGCCATCAAGGTGAGCGCCGCGAGTAATCGGTCGCGGCGCAGTTCCTCAGCCGAATCGTCGGGCACCGGCGGCATGGGCGGCAGGGGGGGATGGCGGTCGTCGGACAGCGGATGATCGTTCACGGCCCTTGTCTAGCGCGTCGCCGCGTCGGGCGAAATGGGGCATGACTGGCGGCGATCCGCACCCTGCCCTAAACCCCGCGTGCATGAGCGACCTGATCCTCGTCCTCGATGAAGGCACGACATCGACGCGCGCGATGTTGTTCGATGCCGACGGCAATCGCCGCGACAGCGAAAGCGCCGCCATCGACCAGCATTATCCCCGCCCCGGCTGGGTCGAACATGACGCCGCACAGATCTGGACGCGCACCCTGGCGGTCGGACGCGCGGTGGTGGCGCGCGCAGGCGGCCATGAGCGGATCGCCGCGATCGGCATCGCCAACCAGCGTGAGACCGTGGTGTTCTGGTCGCGACGGACCGGCGAGCCGCTGGCCCCGGCGATCGTGTGGCAGGACCGCCGCACCGCCGGCCTGTGCCGCACGCTTCGCGACCGGGGCGAGGAAGCGAGCGTGCAGGCGCGCACCGGGCTGCTGCTCGACCCCTATTTCTCCGGCACCAAGATCGCCTGGGCGCTCGACAACTGGCCCCAGCTTCGCGAGGCGGGCGACGATCTGGCGATCGGCACGGTCGAGAGCTGGCTGGTCTGGAAGCTGACCGGCGGCGCGCATGTCAGCGATGCCAGCAACGCGTCGCGCACGCTGTTGATGGCGCTGGGGAGCGGACAGTGGGACGACGGGCTGGTCGACCTGTTCGGCGTGCCGCGCGCCGCATTGCCGCGCATCGTCGACAATGTGGGCGATGCCGGATCGACCGCCATGTTCGGCGGCGACATTCCCATTCGGGGGCTGGCGGGCGATCAGCAGGCGGCGACGATCGGACAGGCGTGCCTGGCGCGCGGAGAGGTCAAGGCGACGTTCGGCACCGGCGCGTTCATCCTCGCCAATTGCGGGACCACCCCGCCCGCCTCGCGCCACCGCCTGCTGGCCACGGTGGGGTGGCAGATCGGCGGGCGGCGCACCTATGCGCTGGAAGGGTCGGTGTTCGTCGCGGGCAGTTTGATGCAATGGCTGCGCGATGCGGTCGGCATCATCGGCGACGTCGCCGAAAGTGCGGCGATTGCCGCCTCCGTCGCCGACAATGGCGGCGTGTATTGCGTCCCCGCGCTGGCGGGCATGGGCGCGCCGTGGTGGCAACCGCACGCACGCGCGGCGATCACCGGGTTGAGCTTTGCCACCGGTCGCGCGCACATCATTCGCGCCGCGCTTGAATCGATGGGGCATCAGACCCACGACCTGAAAACCGCGTTCGCCGCCGATGGCACCGACTGGACGCGCCTCAGGATCGACGGCGGCATGGTCGCCAATGACTGGATGGCACAGGATCTGGCCGACATTCTGGCGTTGCCGATCGAGCGGCCGCGCATGGCGGAGACGACGGCGCTGGGCGCGGCGATGCTGGCGGCGGTGGGCGCAGGCTGGTTCGCCGATCTGACGGGGGCAGCGGCGATGCGCGGGGCGGTCGAAACCTTTACGCCCGCCCTGTCGGAAGAGTCGCGAACGGCGCGGCTGAATGGCTGGAGCGACGCGGTTCGCGCCGCCACCGGGTCCGCGCGATAATATCCGCTTAACCCTTTCGGATTAGCTTGCGCCGCCGAAAGGGATGCGATCGTGACGAGTGCCGCCGAGACGATGGAGGGACACGAACAGCGCGCGCATCTGCGCCTGACGCTGCAGGCGGAGGGGCGGCTGTCCGAACCCTATTCGGGCAATCACGGCATCGAACTGCTCGACATTTCCGCGACCGGCGCACGCATCGCCACGTTCCGGCGCTTTCACCCCGGACAGGCGGTTTACCTGACCGTCGATCAGATTCGCGCGATCAAATGCGAAGTGCGCTGGGCGCGCGCGGGCGAGATCGGCGTCGCGTTCGAACGGCCGCTGCATGTCGCGGTGCTGGAGCACCTGGCCACCGCGCACCGGGCGAGATAGATTGCCCGCCGTCCCGGCGTTGCCGATCAGGGGCGGCACCAAACCTACAGCAGCGCTTCGATCAGGCCGATCAGGGGCCGATCGGCGGGCGGCATGTCCAGCCGGTGCAATTCGACCGGGCGCACCCATTTCAATGCCTCCGCATGATGCGCCATCGGCACGCCGCGCCATTTGCGAAGCGCAAAAAGCAGCAGCAGCAGGTGGCGGTCGCCCAGCGGTTCGCTGGCGAACACCGCGGGCGCGAGGCAGGCATGGTCGACATCGACGCCCAGTTCCTCCTGCAACTCGCGGATCAGCGCCGTTTCGGGGGTTTCACCCGCGTCCACCTTGCCGCCGGGAAATTCCCACAGCCCCGCCATCGGCTTGCCCGCCGGGCGGCGCTGAACCAGCACGCGGCCGTCGCCGTCAACCATCGCCGCCGCCGCGACCATCAGGATCGGCGCGTTCGCACGCACTTCCTTAACCCCATTCATATAAGCACCGGCACCGGAATTGCGGAGGGAAAGGACGATCATGGCGCGACTGACGGGACTGGCGCAACGGATATTCGCCGACCGTCGCGGCGCGACCGCGGTCGAATATGGCCTGATCGTCGCGCTGATCGTGCTGGCGATCATCGCCGGGGTGACGGGCGTGGCGGACGGGACGATCGCGATGTGGGAAAAGGTCAATTTCCGCGTCGACGAGGTGATGTGATCGACGGTCCGAAAGGTTCCGCCAAAAAGTCGGCCGGCAGGGTCGGCTTAAACCTTTTCCTAACCGGACTGCCGCTAATCAGGGCACGCTGGTTCGACCGATTTTCGAACGGCCGGGTGTTTGAAGCTTTGAACCGATGGAGACCGGAATGCAGACTATTCGCAAGATTTTTGCCGACAAGAAGGGCGCGACCGCGATCGAATACGGCCTGATCGCCGCACTGATCGCCGTTGCCGCCATCACCGCCATGGGCGCGATCGGCACCAACCTGAACGAAACCTTCACGACGGTTTCGAACAGCATCGACACTTCAGAATAATTTTCTGAACTGACGGATGGTTGGGGCGGCGCGTGGACAGTGCGTCGCCCTTTTCATGTCTGGCACAATCCGTCGCCCGAACCGCGCGATCCGTCGCAGCGGCAGCACCCAGGCGGCGGGGTTCATTTGACTTTAGCATTTGTCCGTCACACCCCGGCGGACATGGCCGGGATGGCCGGACGGCGGGGGCCGCACCGACTTGTTTCTGAACGACGACCAGCAATGGCTTGACGGATCGGGCACCGGAACCCGCACGATGGGGCGTGCCCGCGCACTGGCGCTGCCACCCCCGACCCGCATCGATATTCTGCGCGACCGCCTGTCGCGCTTCGACCCGGTGGTCGACCTGGGCAGCGATATCGGATCGCGCACCTGGGCGTGCGGCGCCGCGACGTGTTTGGGGCTGTGCGCGCTGACGCTGGCGCTGGCCCCCGATCTGGACCGCCCGATCCACGACCGCACCGCCACCCCCCTGCCCTCCACCGATCGTGAGGAACTGGCGTCGCAATCGATCGCCCCGCTCGCCTTTGGCGCGACCAGCGGCCGGCGGATCGGCGCGACCAGCGCGGTCTCCCCCCTCGCCGACACGCCCGAGCGGCCGACGCTGGCCCTGTCGGCCACGCTGACCGGCGGTCAGGCACTTGCCCGCACGCTGCGCCGCAGCGGGGTGAGCGCGGCTGAGGCCGATCGCGCCGCCGCTTTGGTGGCCGAAGCCGTGCCGCTGACCGATATTCCGGCGGGCACGCGGATCGACCTGACGCTCGGCCGCCGCGCCAGCCGCGACGTGCCGCGCCCGCTCGACCGGCTGTCGTTCCGCGCGCGCTTTGACCTGGCGCTGGAGATGGTGCGGCAGGACGGCGCCTTTGCGTTGAAGCCGATGCGGATCGCCATCGATTCGACCCCGCTTCGCATTCGCGGACGCGTGGGCGGCAGCCTGTATCGCTCGGCCCGCGCCGCCGGTGCGCCGGCCAAGGTGGTGGAGAGCTTCCTTCGCCAATTGGCGACACGCGTGCCGATGTCGCGCATCGGCAGCGACGACGAATATGACCTGATCGTCGAACAGGATCGCGCCGCGACCGGCGAAGTCCGGCAGGGCAAGCTGCTTTACGCCGCGATCCGTCAGGGTGAGCGCGAAACGCGGCTGGTGCGGTGGGAACGCGACGGCCGCACCCAATGGTTCGATCCACGCGGCGTGGGTGAGCGCAAGGGGATGATGGCGATGCCGGTTTCGGCGCGCGTGTCGTCGGGCTTTGGCTGGCGCCGCCATCCGGTGCTGGGTTTCCGTCGCCTGCACAAGGGCATGGACTTCGCCGCCCCGCATGGCAGCCCGATCCGCGCCGCGACCGACGGCGTGGTCGGCTTTGCCGGCCGCAATGGCGGCTATGGCAATTTCGTCAAGCTGGTCCATGGCGGCGGACTGGCGACCGGATATGGTCATATGAGCCGCATCGCCGTGCGCCGTGGCGAGCGGGTCAGCCGGGGCGAGGTGATCGGCTATGTCGGTTCGACCGGCCTGTCGACCGGTCCGCATTTGCACTATGAATTGTGGCGCAACGGCACACCGATCAACCCGACATCGGTCAGCTTTACGACGACATCGCAATTGTCGGGCCGTGACCTGTCCGATTTCCGCAGCCAGGTGTCCAGGCTGATGCAAGTGCCGGTCGGCAGCACACGCGCGGCCTCACCCGCCCAGGACTGACGACCCCCGCGCGGCGTCAGTGCCGCTGGCTGCGCCAGCGTCGGATGGTGCGCGCCAGCGCCGCTTCGTTGCCGCCCTGCTTCCACAGGCTGCTGAACGACGGGTCGGCCGATGCCGGGCGGCGCGATTCTTCCAGATCGTCGAAGACCAGCCGGATCGGTGTCGCCACGCCTTCGCCGCAGATGATGCATTCGCGGTTGCGAAGCGCCGGGATCGCGTCGAGAAAGCCGCGCGCGCCCTCCGGCATGGCCGCGCGGACGAATGCCTGGTCGCGGTCGTTGTTCAGGCGCATCGAGATGATGGTGCCGCATTGCGACAGCACCCCTTCGGCAAGGTCCGACGGACGCTGGGTAATCAGGCCCAGCGATACGCCATATTTGCGCCCTTCCTTGGCGATGCGGCTCAGAATGCGGCCGACCGACGATGCGTCGGCCTGCTTGTCGTTGGGGACATATCGGTGCGCTTCCTCGCACACCAGCAGGATCGGGCGCAGCGCCTCTCCGCGCGACCAGATGGCGAAATCGAACACCATCCGGCTGAGCACCGCGACCACGACGGTCGTGATTTCCGACGGCACGCCCGACACGTCGATGACCGAGATCGGTCGCCCGTCGGCGGGCATACGGAAAATGCGCTGGATGAACGTCGCCATGGTATCGGCCACCAACATGCCGGAGAACATGAAGGCATAACGGGGATCGTTCCTGATCTCTTCGATCTTGGTCTTCAGGCGCAGATAGGGGGCGGTGTCGCCCGCGCGGTCCATCTTGCCCATTTCGGCCTGCACCAGCGCGGTCAGGTCGCTGAGCAGATAGGGGATCGGTGAATCGACGGTCAGCTTTACATCGGTCGCAAGCCGGTTCTTTGCCCGCGCGGCAAGCAGGCATTTCGCGAGGATGTCGGCATCGACCTGTCGCTGCGATCCGGTGCTGGTCACGAACACCTCGCAATGTTCGTCGAAGTTCATCAGCCAATAAGGCATCGACAGATTGCCGACGTCATAGATCGCGCCCGTCGTGGCGAACGCCGCGGCATATTCGCCATGCGGGTCGATCATCACGATATGCCCATGCGGCGCGGACTGACAGATGCGGTGCAGGATCAGCGCGGCCGCAGTCGACTTGCCGGTGCCGGTCGAGCCGAGCAGCGCGAAATGCTTGCCCAGCAGCGCGTCGATATACAGCGAGGCCGGAATGTCGCGCGTGGGGTAAACGGTCCCGATCCGCACATTGGCCCGGTCGTCGGTGGCGTAAATCTGATGCAGGTCGCCGGTCGCCACCGGATAGACCGGAGCGCCGGGCGTCGGATAATTGGTGACGCCCCGGCGGAAGCGATAGAGCTTGCCGGTCAGCCGTTCCTCCTCCCCCTCACCCAGAAAGTCGATCCGGGCGGCGATGTCGGCATGGCCGTCGGCGGTCAGTTTCAGGTTGCGGACGCTGGCGATCAGCCAGTGCGCGCCGCTGCGGATCTTGACCAGGCTGCCGACCCGCGCGGCGCTCGCCAGCGTGGGATCGCTTTCCTCCGCCAGCGCCTCGACCGCCGCGCGGTCAAAGGTGACGCCGCTGTCGGCGCCCGAAATATCGGTGACAAGGCCGATCGGCCGCGCACCGCTGCCCGAAATGACCGCCGATACCCGGTCGGAACCCGGCGATGAGGGGCTATGTTCTGCCCGTGCGAACGCTGCACCATCCATGATGTTGGCGTTACCGGAATGGAGGTAAATTTTACGTTCGCTCGCAACGCCCTAGATACGCCGCCAGATCGCCCCCGCCGCCCAGCCGAACGCGACCGACAAGGCGACCGCGATCAGACCATAGAGGACGCCGTGATTTTGGGCGGCAGCGGCGACAAAGCGCTCGAACCCCGATTTGCGGATGTCGATTTCCCGCACCGCCGCCGCCAGCACGCGGCCATCACGGATCAGGAACGTCTCGGCGGTGAACCGCCCCACCGGCACGCGCGCGGGAATGGCGATTCGGGCGCGATACAGCACGCCGTCGGTGATCTCGACCGCGCCCGGCGCCTCGACATACAGGCCCGATCGGCGGCGTAGGTCGACCAGCCCCTTGACGAAGCGCGACTGAACATCGGCCGGCTCGCTGCCGATCGGCGACAATTGCAGGCTGTCGAGACCCAGTTCGTAGATGGCGCGCGTGCGCTCATCCACGATCCGGTCCACCGGACGGGACGACGCGATCGCGTAGAAGGAGGGGGCCGATCGATAACGCATCGATTCGGCATTGACCCACATGCCGGCGACCTTCTGTTTCTCGCGCATCCGCACCGACTGGCTGGGGCCTTTCACCACCACCACGATATCAGCGGGCCGTTCCGCCGCGCGGCGGTCGGGATAGAGGATGGCGCCGAACAGGAGCAGGTCGGCGCCGGTGAAGCTGTAGATGATCTCGATCTCGCGCTGCGACGCGTCGGGCACCAGGATGGGCGCGTCGCCACTCTGCGCCATCATCAGCGGCGCCAGCAACATCGCGGCAAGACGACGCCAGCGGATCATGCCAGGTCGACCGTATAAATCTCGTCTGGCCGCCATCCGAGACCCAGCGCCATGCGGATTGCAACCGCCAGCACGATCAGCGCCAGCGCGAAGCGGAGTTGTTCGGGCTTCATGCGCGACGCGAACCGGGTGCCCAGTTGCGCGCCCGCCACCGACCCGATCAGCAGCAGCACCGCCAGCACGATATCGACCGCGCGCGTCGTCGTTGCATGGACCATGGTCGCCGCGGCGGTCGTGAACAGAATCTGGAACAGGCTGGTCCCCACCACCACCTGCGCGCCCATGCCGAGCAGATAGATCATCGCCGGCACGAGAAAGAAGCCCCCGCCGACGCCCAGCAGCATCGTCAGCACGCCGGTCATCACGCCCAGCAGAAACGGGCCGAGCGGGGAAATGTAGAGGCCCGAGCGATAGAAGCGCCAGCGAAACGGCAGGGCGGCGATCAGCGGATGATGACGCCGCCGGGCAACGCGCACCACCTGCCCCCGTTTTCCCGCCCGCATCGCACCGAGCGATTCGCGGAACATCAGTCCGCCGACCGACCCCAGCATCAGCACATACAGGACCGCGATCACCGTATCGATCAGGCCGCTGGCGCGCAGCACTTCGAACAGCCAGGCGCCCAGCAGCGAGCCGAGCACGCCGCCGACGACCATCACCCCGCCCATATGATAATCGACACCCTTGCGCCGGGCATGGGCGAACATGCCGGACACGCTGGCCCCCGTCACCTGGCTGGCGGCCGACGCGGCGGCGACGGTCGGGGGAATGCCGTAGAAGATCAGCAGCGGTGTCGTCAGAAACCCGCCGCCGACGCCGAACATGCCCGACAGCCAGCCCACGCCGAAACCCAATGCGATGATGACCAGCGCATTGACCGACAGATTTGCGATCGGAAGATAAAGGTCCATCGACATCCCGCGCGACTGGTCGCCCCTGCTAGGCCAGCCGGGGACGAAAGAAAACCGCCTTCCCCGATTAAGCCGGTTACGACAGTCACTTGTTTTTCGTTCGCTTGCGTCGAATGGTGCAACGCGTTCGAATCGGTTGGGGCAGGCCGTTTGACACAGGGGGATTGGCTGCTGGCGTTCGCCGATGCGGCCGCGCACGAAGCGATGCTGTTCGCCGCGATCGGCTTTGCGATCGGGGGGTTCGACGATTTCCTGGTCGATTCACTCTATCTGTTCCGCCGCGCGGGCCTGTGGGCGCGTGGCATCGGCACGCCGACGCTCGCCGACCTGCCGCCGCCGGATCGCACCGGCCGTATCGCGGTGTTCGTCCCCGCATGGGACGAAAGCGCGGTCATCGGCGCCATGCTGAACACGGCCGGGGCGCGGTTCGACCATCCCGACTGGCGCATCTATGTCGGCACCTATCCCAATGACCGCGCGACGATCGACGCAGTGGCGGCCGTCGCCGAATGCGAGCCGCGCATCAGGCTGGTGATCGGCGATGCGCCCGGACCGACGACCAAGGCCCATTGCCTCAACACGCTGTGGCACGCGTTGCTGGCCGATGAAGTCGGCGACACGACCGGGACGCTGGCGGTCGTCCTGCACGATGCGGAGGACGTCGCGCACCGCCATGAACTGGCGGTCTATGCCCGACTGCTGGGGCGCGGGGCCGATGTCGTCCAGTTGCCCGTGCTGCCGCTGCTCGATCGCCAATCGCGGCTGGTGGCGGGGCATTATGCCGACGAATTCTGCGAATCCCATGCCAAGCAGATGCTGGTGCGCCAGACGCTGGGCGCGGCAATGCCGCTGGCGGGCGTCGGCTGCGCGATCGACCGCGATATGCTGGGGCGCATCGCCAGCCTGCGTGGCGGCGCGCCGTTCGACCCCGATTCGCTGACCGAGGATTATGAGCTGGGCCTGATGATCGGGCGGCTGGGCGGGCGCGCCGCCTTTGCCCGGGTGGCGGAATCGCCCGGTGGGCCGCCGGTTGCCGTGCGTGCCTATTTCCCCGCGCGCATCGATGCCGCGATCCGGCAAAAGGCACGCTGGATGACCGGCATCGCCCTTGCCGGATGGGATCGCACCGGCTGGGGCCGCATGATGGCGCTGGGCGACCACTGGATGCGGATGCGCGACCGTCGCGCCATCCTGTCCGTGCTGGTGCTGGCGGTCGCCTATCTCGCGCTGGTCGGGTGGGCGGCACTGGCCGCTATCCACTGGTGGCGCGGCGATGCCGGGCAGCCGATCGGGCCGGCGTTGAGCTGGCTGCTGGGCGTGAACGCGGGTTTCCTGGCGTGGCGCATCGCGATGCGGGTTGCCTTTGTCGCGGCTGCCTATGGCCGGGTCGAAGCGATATGGTCGATCCCGCGCATGGTGGTCGCCAACTATATCGCGCTGCTCGCCGCGCGGCGCGCGATGTTCCGTTATGTCGGGTTGCTGCGCGGCGCAAAGCTGGAATGGGACAAGACCGCGCATCATTTCCCCGACCCGCGCCAGATGCCCGAATGAGCGACGCACGCGGCCGTCCGCTGCGATTTCTGGGCATGGTGCTGGGCGGTTGGATCGTGCTTCGCGCCGCGCTGTTGCTGCCCGAAGCCGCGCAATTGCCGCGCCTGATCGCACCCCGGGCAGCGGCATCGGCGTTTGCGCTGGAATCACTGCCGCCACGCCTGCTGGACCTGCGGCCGGACAACGGCGTGATCCGCACACCCCCGCCCGCACGCACTGCCGGAAGAACACGGCGGCGCGAGGCCATCGATCACGAGCAAGTGCTGGCGCTGCTTGGCCGGATCGGCTTTGACCGGCAACAGCGGGACGCCCCCCGCACGCTGATCGCCCCTTTCGCGCCCGCTGCCGACCCGCCTCCGGCCGACCCGGCGTCCATGCCGACGGCGGCGCCCGACAGGCCGCGTCTGTCCGGCACGGGGTGGCTGGCATTGCGCGGGGGGCGCGGCGACGGATTGGGACCGGGCGGGCAATTGGGTGGATCGCAGGCCGGTGTCCGGCTCCGCTATGCCCTGGGCGCGTCGCGGCGGATCGCGCTGTCGGCGCGCGCATCGACGCCGCTGCGCGGTCGCGGGGCTGAACTGGGTATGGGCGTCGAATGGCGCCCGATCCTTGCACCGGTCGCGCTGATCGCCGAGCAGCGGGTCGGGCTGGACGGATCGCCGGGCGGGCCGACGATCATGGCGGTGGCAGGGATCGACCCGGCCCCGATCCTCTCCGGCTTCTCGCTCGAAGGCTATGGCCAGGCTGGCGGCGTGCTGCGCGACAGCCGGGTCGAGCCGTTCGCCGACGGCGCGCTACGACTCGCCGCCTCGATCGATGCGACCGAGGCATGGACGATCGGACTGGGTGCCTGGGGCGCAGTGCAGCGCGATGCCGGGCGGCTGGATATCGGCCCGTCGCTGGCCGTCCGCGTGCCCGTGGGACCGCGCGCGCTGCGCCTGTCGCTCGACTGGCGACAGCGGCTGGCGGGCGCCGCCGAACCCGGTTCGGGTCCGGCCCTGACGCTGGGCAGCGATTTCTAACGGCAGGCGACCGAACCAACGGCGCGGCAGGGCGTTTGCGAAATGGTCCCTTTCCCCCTTTCGGGACCGGTGCCTGTCGCGCACCGGCCGCGTCGTCCGCGTATCGCGGCGCGGCCAATCGGGGCCGATACGCGAAACCCGGCCGGCATCCTGCCGACCGGGTCCCCCGGTTAACCCGTGTGCAGGGCGGATTTCAGTCCGCCCGCCCTGTCGTCAGCGCCAGAAACCGCTGATGACATCGACTACAACGCCGCGGCGGCGATCGATCAGCAGCACATCGTCATAATGCCGCACCCAACGCTGGTTCCCGCGAACCGGCGGCAAGTGATAGCGATAGGGATCGTTGATCCAGTAGCGCTGGCCATAATAAACCGGTGCGATCCGCACGCCGGGGCGCCAGCGATTATAGCGGAAGGGCGCGCGCCAATTGCCACGCGCATACAGCGCGCCATTGCGGTTGCGCCAGTCGCGCCAGTCGTTGCGGCCCCAGCGATAGTCGCGGCGGTCCTGCCGCAAATCGCGGCGCGCATCACGCACATCGCGCTGTTCGCGGCGGACGTCACGTCGGTCGCCGTAACGCTGCGCCTGACGAAGCTCGCGCCGTTCCTCGCGAACGTCGCGTCGGCTGCGCTCGACCTCGCGCCACGACTGGGCGCTGGCGATGCCGGGAACCGCCAGCGACGGGATCGCGACGGCAGCCATCAAAACGGTGGTCATCAGCTTACGCATCACTTGTCCTCCATGTTCCTGCTCTCGAACGACGCCGGCACTCGCCGGTGGGGTCGTCCGTGCTGGAGCCATTCATGGCGCCGCGCCACTGAACGGCGCGGGAACGGTCAAGTCAGCGTTGCGAAAGGATCAGGGGCCGCCGGGCGCACCGGCGCCGGGCGCGCCGACAGTGCCGATATTGCCGAACAATTCCTGAAAGAAGCCGCGCTCGCGACCCAGGGTCGGGGTCTTCTTCTGCGTGGGGCTGACTTCCGCCACCTGCTCCAGGCCCATGCGGTCGATCGACGCAACGTTGTCGTTGTCGTCGAACCGGATGCGGATCGTCGTCTGGGCATTCGGATCAGGATTGTTGAAGGCATAGTTGCGGCTGTCGCGCGACACATAATACCATTCGCCCTGATCGAACTGGCCGGTCAATGTGGGCTTACCCAGCGTCCGCAGCACCGAGTCGCGATTGTCGACGCCCGGCTGCACCGAATTGATGAGGTCGGCATCGACGACATAACCCTGATGGCTTTTCAGCGGCGCGCACGCCGACGCCGCCAGCGAAAGGGCCAGCAACGATGCGATCGCACGGGGACCGGACGGCGCCATCGAAAATCTCCTGAACTCGACTTCACTCACGCGCGCCCATTGCCGATTGCATCGGACGCGATGCGCCTCAATATGCGCGCAGCGCACGCCAAACAAGGCCGCGCGACGATCAAGGAACCCGATGGGACTGCTGCAACGCCTTTTCGGCTCGACACCCGCCCGCGAGGGCGAGCCGCTATACAATGCCCTCGTCGCCCGCGCCCGCCAGCCGCACTGGTATCAGGCCGGTGGCGTGCCCGACACGATCGACGGGCGGTTCGACATGGTGGCGGCGGTGCTGACCATGGTGCTGCTGCGACTCGAACAGGATGCGGAAAGCGCGGCGACATTGTCGGCATCGCTGGCCGAATGCTTCATCGACGACATGGATGGGCAACTGCGCCAGCAGGGCGTCGGCGACATCATGGTCGGCAAGCATGTCGGCCGGATGATGGGGATGCTGGGCGGACGGCTGGGCGCGTATCGCGACGGCATGACCGGTGGCGATATCGACGGCGCGATGATCCGCAATATCTATCGCGGCACCGCGCCCGCACCCGATTCGCTGGCCCATAGCCGCGACAAGCTGCTCGCGTTTCGCGCGGCGCTGGACGGGGTGAGCGTCGAGCGACTGCGCGCCGGAGACCTGCCATGACGCCCGAGTTTTCGCGCCCGCTTCGCCTTGACCAGATCGGCGCCGGGGAAGCCAGCAGCCGTGTCGAGGCCAACACTGCCGAGCGTCAGGCACTTGCCCGCCGATTCGCGCTGTTGTCGCTTGACCAGCTCGAGGCCGATTTCGCCGTCCGGCGCGATGCGGCAGGCATTATCGCGTCGGGACGGTTCAAGGCACAGGTCGTTCAGGCGTGCGTTGCAACCGGCAAAGCCGTGCCCGCCACGCTCGATCAAGCGTTCACCGTGCGGTTCCTGCCGGAACCCGGCGACGACGCGGCCGAGGAAGTCGAGCTGGACGCCGATGATTGCGACACGATCTTCTTCACCGGCAGCGCCATCGACCTTGGCGAAGCTGCCGCGCAGACGATGGCGCTGGCGCTCGACCCCTTTCCCCGCGCGCGCGGCGCCGATGCCGTGCTTCGCGAAGCGGGCGTGCTGTCCGAAAGCGAGGCCGGGCCGCTTTCGGGGCTGGCGGCGGCGTTGAAGGACAAGCTGGCAAAGCGCGAGTGACGACGCGCGGCCGCGCTGCCAGCCACCCTTGAAATGCAAAACGCGCGCCCGGCCCGGACGCGCGTTTTGTTTATCGATACCGGGCGGTTCAGTTCGGCCGGCCAAGTCCCGCAATCGTGCGGTCGACCAGCGCGCGGTCGGCATCGGCACCATGTTTTTCGGCAAGGATCGATGCGGCTGCCTTTGCGGCGGCATCGGCGGTGCGAACGCGGATATCGGCAATCGCCTGACGCTCGGCAGCGCCGATCTTGTCCTCTGCCATGCGCGCGCGGCGCTGGACCAATTCAGCGGCGTCGGCCTCCGCCTTGGCGCGCAGGGCAACCGCCTCTTCCTCGGCATGGGCGACCATCGCGGCGGCATCGGCCTCGGCGGTCGCAAGCTTGCGCTGATATTCGGCCTTGAGCGCTTCCGCCTCCGCACGCAGCGCCTTGGCTTCGTCCAGACGACCGCGAATCGCCGCGATCTGGCCGTCGAGCATCCGCCCGATCAGCCGGGGCACGCCCTTCCACAACAGGATCAGGATGAACACTGCCATCGCCGCCGACACCCAGCCCGTGGGGTCGAGGAACAGCGCGGTGGGGTCGCTGTGCGGCACGGCTTCGCCATGCGTCTCGATCGCGTCGACGCCGGTTTCGGGCATCCCCATGCCCTCACCATGCGCGGCGGCGTCGAGTTCGGCCTGATAATTGGCATTGGGTTCGATGCCGGTCTGGACGGCCGCATCGCCCTGCGCGGGTGCATTAGCCATGGAGCACTGCCTTCACGGCGCCACGCGCCTCATCTTCGGTGACGGTTGCGCCCGACAGGCGCGCGACGATGTCGAGCGTCGCTTCGGCGGCGACGGTTTCGATCTCGGCAGCGGCGGCGTTGCTGGCGGCGGCGTTCCGTGCCTCCGCCGCTTCGACGCGGGCGGCATGTTCGGCGTCCGATACCGCGAGGCGCGCTTCGGTCGCCTGCGTGGCCTCGGCCTTGGCAGCGGCCAGCGTGGTGCGGGCGCGTTCGCGGGCCGCGTCTTCGTCGGCACGCCACTTCGCCTCATCGGCATCGGCTTGCGCGCGCGCCGCTTCGGCTGCCTTCAGATCGGCAGCGACCTGATTGTCGCGTGCATCCATCGTCGACTGGACCTTCGGCACCATGCCGCGTCCGACGATGAGAAATGCAAGGCCGAACGTCACGAGCAGCCAGAAAAGCTGCGACGCATAGGTTGCGGCGACCTGTTCGATCTGAGGCATCTGGATTTCCTGCAATCAGGGGGCCGGCGATGTGCCGGCCCCGGTTCGTCGGCGTGACGTTACGCGACGAAGATCAGCAGAACGGCCACGACGAACGCCAGCAGGCCGAGCAGTTCAGCGGCGGCGAAGCCGATGAACATGTTGCCCTGCTGACCGGCGGCGGCCGACGGATTACGCAGCGCGCCTTCGAGGAATGCGGCGAAGACATTGCCCACGCCCAGCGCGGCTAGGCCCGCACCGATTGCCGCGAGACCGGCACCCAGCAGCTTGATTGCGTCAGCTTCCATTGTTCAACTCCTTGGGAAATACGTGTGTTAGGTTGTAAACGGGAACTCAGTGATGGTCGTGCAAATGCTCGGCATCGTTGATGTAGAGCGAAGTCAGCAGCGCAAAGACATAGGCCTGCACGCCCGCCACCAACACTTCCAGCGCCGACACGCCGACCATCAGCGCGAAACTGGGGATGCCGACGGCAAAGCCGATGCCCGCGCCCGCATTGGCGGCGTTGACGACGAAGCTGGCCAGCACCTTGAGCAGGATGTGTCCCGCGGTCATCGCAACGAAAAGTCGCAGCGCCAGGCTGAACGGGCGCACCATGAACGACACGAACTCGATCGGCGCGACCAGCAACAGCACGGGGATCGGCGTGCCCTTGGGCGCGAACAGGCTGAAGAAGCGTAGACCGTGCTTGGCGAAGCCGACGATCAGCACGATCGAGAAGCTCATGATCGCCAGCACGCCCGTCACCGTGAAATGACTTGTGAAGGTGAACGGATGCAGCCGGAACAGACCCAGCGGCAGCAGGCCGATCAGGTTGCCGAACAGGATGAACATGAACAGCGTGAAGACATAGGGCACATATTTGCGCCCGGCATGGCCGATATTCTGCGCCAGCAGCTTGTCGATGAAGCCGACGAACCCCTCGACCATCATCTGCCCGCGACCGGGGACCAGCTCACGCTTCATGCCCATCAGCATGAAGGCCCACAGCGCGACCAGCGCGGCGACCATGTACAGCGCCGAGTTGGTGAACGCGATCGTGTGGCCACCGATCTGGAACAGATCGTGGATCGACTGCACCTCGAACTGGTGCATCGGATCGATGGTGCCTTGTCCTTCAGCCGCCACTGCCGTTCCCATTTGACCAAAGCGCCCGAAGCCGTGACTACGGGCGCTTGCCAGAAAGCCTGATGATGTTCCTGAACGCGCTGACAATGCCCAGGGCAAGCAGCACGAGCAGGAGCCACGGGGAGGTGCCGAGAAAATAATCGAGCGTCCACCCGATCACCGCACCGCCGACCATACCGCCGATCAATTCGGCCAGCACGCGATTGCCCAGGCGATAGCCATCCGTGTTGGACGCCCCCTCGCCTGATCGCCGTGCCTCCTGCGAGTTCGCGCGCCGCAACCGCTCATCGAGCGATTCGAGCCGCGCATCCTCGGGCAAGGGGTCCGGTCCGGGCTTGTTTTCGGCCATGCGCTCTCCCCGTTCGAAATGCCGGGGCAAATGCATCCGCCGAGCGGCAAGCCCGCCAAGGCAAGCGCCGCTTACGGGCGGGTGCCGGTCAAGTCAACCGGCCGGTCGCCCGCAACGAATTGTCGCGGAACGCTGTGGCCTAGACGCAGCGCGGATCGCGCTCGGGCGCGCCGGCACCGCGCTTTTTCCAGCTGCCGCCGGGCGCCTGATACATTTCACCCGGCTGGGTGCGCGCGATCAGGTTACACCCCGACACGAACGCGAACTGTTCGACGGTCGAACCCGCCTGCGCGCCCTGGGTGTAGGCAGCTTTGCGCTGGATGTTGATCTTGTTGACCAGCGCGCGCACGTCCGGCGTCGCCGACCCGACAATCCCCAGATAGCCGTCGGTCCGTTCCCCCACCTGCCCGGCGGCGCGCGCGGCGGCATAGGCTGGATCGCGCTGGGCATGGGCCACCGTCGCGCCGAGCGTCGCGATCCCCAGAACCAGTGCCGAAATGACCATGCGCTTCATCAGAATATCCCCGGATTTTGCTGGATCAGCGATTTCGCCTCGCCATCCAGCTTATACACCACTTCCTGCGTGATGCTGATGTTCAGGTTGATGACGATCGGCTTGTCAGGCGCGCTGACATTCACGCATCCGCCAAGGCCCGCCGCCACGCAAACCGCCACCGTCCTGAACATGGGCATTCGAATCGCGCTTTTCATCGGCGGCATCAATCCTGTTTCGCTCATGGCATGGTCTCGCTTTCGGGGGGCTGAACGTCGCGCTTTTCCTGCTGCTCGATCAGCGCAGGCAGGTTGCGTTCGATCAGGCGCGTGGGGTCGTAATAGGACTGCACCGAATCGAGCAGTTGCCGAAACGGCGCGCGAACCGTGACGTTGAACACCAAAGGCAGGCGGGCAAGGCGCCGGATGATGAAGTTGCTGCTGGCCCCTTCCCCCTGGCTGACGCCGGCAAAGCGGATTTCAGTCACCATCTCGCCATCCAGCGGGCCGTTGAGCGTCAGGTTCAGGCGCTCATATCGCAGCGACTTCAGCGCCCCGAACGCCAGATTGCCCCAGGTGCCCAGATTTTCGCGCGATACTTCACCGACATAGGCGATCGTGCCGCCCCCCTCCCGCACCGTCAGCCGCCCATTCTCGATCCGGCCGCCGCGCTCGTCAAAGATCATCGGCAGCGTGCCGTCGAATGTACCGGTCGCATTCAGATTCTCGAACTCGAACTGCTGGAGGAAGCCGGCGGCATCGACCCCCTCGACATGGAAGGTCAGCCGCCGTTCCTTGCCCGTCGACAGGTCGAGCACCGTCGGGTCGAGCGTCAGCGCCCCGCTCGCGAACGGCCAGCGACCGCCCTCCACCTGAACCTTCTGATCGCCGATCAGCCGGTAACGGACCTGCCCGTTTTCGACCGGTATGCCCGGATTGACGCTGGCGATCGTCGCCACCCCGCTTTCGCTTTTCAGGCCGAGCAAATCGGTGAAGCGGATCTCGCCCGACAGGCCGGTGACGGGACCGAATGCGGCGGCAAGATCGGTGCCCGCAGTGCGGAACACGCCGTCGCTGGTCACACCGTCCGGCGACCAGCGGATATGGCCCGCGCCCGACACGCTGCCGCGCACATCGGCGATC
>NZ_DATJLI010000144.1:0-25026 GCF_035490575.1 Sphingomonas sp. | reverse complement strand
GGTTTGCCCCGCGCAACGACACAACCGGGGATTTACAAGCGCGTCAAGCAGCAGCCTTTTTCCGCTCCGCCAGTTCCTTGTTGAGCATTTCGGCCAGCAGAAAGGCCAGCTCGATGCTTTGCCCCGCATTCAGGCGTGGGTCGCAGTGCGTGTGATAGCGGTCGGCCAGCGCCTGTTCGCTGACCGCGATGGCGCCGCCGGTGCATTCGGTCACGTCCTGCCCCGTCATTTCGGCATGGATCCCGCCGGCATGAGTGCCCTCTGCCCGGTGCACGGCGAAAAAGCCGCGGACTTCGTCGAGGATACGGTCGAATGGCCGCGTCTTGTATCCGGTCGCTGCCTTGATCGTGTTGCCGTGCATCGGGTCACAGCTCCAGACGACCGGATGCCCCTCCCGCTTCACGGCGCGGACCAGCGCGGGCAGGTGCGCCTCGATCTTGTCATGGCCATAGCGAGTGATGAGCGTCATGCGACCCGGCACGCGGTGCGGATTGAGCGTGTCGAGCAACCGCAGCAGCGCGTCCGGCTCAAGGCTCGGCCCGCATTTCATACCGATCGGGTTGCCGATGCCGCGCAGGAATTCGACATGCGCCGAACCTTCGAAACGGGTGCGGTCGCCGATCCACAGGAAGTGCGCGCTGGTGTCATACCAGTCGCCGGTCAGCGAATCCTGTCGCGTCAGCGCCTGCTCATAGGGGAGCAGCAGCGCTTCATGGCTGGTATAGAAATCGGTGCGTGCCAACTGGGGCACGGTTTCGGGATTGATCCCGCACGCCTCCATGAACTCCAGCGCTTCGCCGATCCGGTCGGCGACATCGGCATAACGCTGCGACCAGGGGCTGCGACCCATGAAATCGAGCGTCCACTTATGCACCTGATGCAGATTGGCATAACCGCCCTGCGCGAACGCACGCAGCAGGTTCAGCGTTGCCGCCGACTGCGAATAGGCGCGCAGCAACCGGCCCGGATCGGGCACACGGCCTTCGGGGGTGAAGGCGATGTCGTTGACATTGTCGCCGCGATAGCTGGGCAGCTCGACGCCGTCGATCACCTCGGTCGGGGCCGAGCGCGGCTTGGCGAACTGACCCGCCATGCGGCCCAGCTTCACTGTCGGCAGCTTTGACGCAAAGGTCAGGACGACCGCCATCTGCAGAATGACGCGAAACGTGTCGCGGATGTTGTTCGGGTGGAACTCGGCAAAGCTCTCCGCGCAGTCGCCGCCCTGCAACAGGAACGCGTGCCCCTCCGCCACGCGGCCCAGTTCGGCGGTCAGTTGCCGCGCTTCGCCCGCGAAGACGAGCGGCGGGAAACGGCCCAGTTCGGCAGTGGTCGCCGCCAGCGCATCCGGGTCGGGATAATCGGGCATCTGGCGCGCATCGGCCGACTGCCAGCTTGTGGGGGACCAGCGACCCATTTCATTCTCCATGTTGCGAGCGGTCACGAACCAGTCGGCGTGATGGGCAATGCCGTTGCCGGCGATCTGGTTGACGATCGGCGCGGCGGCGCGCTTCCCGTCTTCTTCCCAGCCCTGAACCGTGCTGCCGGGTGCGCCATACCATGCACCGAACGCCGCACGGCTGATGCCGCGTTGATCGCGAAAGCGGCGGATTTTCAAACCAGCAAGTGTCGTCATATCCTCGCTTTTACGCCAACAGGGTAAAGTGCTCAACCCCAAAAGGGTAACTGCAATAATCATGCGCCTGGCCCTTGTGCGGCGCAACAACGCGCGGCACCATGCAACCATTAACCGAACTCGAGCATTACGAGGGTCGATGGGGGATATACGCGCGTTCGATGAGATATGGGGCCATGGCGGCCCGGCAAATCCGCGTGAAGCGCTAGCGGCGCTCGCCCGATGGATTGTCGAGACGCCCGGCGACGAACTGGCGCGCCGGTCGGAAGCGGCCGAATATACCTTCCGGCAACTCGGCATCACCTTCGCCGTCTATGGCGATCGTGAAGCGGCAGAACGGATCATCCCCTTCGATATCGTCCCCCGCGTGTTCCTGGCACAAGAATGGGCGCGCCTGTCCGAGGGGCTGGTCCAGCGGGTTGAGGCGATCAATGCGTTTCTGGACGATATCTATGGTGAACGCCGCATCCTGAAGGATGGCGTGCTGCCCGCCGACATCGTGCTTCGCAATCCGCAATTCCGCCCCGAAGTGGTCGGCATCCGCCCGCCGCACGGCATCTGGGCGCATATCTGCGGCATCGATCTGGTGCGAACCGGGCCGGACGCTTTCTTCGTTCTCGAGGACAATGCGCGCACGCCGTCGGGCGTGTCCTACATGCTGGAAAACCGCGAGGCGATGATCCGGCTGTGTCCCGAACTGTTTCGCAAATATCGGGTGGCGGCGGTCGACAGCTATCCCGATCGTCTGCACGAAACGATGCGATCGGTGGCGCCGGCGGGGGCGGGCAGCCGCCCGGTGTGTGTCGTGCTGACGCCGGGGCATTTCAACAGCGCCTATTACGAACACAGCTTTCTGGCCGATTCGATGGGCATCGAACTGGTCGAGCCGGCCGATCTGGTTGTCGATGACGACGTGGTCTGGATGCAGACCATTGCGGGGCGGGTGAAGGTCGATGTGATCTATCGCCGGATCGATGACGATTATCTCGATCCCGTCGTGTTCAGACCCGATTCGCTATTGGGTGTGCCGGGCCTGATGTCCGCTTATCGCGCCGGCAACGTCACGCTCCTGAACGCACCGGGCAACGGCATCGCCGACGACAAGGCGATCTATAGCTATATGCCTGAAATCGTGCGCTATTATTCGGGTGGTGAGGCAAAGCTCCCCAATGTCGAGACATGGCGTTGCCGCGAGCCGCAGGCGCTGAAATATGTGCTCGACCACCTGCCCGAACTGGTGGTCAAGCTGGTCGACGGATCGGGCGGCTATGGCATGTTGGTCGGCCCGACGGCGAGCAGCGACGAGATCGAGCGGTTCCGCGCCGCCCTGATTGCCGAGCCGCATCGCTATATCGCGCAGCCTACGCTGGCGCTGTCGACCGTGCCGACGCTGAGCGAGAGCGGACTTGCGCCGCGACATGTCGATTTCCGCCCCTTTGTCCTGACCGGGCGCAACGGGGTTCAGGTGGTGCCCGGCGGCCTGACGCGCGTGGCGCTGCGCCAAGGGTCGCTGGTCGTCAATTCCAGCCAAGGCGGCGGCACCAAGGACAGTTTCGTGCTGATGCCCGATCCGGCCACGGTGCAGGGGCAGGAACAGGACGCGATGATGCAGCGCCAGGCGTTGCTGGGTTGAGGGAGCGGCCATGCTGATGCTCTCTCGCACCGCCGCCTCGCTCTACTGGCTGGGCCGATATGTCGAACGCGCCGATTTCATCGCCCGGCTGGTCGAGGCAACGGTGCGGCTCGACGCACTGTCGGCGACGCCCGCCGGGGAGGCGGCGTGGCAAAGCGCGCTGCGCGTCACCTATAATGACGGGGCTTTCGCAGAAACCGGGGCGCCGATCGATCAGGCGAATGTCGCGCGGTTCCTGACGATTGATGCCGGTCATGGCGGCTCGATCGTCCAGTGCCTGGACATGGCGCGCAACAATGCCCGCGCGGTTCGCACCGCACTGACGCGCGAAGCCTGGACCGCGATCAATCGTGCATGGCTGATCTTCAATTCGCGGATGCGTCCCGGCAATGCGATGGCGACGCTCAATCTGGTCGAAGCGGTCAAGGCCGAAACCCGCGGCTTTGAAGGCGCGGTGATGCGGATGATGCGGAACGAAGCCGTCTGGTTCATCCGCCTGGGCGCCGCGATCGAGCGTGCGGACAATACCGCGCGACTGATCGACGTAAAATATCACCTGCTGTTGCCCGAAGGCGAACAGGTGGGCGGCGTGGTCGACCGGGATCAGTGGACGACGATCCTTCAAACCGTGTCCGCCGTCACCGCCTATCGCTGGCTCTATGCCGACGGGTTGAAGCCGGGGCTGGTCATCGACCTGTTGCTGACGCGGCCCGAACTGCCCCGGTCGCTGGCGGCATGTGTCGAGGAGACGGTCGAGATGCTGGGCCTGCTGGGCAAGCGCACCGGGCTTCAGGGCGGGGCGGATCGCATGGCGCGCGCGCGTATGGCGCGGATGCATCGCACGCGCAGCCATGAAGTCATCCTCGGCGGTCTGCACGAATGGCTGGCCGGTTTCATCGAGGAGAACACCGCACTTGACCGCGCCATCGCCCAGCAATTCAGGTTCATCTGATGCGGATCATTGTCGAGCATCGCACCCGTTATCGCTTCACCGAGCCGCAGACCCGGCTGATCCAGTTGTTGCGGATGACGCCCGACGACACCGATGACCAGACGGTCGTCGCATGGTCGATCGATGTCGATTGCGATGCGCGCCTGCGCGAAAGCCGCGACGGTTTGGGCAATCGCCAGACGATGCTCTATGCCGACGGGCCGCTGGATGGCATCGAGATCAGTGTGCGTGGAGAGGTGTTGACCGGCGAGCCACAGGGGTTGCTGCGCGGCATGGCCGAGCCGCTGCCGCCGACATTTTACCTGCGCGAATCCGAGCGCACGATGCCCGGTGCGGCACTGGCCGCGTTTGCCCGCGACGCGCTGGACGGAGGTGCGATCGACCTTGACGCCATCGTCCGGTTCTCGCGGTCGCTTGGCGATCGGCTGACCGGCGTGGAGGGCGAAACGCTGCGTGACGCGGCAACCGTGTTCGACAGCGGGACGGCCAGCGCGCGGGAAGTGGCCCAGGCCATGGTCGCCGGACTGCGCGCTGCCGAGGTGCCGTCGCGTTATGTCGGTGGCTATCGTCAGGACGAAAGCCAGAGTTGCGCGCCGCACGGCTGGGTCGAGGCGTTTGTGCCCGATCAGGGGTGGTGCGCGATCGATCCGTCGCGCGGCGCCTTGATCGATGACCGCTATGTGCGCGTGGCGATCGGCATCGACACGGCGTCGGCCGCGCCGGTCGCCGGATCGCGGCTGGGTGCGGGCGAGGAAAGCCTGGATGTCGCACTGATCGTCGCCCAGGCAAACGGGCAGGACTGACTTCGCACGCACTTCGCACGGTTTTTGCCACAGGCCTAAACGGCAAACGCCCGGACCGCTTGAGCAGCCCGGGCGCCTGCGTGACGATCGCTCGTCAGCCCCCTAATATGGTTCCGTCCACACGCCATTGACCTTACGTCAAGGCGGGACTGAAACCTCCCCGAACCACGGCCTGTTTGCCTGAGCTTCGTGAAATCTTGGTAAGCGTGCGGCCGATTGATGTCATTCGGAAACCGGCACGGCGCGGCAGAATCGCTTAACCCTGTGTTCATTGGGCAACACGCCTGATTGCACGTCGGCGCAACGCTGCTAAGGCGGGCGCATCCTCCTGTTCCCAAGGGTTCCCGCATGATCCTTTCGCGCTATGAGCGCATGATCGCCCGGCGCTATCTGCTCCCCGGCCGGGGTGAGGCGTTCATCTTTCTGGTCGCCGGCATCAGCCTGGTCGCGGTGATGCTGGGCGTGGCCGCTTTGGTGATCGTCATGAGCGTGATGAACGGCTTTCGGGCCGAGCTTTTCGACAAGATCGTGGGGCTGAACGGCCATGCGGTGGTGCAGGGCTATGCCGGACAACTGCGCGACTGGCGACAGGTGCTGGACGATGCCCGCGCAACCCCCGGCGTCACCAGCGCGACCCCGCTGATCGAACAGCCGTTGATGACCGACTTCAACGGCCGCACCGAAGCGGTGATCCTGCGCGGGATGCGCGTTCAGGACATTCGCACCAATCCGACCATCCGCGACAATGTGGTGGTCGGATCGCTGGCATCGCTGACCGATGGCAGCGGCAATATCGCGGTCGGTTCCCGGCTGGCGCAATCGCTGGGCGCGACAGTGGGCAGCGAGATTTCGCTCATCAGCTTTCAGGGGGTCGCGACCCCGATGGGCACGGTGCCGCGCATCGTTTCCTATCGCATCGGCGCGATCTTTGAAGTCGGTGTCTATGATTACGACAAGGCATTCGTCATCATGCCGATGGCCGATGCCCAGACGTTGCTGCTGATGGGCGATTCGGTCGGCATGATCGAGATCGACACGGTGGACCCCGACCGGGTGGAGGAGATCCTGCAACCGCTGGCTGTGAAGGTGGGGTCGCGCGGCGTGCTGAACGACTGGCGCCGGCTGAATTCCGAAATTTTCGAGGCGTTGCAGGTCGATCGGCTGGTGACGTTCACCGTGCTGTCGATCCTGATCCTGGTGGCGGTGTTCAACATCCTGTCATCGCTCATCATGCTGGTCCGCGCTAAGACCCGCGATATCGCGATCCTGCGGACGATGGGGGCAACGCGACAGGGGTTGATCCGCATCTTCGTCACCGTTGGCACGACGATCGGCTCGCTGGGGATCGTCGCCGGGCTGACCCTGGGCTTCATCCTGCTTTATTTCCGGCAGGGGGTGCTGGGCTTTCTGGGATTCGTGACCGGACAGGAGATATGGGACCCGTCGATGCGATACCTGACCGAATTGCCGTCCAAGACCGATCCGGTCGAGGTCGCGGGCATTGCGTTGATGGCATTCGTGTTCAGCTTCCTCGCGACGCTTTACCCGGCATTCAAGGCGGCGAGCACCGATCCCGTGCAGGTGCTGCGTTATGAGTGAGCCGGTTCTTCAGACGCTCGCCTTGCAGCGCAGTTTTCGCCAGGGCGGCCAGACGATCGAGGTGCTGCGCGGCATCGACCTGGACGTGGCCCCCGGTGAGATCGTCGCGCTGCTCGGTCCATCGGGATCCGGCAAGTCGACGCTGTTGCAGGCGGTCGGCCTGTTGGAAGGCGGGTTCGAAGGCTCGATCCGTATCGTGGGACAGGAAGTGACGAAGCTGAGCAGCGCCGAGCGCACCGTGGTGCGCCGCGACCGGCTGGGCTTCATCTATCAGTTCCACCACCTGCTGCCCGATTTCACCGCGATCGAGAATGTCGAGCTGCCGCAACTGATCCATGGCGCGGCAAAAGCGGCTGCCATCGAACGGTCCGGCCATTTGCTGTCGGCGCTGGGGCTGGCGGCGCGGCTGACGCACCGGCCGAGCCAGTTGTCGGGTGGCGAGCAGCAGCGGGTGGCTGTTGCCCGTGCGCTGGCCAATCGCCCCGCACTGGTGTTGGCGGACGAGCCGACCGGCAACCTGGACGAGGCGACCGCCGATATCGTGCTGGCCGAGTTTCTGCGTCTGGTGCGCGGCGAAGGATCGGCGGCGCTGGTCGCAACGCATAACGAACGGCTGGCGGCGCGGATGGACCGCGTTGTCCGCCTGCACGACGGGGTGCTGGCATGACCGACCTGTATACCGCGCCCGTCACCGCCCCCGATGGCAGCCAGACCGACCTGTCGGCATGGCGCGACCATGTGATGCTGATCGTCAATGTCGCGTCGAAATGCGGGTTCACACCGCAATATGCCGGACTGGAATCGCTGTATCGCGCCCATGGGGGGAAGGGGCTGGTGGTGATCGGCTTTCCCTGCAACCAGTTCGGCGGCCAGGAACCGGGATCGGCGGCGGAAATCGCCAGCTTCTGCTCGACCAGCTATGACGTCACCTTTCCGATCATGGGCAAGGTCGATGTCAACGGACCCGATGCGGCGCCGGTCTGGCGCGTGCTGAAAAAGGCCGCGCCCGGATTGCTGGGCAGCGAAGCGATCAAATGGAACTTCACCAAGTTTCTGGTCGATCGTCAGGGGCGGGTCGCGGGACGCTATGCTCCCACCACTACACCACAGGCGATCGAGGCGGACATCCAGCAACTGCTTCAGCGTTGATCGCCCCTATCGTCGTGAGCCGGAACGCCCTAGATTGGCGGTGATGGACGATATGAGTTTCGACCTGGGCGAACCGCCCGCGCCGCCCCCGGCGGAGGCGTATCGCGTGCTGGCACGCAAATACCGGCCGCAAAGCTTCGATGCGCTGATCGGGCAGGATGCGATGGTCCAGACGCTGGGCAACGCGGTCCGCCGTGATCGGCTGGCGCACGCGTTCCTGCTGACGGGTGTGCGCGGTGTCGGCAAGACATCGACCGCGCGCCTGATCGCCAAGGCGCTGAATTGCATCGGTCCCGATGGGCAGGGCGGTGCGACGATCGACCCATGCGGCGTGTGCGAGCCGTGCCGCGCGATTGCTGAGGGGCGTCATATCGACGTGATCGAAATCGACGCCGCGTCGAACAACGGCGTCGACAGCGTGCGCGAGATGACCGAGGCAGTGCGCTATGCCGCGGTGTCGGCGCGCTACAAAATCTACATCATCGACGAAGTGCACATGATGTCGAAGCCGGCGTTCAACGCGCTGCTCAAGACGCTTGAGGAACCGCCCGCGCACGTCAAGTTCCTGATGGCGACGACTGAAGTCGACAAGGTGCCGATCACGGTCCTGTCGCGGTGCCAGCGTTTCGACCTGCGCCGCATTCCGGCGGAGAAGCTGGCCGCGCATTTCGCCCATGTGGTCAAGGCGGAGGGGTTCGAGGCCGAGCCGGAGGCGCTGGCGCTGATCGCACGCGCGGCAGAGGGTTCTGCGCGCGACGGTCTGTCAATCCTCGATCAGGCGATTGCCCATGCCGGGATCGAAGGCGGCGGCGTGCGTGCCGATGCCGTGCGCGAGATGCTGGGCCTGTCCGACCGGGGTGCGATGCGCGCGCTGTTCGCGCTGTTGCTGGCGGGGGAGTCGGCGGAGGCGCTGGCGGCGCTTCGGCGGCAATATGATCTGGGCGTCGATCCGCAGGCCGTGCTGCGCGCGCTGATGGAAACCACCCACGGCATCACGCTGGCAAAGGTCGGCACGGCGACCGACATGGCGCAACCCGTCGAGGAGCGCGAAGCACTGGCCGAATGGGCGTCGCGGTTGTCCTTCCCGGTCCTTCACCGCCTGTGGCAATTGCTGCTCAAGGGGCATGAGGAAGTCGGACGCGCCGCAATGCCGATCGAAGCGTGCGAAATGGCGTTGCTGCGCGTCATTCATGCTTCGCAACTGCCTGATCCGGGCGAATTGGCGCGGCAGATTCGCGAAGGTGGCGGGGCGGACGATGCCGGGCAGGCGAAATCGGCCCCGGCGCCCGCATCCGCGCCTGTCGCGGAAGCGCCCGCCTTGCCCACAACGCTTGAGGCGATCCGCGATACCCTTGCCGGCACCGGCCGCCATGCCCTGTCAGAGGCGTGGCGCAATCACGCGCGGCCGGTTCGGATCGCGCCGCCCGAACTGGAATTGTCGAACGCCCGACCGCTGCCGTCCGACTTCGCGCGCGAATTGATGGACGCGCTGAAACAGGCGACGGGCGCGCGCTGGCGCGTGACGATCAGCGACGCGCCGGGCGCCGCGTCGCTGCGCGAAGTGGAACTGGCCGACGATGAAGCGTTTGAACGATCGGTGCGCGAAAGCCCGATCGTCGCGGCGACCCTTGCAGCATTTCCCGGCAGCGAACTTGTCGGGCCGAAGAACAGACGGAGTTTGGCATGAAAAATCTAGATGACATCATGGCGATGGCGCAGAACGTCCAGAACGAACTGGAGAAGGCGCAGGCCGCACTCGACACGATCGAGGTCGAGGGCGCGTCGGGCGGTGGGCTGGTCAAGGTCCGTGCGACCGCGAAGGGCCGGATCATCGGTGTCGACATCGACGATTCGCTGATGAAGCCTGAGGAAAAGGGCGTGCTGGAGGATCTGGTCGCCGCCGCGTTCAACGACGCGCGGGCCAAGGCCGATGCCGCCAGCTCGACCGAAATGTCGAAGATGACGGCGGGCATTCCGCTGCCGCCGGGCTTCAAGCTGCCGATCTGATCGGCTCAGCCGACCAGCGATGCCAGATGCTGGCGCAAGGTCAGGGCGTTGCGTTCCCAGGTGAATCGGCGGGCGGCGGCGCGAACCGCCTGTCGGTTGGGGGCGGCGGCGAGCATTTCGAGGATTCCCGCTGCGATGCCGTCGACGCTGCGCTCGACAATGCGTCCAGCTTCGGCACGGTCGACGACCTCGCGTGCGCCGCCCGCGTCGGGGATGACGACGGGCGTGCCGCTGGCCAGCGATTCGACCCACGCGTTCGCCAGCCCTTCCGATGCCGATGCCAGCGCCATGACGTCGGCGGCAGCCAGCAGCGACGGCAGTTCGTGATGCGCGACTGATCCGAGCAGGCGCACCCGGTCGCTGACGCCCAGTCCGTCGATCTGTGCCTGCAGCCGCGCGCGCCCGGGGCCTTCGCCCGCGATCTGCAACGACACGTCGGGAATGCGGGCGACGGCCTCGATCACCAGGTCATGCCCCTTGCGTGGAATCAGCGCACCCACCGACACCACCAGCGGCCCGCTTATGCCGATGCGCTGGCGTGCCTGATCGTCAGGTGCGAACCGCGTCTGATCGACACCGGTATGATGCACGCGGATGCGATCCGCCGACATCCCGATCGCGATCATGTCATCGCGCATCGCCGAACTGACCGCCAGCAACCCGTCCGCCGCCCGGCCCGCCGCCAGCACGCCCGCCGCGGTTGCGGGGGCGTGGCCCCAATGATGGATATCGGCGCCGCGCGCCTTGATCGACACGGGCACGTCGAAACGCCGGCCCAGCGCCACCGCCGCCACGCCATCGGGAAAGAAGAAGGACGCGTCGATCACGTTGAATGTGAAATCGCGACGTATTGCCGTCAGCACCGGGACCAGCGCACGCTCCAGCATCGCCGGGTGAAAGCGGCCGCCGGTAGCGGGCAGATTG
Organism: Sphingomonas sp.; assembly: GCF_035490575.1. Lineage (GTDB taxonomy): Bacteria > Pseudomonadota > Alphaproteobacteria > Sphingomonadales > Sphingomonadaceae > Sphingomonas. The sequence goes on along the minus strand of NZ_DATJLI010000144.1, from coordinate 14,326 downwards.
AGGAAGCGCGGGCGGCGCATGGCCAGCCCCTTCCAAATCTCGCGCACCGGCAAGCGAGATAAGGCGGCATAATGGGGCGATCTCGACAGCGGAAAGGGCGGCAACCCGATCGGCACGACCACCCGGACTTCTGTGTCGGGCAGCGCGGCAAGGCCGAGCGTCTGCCGCTCGACGAACACGCCGAAATTGGGACGGGTCTCGTCGGGGAACAAGCTCGATAGGGTCAGGACGCGCAGCACGCGCGGGGGTGTAGCGCGGGAAGGTTAAAGCATCACGCCACCCGCCCGCGCCCGTGTCATGCGTTCAGCCGGTGTTCAAGCGTGATTTCGGCGTTCAGCAGTTTGGAAATCGGGCAGTTCGCTTTTGCCTCGCTCGCGATGCGCTCGAACTCGGCGGCGTCGATGCCGTCGACCCTGGCATCGAGCGACAGGTCGGAGCGTGTGACCTTGAACCCGTCGCCATCCTTTTCCAGCTTCACCTTGGCTGTTGTTTCAAGCGTGCCGTCGCTGTGCCCCGCCTGGGCCAGCGCAAAGCTGAGCGCCATGGTGAAGCAGGATGCGTGCGCGGCGGCGATCAATTCTTCGGGGTTGGTGCCTGCCTCATCCTCGAACCGGGTGGTGAAGCCGTAAAACTGGTCCTTCATCACGCCCGACTGAAGCGACACATGGCCGCGACCGGCCTTGCCAAAGCCTTCATATTTCGCGCTTGCGCTGCGAGTGGTCATCGGTTCGATCTCCATTTGCGGGGGGAATGACGCCGGACAAACGAAAAGGGCGGACAAAGGATGCCCGCCCTTTCCGTATTTCTGTGGCAAGCGCCGATCAGCGGCAGCGCTTGCTCGTCGAACGCTCAACCTCGCGACCGGCGAGCGCACCGGCACCGGCACCCAGCAGCGTGCCCAGCGTCCGGTCGCCACGCGTATCGATCGTGCGACCGACCAGTGCACCTGCGACGCCGCCGATCACCAGACCCGTCGTGCCATCGGGCTTGCGGCAGTAACGGCGACCGTCGCGACCGCGCCATTCGCGATACTGGCTGCGCTTTTGCGCCGATGCTTCGGCCTTGGTTGTCGGAACGATCGTCGCAGCGGGGACCAGCAGGCCGGTGGCCGCCAGGGCCATCATGAAATTACGCATATCCAGAACTCCCATTCTTCTGAAACCTTGTCGTCTGAACACCGGGGAAAAGCGAAAGTTTCATGAACGAAACGTTCAGTTTTTTCCGGCGTCCGAACGATGCGTGTTTATCTGCATCAAGCTGAACCGGGTGTGGGCGCGCGGTTCATCTGGGCGAAGGATCAGCAGCCAGCCCCTTCAGGCGATAAAGCGCATCCAGCGCCTCACGCGGGGAAAGCGCGTCGACGTCGATCCGCGCGAGTTCGTCGCGCAAGGCATCCGCCGCCTGCGCTTCCTGTTCTGCGGCGGCGACGAACAGGGGCAGGTCGTCCAGACCGGCGGCCAGCCCACCCGTTTTCTGGCGCCCCGCCTCCAGCTTGGCGAGCACCGCTTTCGCGCGCGCGATCGTCGCCGGGGGCAGCCCGGCCAGCCGCGCGACCGCCAGTCCATAGCTGCGATCCGCCGGGCCGGGCGCGAGTTCATGCAGCAGCACCAGCTCGCCCTTCCACTCGCGCGCGCGGACGTGATGCAGGCGCAGCGCCTCACACCGTTCGGCCAGCCGCGTAAGTTCGTGATAATGCGTGGCGAACAGGCAGCGGCAGCGATTTACCTCATGGATCGCCTCTACCACGGCCCAGGCGATGGCGAGGCCGTCATAAGTGGAGGTTCCGCGCCCCACTTCGTCCAGAATGACGAAGCTGTTGGGTCCGGCCTGGGACAGGATGGCGGCGGTTTCCACCATTTCGACCATGAAGGTCGACCGGCCCCGCGCCAGGTTGTCCGACGCGCCGACACGGCTGAACAAACGGTCGACCAGCCCCAGCCGGGCGCGCGTCGCGGGGACATAGCTGCCCGCCTGCGCCAGCACCGCGATCAGCGCATTCTGGCGCAGGAAAGTCGATTTGCCGCCCATGTTCGGACCCGTGACCAGCCACAGGCGTGAATCCTCGCTGAGCACGCAATCATTGGCGACGAAGCGTTCGCCGGTTCGCGCCAATGCCGCCTCGACTACCGGATGGCGGCCCCCCTCGACATCGAAACAGGCATGGTCGACCAGATCGGGACGTGCCCAACCGCCCTCGGCCGCGCGTTCGGCCAGGCCGGTGGCGACATCGAGCCGGGCCAGCGCATCGGCGGTTGCGGCGATCGCTTCGCGCCGCTCAAGCGCGGTTTCGGTCAGCGTCTCCAGATGCGACGCCTCCGCCGCCAGCGCATGGTTTCCCGCCTGGGTAACGCGCATCGCGACTTCGTGCAGTTCGGGCGCGTTGAAGCGAACGACGCCGGCCAGCGTCTGGCGATGGGTAAAGCCGCTATCCTCCGACATCAATTTGTCGGCGACGCGGGCGGGCACTTCGACATGATAGCCGAGCACGCCATTGTGGCGGATCTTGAGCGCCGAAATGCCGGTGCGGGTGCGGTAATCGGCCTCCAGCGCGGCGATACTGCGTCGCCCGCCCGCACCCGTCGCGCGCAGGTCGTCAAGCGCGGGATCGAACCCCTCGGCAATATAGCCGCCCTGCGCCGTTTCGATCGGCGGGCTGGGGACCAGTGCGCGCTGGAGCAGATCGATCAGCGGCCCGTGCCCCTGCAGGCGCGGCGCGATTTCGGTGAGCAGTGGCGGCGGTGCCGCCAGTCCGCCCAGCGTCTCGCCCAAATGCCATGCAGCGTCCAGCCCGTCGCGTAACTGGCCCAGATCACGCGGGCTGCCGCGCCCCGCGACCAGCCGGCCGAGCGCGCGCCCGATATCGGGCAGCGCGCGCAGCTTCACCCGCACGCTATCGCGCAGGCCGCCTTCGTCGTGGAATCGCTGCACCAGATCCAGTCGCGCGGCGATTGCCCCGGCATCCATCAGCGGTGCGGCAATGTCGGCGGCCAGCAACCGCGCGCCGGCGCCGGTGACGGTGCGGTCGACCGCATCCAGCAGGCTGCCCGCGCGCGAGCCGGCCTGGGTCTGGGTCAGCTCAAGGCTTTCGCGCGTCGCCGCGTCGATCGCCATCGTCGCACCATGCGGGTGCAGCACCGGCCGGCGCAGAAAGGGCAGGGCGCCCTTGGCCGTATGCTCCAGATATGCGACCAGACCGCCCGCCGCCGACAGGCCCGCGCGCGTGAACGCCCCGAACCCGTCGAGCGTCGCCACGCCGTAAAGCGCCCTGAGCCGCGCTTCACCGCCCGCGCTGTCGAACTCGCCGCGCGGGCGCAGCACGGTGGCGTCGAATGCCGCGCCCTCCGCCGCGACCACTTCCGCCGGGGACAGGCGGGCGAGCATGGCGCCCAGGCCCGTGGCGTCGGTTTCGAACAGCTCGAACCGGCCCGTCGATACATCGGCGGCGGCGACCGATACCGCGTTGCCCGCTTCGCCAACCGCGACGCACCAGTTCGCCGCGCGCGCATCGAGCAACGCTTCCTCGGTCAGCGTGCCTGCCGTCACCAGCCGCACGATCGCGCGCGCGACCAGCGCCTTGGACCCGCCGCGCTTCTTGGCCTCCTCCGGGGTTTCGATCTGTTCGGCGATGGCGACGCGGTGCCCCGCCTTGATAAGCCGCTGGAGATAGGCAGTGGCGGCGTGCACGGGGACGCCGCACATCGGCACCTTTTCACCGTCATGTTCGCCGCGCGCGGTCAGCGCGATGTCCAGCACCCCGCTGGCGACGCGGGCATCGTCAAAGAACAGCTCGAAAAAATCGCCCATGCGATAGAACAGCAGGCAGTCGCCGGCTTCGGCCTTGAGCGACAGATATTGCGCCATCATCGGCGTGGCGGCGGTCATCGGGCGGCAGCTTTGGGCGGAATACGACGGAAACGGGGCATGGGGCGGTTCTTAGGTCGCGCGCGCAGACTTGCCTAGCATGGCTTGCAGTCCGCGAGCGGAGCGGCCAAGAGCCGTAACGTCATTCCTGCCCCAAGGAGCCGCGATCAGCATGACCGATACACCCGCCGACCAGTTTACCGAACGCGAAGCGCTGCGCTTCCATGCCGAAGGCCGGCCGGGCAAGATCGAGATCATCGCGTCCAAGCCGCTGACCACGCAGCGGGACCTGGCGCTGGCCTATTCGCCGGGCGTCGCCGTGCCGGTCAAGGCGATCGCCGAGGACCCGGCGCTTGCCTATGACTATACGGCAAAGGGAAATCTGGTCGCCGTCATCTCGAACGGCACGGCGATCCTGGGCCTGGGCAATCTGGGCGCGCTGGCATCCAAGCCGGTGATGGAAGGCAAGGCGGTGCTGTTCAAGCGGTTCGCCGACGTCGATTCGATCGATATCGAGCTGAAGACCGAGGATGTCGACCGCATCATCGACGCGATCGAGCTGATGGAACCGACGTTCGGCGGCATCAACCTTGAGGATATCAAGGCGCCCGAATGCTTCATCATCGAACAGACGCTGCGCGAACGGATGAACATTCCGGTCTTTCACGACGACCAGCACGGCACCGCGATCATCACTGCGGCGGGCCTCATCAACGCGTGTCTGCTGACCGGACGGCGGTTGTCGGACATCAAGGTTGTCGTGAACGGCGCGGGCGCGGCGGCGATTGCGTGCACCGAATTGATGAAGGCGATGGGCGTTCGCCATGACAATGTGCTGATGTGCGACCGCACCGGCGTGATCCATGTCGGGCGTGAAGGCGTCAACCAGTGGCAGTCGGCCCATGCCGCCGACACCGATCGCCGCACCCTGACCGAAGCGCTGCACGGCGCCGACGTGTTTCTGGGCCTGTCCGCCGCAGGTGCGCTCAAGCCGGAAATGGTCAAGGACATGGCGCCCGCGCCGATCATCTTCGCGATGGCCAATCCCGAACCGGAAATCCGTCCCGAACTGGCCAAGGCCGCGCGGCCCGACGCGATCATCGCGACCGGGCGGTCAGATTATCCGAACCAGGTCAACAATGTCATCGGCTTCCCGTTCATCTTTCGCGGCGCGCTCGACGTGCGGGCGACGGGGATCAACGACGCGATGAAGATCGCCGCCGCCAACGCCATTGCCGAACTGGCGCGCGACCGCGTGCCCGACGAAGTGGCGGCGGCTTATGGCGTGCAGCACAGCTTCGGCCCCGAATACATCATTCCCGCACCTTTCGACCCGCGCCTGATGGAGCTGGTGTCGGCGGCGGTCGCCAAGGCGGCGATGGACTCGGGCGTGGCCACGCGCCCGATCCTCGACATGACGGCCTATCGCCAGCAATTGCGCGCCCGCCTTAACCCGACGACGTCGGTCCTGAGCCTGGCATATGAAGGCGCGCGTGCGCGACCGCGCCGGGTGATCTTTGCCGAGGGCGAGGAAGAAGTCGTGCTGCGCGCGGCAATCGCCTTCCGCGACGGCGGCTATGGCACGCCCGTGCTGGTCGGCCGCGACGATGTGCACGATCGCCTGAAAGCACTCGGCGTCGCCGACCCCGAGAGTTTCGAGTTGCATAACAGCCGCGTGTCGCCGCTGGTCCCGGCGATGGTCGATTTCCTGTATGACCGGCTGCAGCGCCGTGGCTTCCTGCGCCGCGAATGCGAGCGGATGGTCAATCAGGACCGCAATATCTTCGGCGCGCTGCTGCTCCAGTTGGGCGAGGGCGACGTGATGATTACGGGCGTGACGCGCGCCTATGCCCAGTCGATGCGCGAGATACGCCGCGTCATCGACCCCGCACCCGGCCGCACGCCGTTCGGGATGCATGTGCTGGTCGGGCAGACGCATACCGTGTTCATCGCCGACACCACCGTCAACGAACGGCCCACTGCCGAGGAACTGGCCGATATTGCGGAAGCATCGGCGCAGGTCGCGCGCCGCATGGGGCATGAGCCGCGCGTGGCCTTCCTCAGCTATTCCACCTTCGGCAATCCCGAAGGCAAGTGGCTCGACAACATCCGGGCGGCGGTTCACGCGCTTGAGGAGCGTAAGCCGGGCTTCGAGTTCGAGGGCGAAATGTCCCCCGACGTGGCGCTGAACGCCAAGCAGCTCGCGAATTATCCGTTCGCGCGCCTGTCGGGCCCGGCCAATGTGCTCATCATGCCGGGTCTGCAATCGGCGAACATTTCGGCCAAGCTGCTGCGTGAATTGGGTGGTGACAGCATGATCGGCCCGATGCTGATCGGCATGGAAAAGAATGTTCAGATCGCGCCGATGACATCGACGCCGAGCGATCTGGTGACGCTGGCGGTGTTGGCGGCGGGGGGCATGGCGCGCTGACGGCGATGTTCTCGCGGCGAAGGCTGATTGCCGGGGGCGTGGCGCTGCTTGCGGTGCCACGCGCAGCGCTGGCGCGTGAACCGGCGGTGGTGCGTGTGCGCTTCGTCACAGCGGCGGGCAGCTTCATCGTCGCGCTCGATACCCGGCGTGCGCCGGCAACGGCGGCCAATTTCCTTGCATATGTCGATGACGAGCGGTTCGACGGCACCAGCTTCTATCGCGCCGCCCGGTCGAAACGGGTGCCGGGAACCGGCTTTGTCCAGGGCGGCATCCGCACCGATGCGCGCCGCATCCTGCCGCCCTTTCCGCTGGAGACGACCGCGCAGACCGGCCTTCGTCACGTTGACGGCACGATTTCGATGGCGCGCGGGGCGACGGCCGATGCGGCGGGGGGCAATTTCTTCGTCTGCATCGGCGATGCGCCGCACATGGATGCGCGACCCGGATACAAGGGCTATGCCGCGTTCGGAAAGGTGATCGCCGGGATGCCCGTTCTGAAACGCATCCTCGCGGTGCCGACCGGCGGCGGGTTCGATTCGATGAAGGGCCAGATGATCCTGAAGCCGATTCCGATCATCCGCGCCGTTCGCATGGATGGTCGCAAGCGCCCGACCGGACGCCCGCGACCCTGGCTGTTGATCCCGAAGCGCTGAAATCAGCGCGCGGGCACGCGCCACAGATAGATGCGCCGCCCGTCGATATCGCGCTCCGCCTCCGGCTCCCAATCGCCCATGCGGAAAGCGTGGCTGACAATGCGCGTGCCGGGCTTGAGCTGCATCAGCCGGGGCCGCAGCTTTTCGTTGAGCGAGTCGAGCAGATACAGCGTGACGACCGACGCATCGGAGAAATCGGTGGTGAAGATGTCGTCCTGCTTGATCGTCACCTTGCCTTCGACGCCCTGCGCCTTCACGTTGGCCTGCGCTTCCGCGATGCGTTCGGGGTCGATGTCGATTCCGGTCGCCTTGACGCGGTTGCGCTTGACGGCGGCGATCGGAATGCGTCCGTCGCCCGAGCCGAGATCATACAGCACGTCGCCGTCCTTCAGTTCGGCGAGGTCGAGCATCGCGCTCACGACTTCGGGCGGGGTGGGGACATAGATCACGTCAGGGGTTCGCGACGGCGCGGCTTGCGTCGCGGCGGTCTGTGCAACGGCGGGACTGGCGGCCGCCGCCAGCAGGGCAATAAGCATCAACGGCTTCATGGCAGGCTCTCCTCATCATGCGGCTTCAGGAACAGCAACAGGATCGCACCCGCCGCCAGCACCGCGCACCCGGCCAGTGCGCCCCAGCCGGTATAGGCCAGGCTCGACCACAGCAGATAAGCGGTCGTCGCGCAAAAGATCGCGGGGGTGACAGGGTAAAGGGGCACGCGAAACGGACGTTCGGCATCCGGCATCCGGCGACGCAGGAGGAACAGCGCCACGCCCGTCAGTAACAGGAACAGCCAGAAAACCGGCGCGGTATATTCGACGACGAGTGAGAAACCGTCCCGCGCAAAGGCGCCGCCGACGACCAGCAGAAGCGCGATCGCCGCCTGGGCGATCAGCGCGTTGCCGGGCGTATCACGCTGCACGTTCCACCGGCCGAGCCATGAAAGCTGGCGATACTGGCGACCGATCGCGCAACTGGTGCGTGCGCCGGTGATCGCGGTCGCGTTGGCCGATGTCAGCGCGGCGATCGCGACAGCGGCCGCGATGATGCCCGCGCCTGCCGGGCCAAAGGCGGCGCCCGCCACTTCGGCGGCAACCGCGTCGCTGGCGGCCATGCCCGCGAGGCCCAGTGCATTGAGGAAAGCCAGGTTGGCAAGGACGTAAAGCACGGTAACGGCGATCAGCCCGCCCACCATCAACCAGGCGATCCGGCGTCGGTCGCCGCGAACCTCAGCCGACAGATAGGCCGCTTCGCTCCACCCGCCATAGGTCAGTAGAACGAAAACCAGCATCAGGCCCAGCGCGCCGCCGCCCGATCCGCCGGGTGCGGATGTCGCCGTTGCCGGTTCGGCCATGAACCCGGCGACGATCAGCAACATCAGTCCGCCCACTTCCGCCAGCGTCAGCCAGCGCTGCGCGGCGGCGCCTTCGCGGATGCCCATCCAGTTGATCGCGCTGATGACCAGCACCGCCGCCGCTGCCCACAAGCTGGAGCCGACCGGCCCCAACGGCACGAGCGTCTGGAGATAGTCGCCGCAGACATAGGCCAACAGTGCCAGCGATCCGGTTTGAATGACGGTCAGGCGCGCCCAGCCGTAAAGAAAGGCAATGCGTTGCCCATAGGCGCGGCCGAGGAAATGATAATCGCCGCCCATGTGCGGAAACGCCGCCGCCAGTTCGGCATAGCATAAAGCGCCGATGATCGACAGGACGCCGCCGGCGACCCAGGTGGCGATCAACAACGTCTCGTTGCCTGCAAGACCAGCGACCAGCGCCGGGGTTCGAAAAATCCCCGCCCCGATCACAATGCCGACGACCATCGCGATCAGGTCCAGCGCGCCCAATGTGGGGCGTGGCCGTCCAAGCGATTCCGCTTTCGGGGATGTCAGGTCATGCACGCAAAGGCCTTGCCGCGACGATCAGGTTGCAACGGGCAGCGCGCCGATACGGTTCCGTGTTCCTGTCGCATCATGTCCCGGCCTGTCGCACGCGGCGGATGCGCGGTTCCCGCTCGATCCCGGCGGCATCACGGATCGCGCGGCGCATCTCGTCGCGCTTTTCGTGAATCGATGCGATGACCGGACCGACCGCTACGCCCAGATCGACCAGCAGCGCTTCGGACAATTGCAGCGAGCTTTCCAGTGCTTCGGGCACTGCATCCGTGGCCCCCGCTTTATATAGCGCGGCGGCGTGGCTGGAATCGCGTGCGCGCACGATTATCGGCAGGGTCGGCACCCACCCGCGCACCCGGCGGGTCAGACGCACGCTGAGCACCGGATCGTCCATGGTGATGACCAACGCCTTGGCATGGCCCAGGTTCAGGCGGTCGACCATGTCCGAGCGTGCGACATCGCCGAACTGGACGTTGAAGCCCTCTCGGCGCGCCGCTGATACGGCATCGATATCCGCGTCGATCGCGACATAGGGCTTGTCATGCGCGCGCAGCATTTCGGCAATCGTGCGGCCCACGCGGCCAAAGCCGACGATGACGGTTCCGTGCTCGACGGCTTCGACCTCAGGCGGCTCTGGCTCGCCGCCGATACGCGATTCGATCCGCCGCGCAACCATGCGCCCGCCCTTTGCCAACAGCGGGGTAATCGTCAGGCCGATCGCGGTGACGGTCGTCCAGAAGGTCGCCGTCGACGGCTGGATCAGGCCCGCGGCCCCCGCCGCACCCATGACGATCAGCGTGGTCTCCGACGGACTGGCCATCAGCACGCCCGTTTCGGCGGCGACGCCCGGACGCGTGCCCGACAAGCGCAACAGCAGCATGGTGACGATCGCCTTGACCGCCATGACGCCGGTGATCGCCAGCAGCAGCTCGGGCCAGTATCGCGCGACCAGCCGCAGATCGAGGGCCATGCCGACCGAAATCAGGAACACGCCCAGCGCCAGTCCCTTGAACGGCGCGGTGATGGCGTCGACTTCCTCATGATACTCGGTTTCGGCGATCAGCAGCCCGGCGAGCAGCGCACCGACGATGGGTGACAGTCCGGCGGCAGCGGTGGCAAGGCTGGCGACGATGACCACCAGCAGACTGGCGGCCAGAAACAGTTCCGGGCTTTTGGTGCGCGCAGCCTGACCGAACATGCGCGGCAGCGTGAAGCGCCCGGCAAGGTAGAGCGCCACAACGGTCACGCCGCCCGCCAGCGCGACATCGGCCAGCCCGTTCCACCCCTCCTCGGTGGCGGTCGGCGCGAGTGCGCCGAGCATGAAGATGATCGGGACCAGCGCCAGATCCTCGAACAGCAGCATCGCGAACGCGCCGCGCCCGATCGCGCTGGTCGTGCCCGCGATCGGCAGGACGAGCGCGGTCGATGACAGCGCAAGCGCCAGCCCCAGCCCGATGGCCCCGCCCCAGGCCTGCCCCATCAAATTCAGGGCAAAACCGATCACCAGACCGGAGATCAGCAGTTCGGCGGCGCCCAGCCCGAACACCTGCGTTCGCATCGCCCATAACCGCTTGAACGACAGCTCCAGACCGATCGAGAAAAGCAGCAGGATGATGCCAAACTCGGCGAAAGGCTCAATCGCCTCCGTGTTCGATATCGTGACGAAATAGAGCCAAGGGTAACGGTCGACCAGCGAGCCGAGTGCGTTCGGCCCGACAAGGATGCCGACCAGGATGAAGCCGATGACGGGGCTGATCTTGAACCGGGCGAATGCCGGAATGACCAACCCTGCCGAACCGAGGATCACCAGGGCGTCGGAAAGCCCGCTGTTGCGTATGTCGAGCGCCATGCCACCTCTTTAGGCACGGCAAGCGCCCGATGTCAGCCGCGAATGATCCTTACGCGCGCGAAATCAGCGCGAGAGGCGCGCCGCCGCGCTGGCGCGGGCTTCGACATCGGCCATGCTGCCGCCCGTCACCCAACTGCCGCCCACGCACAGCACGCGGTCGAACGCCAGCCAGTCGGGCGCGGTCACTTCGGAAATGCCGCCGGTGGGGCAGAAACGCGCTTCGTGGAAGGGGGGCGACAACGCCTTCAGCGCCTTCAGCCCGCCCGATGTTTCGGCGGGAAAGAATTTGAAATGGCGCAGGCCAAGTTCGTAACCGCGCATGATGTCGCCTGCCGTCGCCACGCCGGGCAGGAACGGCACGCCCGATGATACGATCGGCTCGCCAAGCCGTTCGGTCAGGCCGGGGGAGACGATGAATTCGCTACCCGCCGCCATTGCCTGTTCGAACTGCTGCGTCGATACGACGGTGCCCGCGCCGACGATCGCGCCGTCGACCTTTTTCATCTCCGCGATCGCATCGAGCGCGGCGGGGGTGCGGAGCGTCACTTCCAGCACCTTCAGGCCGCCTTTGACCAGCGCCTCGGCCAGCGGCCGGGCGGTGGCGGCATCATCGATCACCAGCACCGGTATGACCGGGCTGGTCCGCATGATCTCCTCGATCGTCATTACATATGCTCCTGCGCGAAAGCGGCTGCCGCACCATAAAGGCCGGGCTGGGGATGGGTGATGAGCTTGACGGGGATCGCGTTCATCAACGTCTGGAACCGGCCTTTGGACACGAAACGCTGGCCAAAGCCCGAATTGAGCAGATGATCCTTGAGGCGAAGGCCCAGGCCGCCCGCGATCACGACGCCCCTTGGCCCGTGCGCCAGCGCCAGATCGCCCGCCGTCGCGCCGAGCGCGAGGCAGAAACGGTCGAGCGCGGCCGATGCCAGGCTGTCCTTGCCCTCGAACGCCAGCGTCCAGATCGTCTTGTCGTCGATCTGCCGGATCGACTTGTCCTCGATCTCGGCCAGCGTTTCGTAAATCGCCTTGATGCCGGGACCGGAACAGACACGTTCGACCGACACGCGGGTAAAGGTCTTGCGAAGCCGCTTGAGCAGCGCATCCTCGATCCCGTCAAGGGGCGCGAAGTCCATATGCCCGCCCTCGGTCTCGATCACATGGTAACGCTCGCCCGTGCGGAACACCTGGGCGACGCCAAGGCCGGTGCCGGGACCGCAGACGGTCAGCGAACCGCGGTCAGGCAACGGCGCGTCGGGACCGCAGACATGGATGAAATGTTCGTCGGGCAATTGCGCGACCGCATGTCCGACCGCGCCGAAATCGTTGATAAGCGTCCAGTCATCGACCTCCAGCCGCTCGCGGATCAGCGGCGGGCGGATGATCCACGGATTGTTGGTCAGCTTGATAAGGTCGGGATTGATCGGCGACGCCACGGCAATCGCGGCGGCGCGGGGAAGGGGCCGCCCGGCCATCGCGGCAAACCCCTGCCAGGCCAGTTGCAGGCTGCCATGCTCGGCGGTCTTTTGCGTGACCGGTTCGTCCATGTGGACGACACGCCCGCCTTCCACCTCGGCAATGGCGAAGCGGGCATGGGTGCCCCCGATATCGACTGCGACGACTTCCATGTCTCTCCCTCTCAGCCGATCAAAGGCCGGCGGCGGCAAGCATCGCGCTCGCGCCCTTCTCGGCCTCGTCCGCGCCCTGGTTCATCATGCGGAACAGTTCGCGGCCGGTGCCGTCCGCCATGGGGACCGCATCCACCAGCGGGCGGGCGTCCCACTCGGCCACGTCGACCAGTGCTTCCAGCACCCCCGCTTCGGCATCCAGCCGAACCATGTCGCCATCGCGCAGCTTGCCAACCGGGCCACCGCCCAATGCCTCTGGCGACAGGTGGATGGCGGCGGGCACCTTGCCGCTGGCGCCGGACATTCGACCGTCGGTGACAAGCGCGACGCGGAAGCCGCGATTCTGGAGCACGCCAAGGGGCGGCGTCAGCTTATGCAGTTCGGGCATTCCGTTCGCTCGCGGTCCCTGGAACCGGACCACCACCACCACATCGCGATCGAGTTCGCCCGCCTTGAACGCTTCCTGCACCTCTGCCTGGGTCGAAAAGACGCGTGCCGGCGCCTCGATGCTCCAGCGGTCGCGGTCGACCGCCGACACCTTGATACAGGCGCGGCCCAGATTACCCGTCAGGATACGGAACCCGCCCTCCGGCGCGAACGGTGCGTCGATGGTCCGCACGATGCTGTCGTCACCGGGCTGCGCGGGCAGATCGGACCAGACGAGCCTGTCGTCCTCGATCACCGGCTTGCGGCCATATTGGGCCATGCCGCCGTCAGCGATCGTCAGCACATCGTCGTGCAGCAGGCCGCCCTTGAGCAGTTCGCGAATGACGAAGGGCGGGCCACCCGCGTCCTCGAACCCGTTCACATCGGCCGATCCGTTGGGATAGACGCGCGTCAGCAGAGGCACCGCCTTGGACAGCGCGTCGAAATCTTCCCAGTTGATGCTGACGCCCGCCGAACGCGCAATCGCGGGCAGGTGGATCAGGTGGTTGGTCGACCCGCCCGTCGCCAGCAAAGCGACGGCGGCGTTAACAACCGCGCGTTCGTCGACGCAGTGGCCGATGGGGCGGTAATCATCGCCGCCCCAGCCGATCTGCGGCAACCGCTGCACCGCCGCGCGCGTCAATTCCTGGCGCAGTTTGGTGCCCGGATTGGCAAAGGATGCGCCGGGGACGTGCAGCCCCATTGCCTCCATCATCATCTGGTTCGAATTGGCAGTGCCGTAAAAGGTGCAGGTGCCCTTGCCGTGATAAGCGGCGATTTCGGAATCGAGCAGTTCCTCCCGCGTGGCCTTGCCCTCGGCATAGCGTTCGCGAACGGCGGCCTTGTCCTTGTTGGGCAGGCCCGATCGCATCGGCCCCGCGGGAACCAGCACCATCGGCAGATGCCCGAAACGCAGCGCGCCGATCAGCAGGCCGGGCACGATCTTGTCGCAGATGCCCAGCAGCGCCGCGCCCTCGAACGTGCGGTGGCTGAGCGCGATTGCGGTTCCCAGCGCAATGGTGTCGCGGCTGAACAGCGACAATTCCATGCCCTGATACCCTTGCGTCACGCCGTCGCACATAGCGGGCACGCCGCCCGCAACCTGCGCCGTCGCGCCCGCTTCGAGCGCCCAGACCTTCATTTGTTCGGGATAACGGTAATAGGGCGCGTGCGCCGACAGCATGTCGTTATAGGCGGTGACGATGCCGATGTTCATCGCCGTCCCGTCCTTCATCCGATCGCGCTGCTCGTCGGTCCCGGCATAGGCATGCGCGAGATTCGCGCAGCCCAGCTTGGGCCGGTCGAACCCCGAATCGCGCTCCCGCTCGATCAGGTCGAGATAGGCGCGGCGCTGGCGGCGCGAGCGGTCGCGGATGCGGTCGGTGACGGCGGCGATGGTCGGATGGAGAGGCATCAGGCGCTCCAGTGAATGTCGACGGGCAGTTCGGCATCGGCCAGCACCCGGCCGATGGGGTAGGGGGAGCCAGCACCCTCGGCGATGGCGGCTTCGATCACGTCGCGCTTGGCCTGTCCGGTGACGGCGATCATCACCGCCTTGGCCGATACGATGGCGGCGCGGGTCAGCGA
>NZ_DATJLI010000143.1:0-9315 GCF_035490575.1 Sphingomonas sp. | reverse complement strand
TCGCCGCTCGCTGATCCTGACAGGCACGCTGGGGATGGGGGCGTTCGCGCTGCCCGGCTTTGCGCGGCAGGCCAACATCACCACCGCGCGCGGTTTCACCCATTCGGTCGCCAGCGGTGAGCCGGGGGCGACGTCGATGCTGTTGTGGACCCGATACGTCCCCGCCGACGGCGCGGCGGCCAAGTTGAAGGTCGAGGTTGCCGAAACGCCGGATTTCGCGCGCGTCGTCGCCGGGGGTGAGATGGTGACAGGGCCATGGCGCGACCACACCGCCAAGATCACGGTGACGGGCCTGAATCCGGGGACGCGCTATCATTATCGCTTCGTCGCGCCCGATGGCGGCTTCTCGCCAGTGGGGCGCACGCGGACGCTGCCGCAGGGTGACACGCCTTCGTTCCGCGCGGCGGTGTTCTCATGCTCGAACTACGGCTTCGGATTCTTCAACGCCTATGCCCACGCGGCGGCGCGCGATGATATCGACCTCGCCATCCATCTGGGCGACTATATTTACGAATATGCGCCCGCCAATTATCCGGCGGCAGAGCAGGTGGTGGGTGGCCGGGTGCCGCAGCCGTTCAGGGAAATCGTCGCGCTGGCCGATTACCGGCTGCGCTATGCCAGCTACCGCGCGGACCCGGACCTGATGGCGCTGCATGCCGCGGTGCCGATGATCGTGCAGTGGGACGACCACGAATCGGCCAATGACTCGTGGGAGGGCGGCGCGCAGAACCATCAGGGTGAGGAAGGCGACTGGAACACGCGGCGCGCCGCTGCGGTGCAGGCGTTTCGCGAATGGCTGCCCGTCAGTGACGAGCCGTGGAAGGCCTATGACATCGGCACGCTGGCGACGCTGTTCCGCACCGACACGCGGCTGGCGGCGCGCTCAAAGCCGCCCGAACTGGCGCCGCTGTTCCTGAAGGGCGGCGATCCGGCGGCGGCGCTGAGCGCGTTTCGCGACGGGCCGTGGCAGGACGCATCGGTAACGATGATGGGCACGACGCAGGAAGCGTGGCTGGACGCCGCGATGGCGGCATCGGTGCGGGCGGGCACGCGGTGGCAGGTGGTCGGATTCGGCACGATCATGGGCAACACGCGCGCGCCGGAAGATGCGCTGGGCTGGATCCGCGCCGATGCGCCGGCGCGGACCAAGGCCTATGTCCAGGGCGGGGTGATGGCCAGCAAATTGGGGCTGCCGTCCAATCTGGACAATTGGGGCGGATATCCGGCGGCGCGCGCGCGCTTCCTGAAATCGGCGCAGGCGCATGGCGGCAGCACGATCGTCATCGCCGGCGACAGCCACAATGGCTGGGCCTATGATCTGGGACAGGACGGGCGACCGGCGGCGGTGGAGTTCGCCGGACACGGCGTCACGTCGCCAGGATATGAAAGCGCGATCGGCATCGATCCCAAGCGGGTGGCGGCGGCGATGGTCGAGACCAACCCCGAGCTGAAATGGTGCGATACCTCGCGGCGCGGTTATATGGCGTTGACGCTGACGCCGGAGCGGGTGAGCAACGAGTGGCTGTTCGTCGACACGGTGACGGCGCGTAACCCGCGCGCCAGCGTCGGCCACCGTGCCGATGTGACGCGCGGGCGCAATGTGATGACGTGAATTGGCGGGGGGGGCGCCCGGTGCGCGTCCCCCCCTATTCGTGGCGCAGCGCGTCGATGGGGTTGAGCGCGGCCGCGCGGCGGGCGGGGAAGAAGCCGAACACGACGCCGATGACGGCGGAAATCAGGAAAGCGATCAGGTTGATTTCCGGCACGAAGGTCCATGGCACCTGCATCAAGGGCGTGAGCAGCAGGATCGCCAACTGACCGATCAGCAGGCCGACCAGCCCGCCGAGCATCGACAGCACGACCGCTTCGACCAGGAATTGCAACAGCACTTCGCGCGCGACCGCACCGATCGCCAGGCGGATGCCGATCTCACGCGTGCGTTCGGTGACGGACACCAGCATGATGTTCATGATGCCGATGCCGCCGACCACCAGCGATATCGCCGCGACGGCGGTGACGATGCTGGTCAGCAGCGTCGTCGTGCCGGTCAGCGTCGCCGAAATCTGCGCCGTGTCGAAGATGTTGAAGTTATCCTCCGCCCCCGGTTCGATGCGGCGGCGTTCGCGCAGCAGGCTGGAGAGCTGGTCCTGAACCTGCGCGGTGTCGAAATCGTCATCGACCCCGACCAGCATCAGCCGGATGTCGCGACTGCCGGTCAGGCGGCGCTGCACCGTCTTGATCGGCATGATGATGATATCGTCCTGATCGCCGCCGAACCCGGCCTGTCCGCGCGTTTCCAGCGTGCCGATCACGTCGCAGCTGATGTCGTTGACGCGCATCCGCTGGCCCACGGCATCGACATTGCGGAACAGGTTGGTGCGAACCGTATTGCCGATGATGCAGACCGCGCGCCCGGCTTCTTCCTCGGCGGGCAGGAAAGTGCGCCCGGCGGTCAGGTTCCATGGCTGAACCTGAAAATAGGCGTTGGTGGTGCCGTTGATCGTGGTCGACCAGTTGGCGCCGTTGAAGATCGCGGTGGCGCTCGATTGCGCCTGGGGCGCGACGGCGGTGACGCCGGCGACCTGTTCGGTCACGGCATCCACGTCCTCCTGGTCGAAATCGGGCGGACGCGGGCCGCCGCCGCCGCGCCCGAAACCCTGGCCGGGGCGGACCTGAAGGATGTTGGTGCCAAGGCTGGCGATCTGTTGCTGGACAGCGGCGGTGGTGGCCTGCCCCAGCGTCACCATGGTGACGACCGCCGCCACGCCGATGACGATGCCGAGGATCGTCAGGAACGAGCGCAGCAAATGGCGGCGGATCGAGCGGACGGCGAGGGTGAAGGTGGTGGCGAGCATGTCAGACCTGTGCCCCCTGCCGATGCCGGGTGTCGATCCGCTCCACCAGCCCGTCCTTGAAATGCACGACGGTGCGCGCGAAAGCGGCCATGTCGGATTCGTGCGTCACCATCAGCACGGTGATGCCGCTGTTCTGATTGAGGTCGGTTAGCAATTCCATGATCTCGACCGAGCGTTCGCTGTCGAGATTGCCGGTGGGTTCGTCGGCCAGCAGCACGTCGGGCTGGGTCACGATCGCGCGGGCGATGGCGACGCGCTGCTGCTGGCCGCCCGACAGTTCGGCGGGTGTGTGGTCCCACCATTTGTCCAGCCCGACCTTGGCCAGCGCGGCCATGCCGTGATCGCGGCGCATCTTCTTGTCCTCGCCCCGGTAAAGCAGCGGCAGCTCGACATTTTCGAGCGCACTGGTCCGGCTGAGCAGGTTGAAGCCCTGAAACACGAAGCCGAGATATTTGCGGCGCAGCAGCGCGCGCTGATCGCGGTCGAGCGTTTCGACATGCACGCCCTTGAACATGAACTCGCCCGCCGATGGCACGTCGAGGCAGCCGAGGATGTTCATCGTGGTTGACTTGCCCGAGCCGGACGGACCCATGACGGCGACGAAATCGCCGCGTTCGATGTCGAGGTCGACACCCTTCAGCGCCTGAAACGCGGTCGCGCCGTTGCCATAGGTCTTGGTGACGCCGCGCAGGGTGATGATGGGATCAGCCGCCACGCTGACCCCCGCCGCCCTTGGCCTCGGCGCCCTTCTTGCTGAGCTGCCCGCCGGTCTTGCGCTCGCTGTCGCCGGCAAGCTGGCCGGTGACGACCTGCATACCGGGTTTCAGCCCGCCCGACAGCACTTCGGTGACTTGCCCATCGCTCTCGCCCACAGTGATCTCGACCGGGCGGGGCTCGCCATTGTCGCCCAGCACATAGACATTCTGTTTCGAGCCGCGACCGATGGAGGCGGTGCGATCGGACCCGCCGCGGCGGCGGCGCGTCGGCACGATGGCGCTGGCGAGGCCGCCCTTGGACGCATCGGCGCCGGGTTGCCCGGTCGAGGGCTGGAAACGCAGCGCCGCGTTGGGAATGAGCAGGACGCCCTGACGCTCGGTCGTGATGATCTCTGCAGTCGCGGTCATGCCGGGACGCAGGCGCAGTTCGGGATTGGCGACCGCCAGCGTGGCGGCATAGGAGACGACCTGTCCGGTGGTCGCGGTGCCCGTCGTGCTGCTGGACGACGACGAACTGGCTTCGGAGACCGACAGGTTCGAGCCGACATCGACGCGGTTGATCGTCGCGGGGAAGCGTTCGCCGGGGAACGCGTCGACGGTGAAGGTCGCGCGCTGGCCATTGCGGACGCTGCCGACATCGGCCTCGTCGATCGCGACTTCCAGCTCCATCTGGCTGAGATCCTCGGCAATCACGAACAGCGTTGGCGTGTTGAACGATGCGGCGACCGTCTGACCGGGATCGACCTGTCGCGCCAGGACGACGCCGTTGACGGGCGAGCGGATGATCGCGCGGTCGCGCTGCGTCTGGCTGGCCGACAATTGCGCGCGCGAAGCAGCGACATTGGCCTGTGCGGTGCGGACGCCCGCCACGGCGCGGGCGACCGCGGCGCGCGCGGTGTCGAGTTCGGTCTTGGCGGGAACGCGGCCCCCCGACAGGCGGCTGACTTCCTCGAACCGGGCAAGGGTCGCGCGCGACTCGGTCAGCGTCGCCTGCGCCTGTTCGACCGAGGCCTGTTGCGCGGCAAGCTGCGCGCGGTTCTGGCTGATCTGGTCGTCAAGCTGTTCGGGGTCGATCAGCGCCAGCGCCTGGCCCGCCGACACGCGGTCGTTCACATCGACCACCACCTGCGTGACGAGGCCCGAAAGCTGGGAGCCGACCGTCACCTGATTGGTCGGGGCCAGCTTGCCGGTGGCGGAGACGGTGACTTCCAGATTGCCCTGGCGCGCGGGGACGGTCGCATATTGCGTCGCCTCATCGCCGCGAAAGAACGACAGCGCCGCCCAGATCAGCAACACGACGCCGAGCGCGATCAGCGCCCATTTGGCGTATCGTTTCCACGCCGGTTGCGTGGTGGTGCCGAGAAACGCGTCGATATCGGGGGAAGTCTGGTCGGCCATGGATCAGTCCTGCTGCCGCGCATCGAGCGCGCGCGTGGTCGTGTTGTCGGCGTCGGGTGTGATGCCCGCGTCCCAGCCGCCGCCGAGTGCCGCGAACAGCTGGACCAGCGCGGTCGATTCGTCGCTTCGCGCGGTGGTCAGGCTGTTGCGCGCCGACAGAAGCTGGGTTTCGGTCTGGTTCAGCGTGGTGAAGTCGGTCAGCCCAGCGCGATACTGGCTGCGCGCGAGGATCGCGGAATTGTTCGCGGCATCGAGCGCGATCGCCAGCTCGCGCGAGCGTGCCTGCGCGCTTTGCAGGGCGACGACGGCGTTCTCCACTTCCTCAAGCCCGGTCAGCACGGTCGATTTATAGGCGAGAAAGGCCGCGTCGGCGGCGGCGCGCTGGCTGCGGACCTGTGCGCGGGTGCGGCCGCCGTCGAAGATCAGCTGCGACAGCCCGGCGAACAGCGTGCCGGTGACGATGTCGCCCAGGCTGCCCACCGCGCTGGCGGCGGTGTCGATGCCGCCCGACAGGCCGAGCGCGGGGTAAAGCTGTGCCTCCGCCACGCCGATCTGCGCGGTCGCGGCGGCCAGCGCGCGTTCGGCAGAGCGCACATCGGGGCGCTGGCGCAGCGTGTCGGCGGGAATGCCCGTGCCGATCGCGGCGGGACCGCGCGGAATGGGGCGGGCGGCGGCCATTTCGACCTTGAGCGCGCCGGGCGCCTGTCCGGTCAGCACGCCCAGGCGGGACACGGCGCTGTTGTAGCTCGCCTCAAGACTGGGGATGCTGGCGGCGGTCTGTGCCCGCTGCGCGCGCGCCTGTTCGGCGTCGAGCGAGGAGACGAGACCCGCCTGAACCCGGAAACCGGCGATTTCCAGATTGTCGTCCTGCAGCGCCAGGCTCTGTCGCGCATTTGCGATCTGAGCCTGTGCGGCGCGCGCGAGGATATAGTTGCGGGCGATTTCGGACTGAACCGACACCAGCAGCGTGGCATAGTCGAACCCGGCGCCTTCATAGCTGGCGCGCGCGCTTTCGGCCGACCGGCGGATGCCGCCGAACAGGTCGAGCTGGTAACTGGCATCGGCGCCGAGCGAGAAATTGTTGGTCGAGCCGACGCCGGTGTTGATGATCGTGCCATCGGGCAACTGGGTCTGCTGGCTGCCGCCCGCAATCGCCTGTCGCCGCGAATAGCCGCCTGATGCCGACAGGCTGGGCAGGAAATCCGCGCGTGCCTGAACCAGCGCCTCACGCGCCTGGCGCAGCCGCGCGACCGCCTGCGCCACATCCAGATTGTCGGGTGCGGCCTGTTCCACCAGTCGCGCCAGCAGCGGGTCGTCGAAGCGCGTCCACCAGCGGCCCAGATCCTCACGCGTGGCGGTGCCGGGCACCGAATAGCCATCGGGCGTGCCAAGCTGTGACGGGGTGGCGGGGCGATAGTCCGGCCCGGCGGCGCATCCGGCAAGCGGCAGCGCGACGGCCAGCAGAAGCGAGAGGGCGTGACGAGGCATCGGTGGCGTGATGGCCGGGCGACCGACATGCGGCAACCGCTTTTGTGTCGCGAATTGTAACGGACGCGAACTTATCGTTCGTTGGCGGGGTTTGAACGCCGACCTTGACCCCGAAGCGCTGGTGGGGCGTTAGGGAGGCGACGCTGCAACCCTGGGAGAGGCAGACGATGGCCGACCGCGACGTTTATCCAGTAACCACCGAATGGGCGCAGCGCGCGCATGTCGATGCCGGCGGATATCGGCGGCTATACGACGCGAGCATGGCGGACCCGGACGGGTTCTGGCTGGATCAGGCGCAGCGGCTCGACTGGATCGAGGCACCGACCAGGGCAGGCGAGTGGTCGTTCGACGAGGCCGATTTCGGGATCAAATGGTTCGAGGACGGCGTGCTGAACGTCGCGGCGAACTGCATCGACCGGCATCTGGCCGAGCGCGGCGATGCGGCGGCGATCATCTGGGAACCCGATGATCCCGAAGGTGAGGCGCGCAGCTTCACCTATGCCCAGTTGCACGCCGAAGTGTGCCGCTTTGCCAATGTGCTGAAGGCGCAGGGTGTCGCCAAGGGCGACCGCGTGACCATCTACCTGCCGATGATTCCCGAAGCGGCGTTCGCGGTGCTGGCGTGTGCGCGGATCGGGGCGATCCATTCGGTGGTGTTCGGCGGCTTTTCGCCCGACGCGCTGGCGGGGCGGATCGAGGATTGCGATTCGAAGATCGTCATCACTGCCGACGAGGGATGCCGCGGCGGGCGGCGCGTGCCGCTGAAGGCCAATGTCGACGCCGCCGCCGCCAACGCGCCGAGCCTGGAGACGGTGCTGGTCGTCAAGGCGACCGGCGGCGAGGTCGAGATGACCGATGGCCGCGACGTCTGGTTCCACGACGTTGCCGAGCGTGTCGACAGCGACTGCCCGGCCGAGCCGATGAAGGCGGAGGACCCGCTGTTCATCCTGTACACCAGCGGATCGACGGGCAAGCCCAAGGGGGTGCTGCACAGCAGCGGCGGTTATCTGTTGTGGGCGGCGATCACCCATCACTGGTGTTTCGATTACAAGCCGGGAGAAATCTGGTGGTGCGCCGCCGATATCGGCTGGGTCACGGGGCACAGCTATATCCTGTATGGCCCGCTGGCCAATGGCGCGACGACGGTGATGTATGAAGGGCTGCCCAACTGGCCCGACGCCAGCCGCATCTGGCAAGTGATCGACAAGCACAAGGTCAACACGCTGTTCACCGCACCGACCGCGCTGCGCGCGTTGATGAAGGACGGCAACGGCCCGGTAAAGGCGACGAGCCGCGAGACGCTGCGCCTGCTGGGCACGGTGGGCGAGCCGATCAACCCGGAGGCGTGGCGATGGTATCATGAGGTCGTCGGCGACAGTCGCTGCCCGATCATCGACACCTGGTGGCAGACCGAGACGGGCGGCGCGATGATCGCGCCGATGCCGGGCGCGACCGACCTGAAGCCCGGATCGGCGACCAGGCCGCTGCCCGGCGTCGCGCCGGAACTGGTCGATGCGGAAGGTCAGGTGCTGGACGGCGCGACCGACGGCAATCTGTGCATCACCCGGTCATGGCCCGGCCAGATGCGGACGGTGTGGGGCGACCATGACCGTTTCTTCCAGACCTATTTCAGCACCTATAAGGGCAGATATTTCACCGGCGACGGATGCCGCCGCGACGATGACGGCTATTATTGGATCACCGGCCGCGTCGATGATGTCATCAACGTGTCGGGCCACCGCATGGGCACCGCCGAGGTCGAAAGCGCGCTGGTCGCCCATGCCACGGTCGCCGAAGCCGCCGTTGTCGGGATGCCGCACGAAGTGAAGGGGCAGGGCATCTATGCCTATGTCACGCTGAACGGCGGTGAGGAGCCGTCCGACGAATTGCGCGACGAACTGTGCAGATGGGTCCGCAAGGAAATCGGCCCGATCGCGACGCCCGACGCGCTGCAATTCGCCCCCGGCCTGCCCAAGACGCGCAGCGGCAAGATCATGCGCCGCATCCTTCGCAAGATCGCGGAGGGCGATGTGTCGTCGTTGGGCGATACGTCGACGCTCGCCGATCCGGGGGTGGTCGACGACCTGATCGAGAACCGTGTGACCCTGTAACCCTGGACCTGGAGTGCGCGATCATGACCATGGCAATCGTCGTTCTGGTGGTGTCGGGCGCGCTGCTGATCGGGGCGGCATGGGGCATTTTCGGCAAGCTGCGGCCGGGGGTCGAGGGGTTCCTGATCGCGGTGGCGGGCGGGTCGCTGCTCGTGTCGCTGGTCACGGAGCTGGTCGAGCCATCGATCGATGAAAGCGGGATCTGGACCGCGCTGGCCGGGCTGGCGGCGGGGGCGATGGTGTTTGCCGCCGTCGATTACTGGATCGATGAGAAGGTGGGCGGCGATTCGGGTGGCGGGCTGCTGGCGGCGCTGACACTGGACGGGGTGCCCGAAAACCTGGCGCTGGGCGTCGCGCTGATCGGCGCGGGTGCGCCCGAAGTGGCGGCGCTTGCGGGATCGATATTCCTGTCCAACCTGCCCGAAGCGGCGGGCGGTGCGCGCGAGATGAAGGAGGGCCGGTCGAAAGCGGCGGTGTTCGGGCTGTGGGCGGCGACGGCGGCGTTGCTGTCGGCGGCGGCGATCGCGGGCAACCTGTTGCTGGCGGGGTCCAGTCCGCACCTGCTGGCCGTGATCCGGTCATTCGCGGCGGGGGCGGTCGTCGCGAGTCTGGCGACCGAGGTGTTTCCCAAGGCCTATGGCGAGGACCGGCACCTGGCGGGCATCGCCACGGCGGTCGGTGTGTGCCTGTCGTTCGCGCTCGGCCAGTTGAGCGGCGGTTGATCGCGCCCGCCCGCCGGTCGCGCGG
>NZ_DATJLI010000142.1:0-4519 GCF_035490575.1 Sphingomonas sp. | reverse complement strand
CGAATGGCTGAAGGGCCGAGCCGGTTTCGTTGATTCGACCACGGTCAAGGTCGGCGACCGCACCGTCACCGCGCGCGACATCGTCATCGCGACGGGTTCGTCGGTCACCCCGTTGCCGGGTGTCGAGGTCGACCAGAAGGTTGTCGTCGATTCGACCGGCGCGCTGGAACTGCCGAAGGTGCCGGGCCATCTGGTGGTCATCGGCGGCGGCGTGATCGGGCTTGAAATGGGCAGCATCTGGCGTCGCCTGGGCGCCAGGGTGACGGTGATCGAGTATCTCGACCAGATCCTGCCCGGCTTTGACGGCGACGTCCGCAAGGAGTCGCTCAAGCTGTTCAAGAAGCAGGGCATCGAGTTCAGGACCGGCACCAAAGTGACCGGCGTCGCGGTGGACGGCGACAAGGCGACCGTGACCGTCGAACCCGCCAATGGCGGCGACGCCGAGACGATCGAGGCGGACAATGTCCTGGTCGCGATCGGCCGGCGTCCGAACACCGACGGCCTGAACCTCGAAGCGGCGGGCCTGTCGGTCAACCAGCGCGGCCAGATCGAGATCGACCACGACTTCGCGACCAAGGTCGACGGCATCTGGGCGATCGGTGATGTGGTCCCCGGCCCGATGCTGGCGCACAAGGCCGAGGACGAGGGCATCGCGGTGGCCGAGAATATCGCGGGTCAGACCGGCATCGTGAACCACGCGCTGATCCCGTCGGTCGTCTATACCCTGCCCGAAATCGCCGGCGTCGGCCTGACCGAAGAAGCGGCGCGGGAAAAGGGCGAGGTCAAGGTCGGCAAGTTCCCGATGGCGGGCAACAGCCGCGCCAAGACCAATCACGAGCCGGACGGTTTCGTGAAGATCATTTCCGACGCCACCAGCGACCGCGTGCTGGGCGTGTGGATCATCACCTCGGTCGCGGGGACGATGATCGCACAGGCGACGCAGGCGATGGAGTTCGGCGCGACCAGCGAGGACATCGCCTATACCTGCCACGCGCACCCCACGCATTCGGAAGCGATCAAGGAAGCCGCGATGGCGGTGCGGGGCAAGCCGATCCACATCTGACGCGCGGATCGCGATGGTTCGAAAGGGGTCGCTGCCGAAATCGGGCAGCGGCCCTTTTTCCTTGGCGTCAGGCCTGGGCGGCGGCGGGCCGCTGACGCGCCAGCAGCAGTGTCATCCAGCCTGATGCCAGCGCCGCATACCACAGTGCCTGATCGCCGATCGCGTGTTCGGCGGTCGCTCCGCCCATCGCCCCGCCGACAAAGGCCAGCCACAGCAGCAAATAGCGCAGCGCCAGCCAGCCCCCGCCCTCACCCATCAGCGCCGCCGCCAGGCTTTGGCCGAGACGGACGAGATTGCCGGTGAAATAGGTGATGCCGATCGTCACCTCACCATTGCGCGTGAACACGCCGTTGATCGCGCCCATTGCCGCCGCCAGCAGTGGCAGGACGATCGGCGGCGATGCCAGCGTGCCGATCGCAGCGGCGCCGAGCAACAGCGTCGCCAATGCCATGACGGCGGCCATCGGCCGGGCAGCGACCGCGCGCGCGGCGATCGCCGCCAGCATCACGCCCGCGACAAACCCCATGACGAGCGTCAGCGCGATCCGCGCGGTATTCCAGTCGCCGTTGCCGAGCGCGGCGGCGCCCTGCGTTGTATTGCCGCTCATGAACGACACGAAAAAGCCGCCCAGCCGGACAAAGGCATAGGCATCCACAAATCCCGCCAGCGCGGCGAGGACAAGGGCGGCAAGCAGAAACGGCGAGGAAGTACGGCGCATGTCCGACGATCTAGGGGTTATCGCATCAAAGCTGAACCCCAGGCGCGCCACAAACATCAATGCCCGGTCGACATCCCCTGTCGACCGGGCATTGTCTGGATTTCACGCTGTCGCAGGTGGGCGGCGCGTCGGTCTTCAGTCGTCCTCAGGGCCGGGGCCAACCATCATTTCCTCGGCCACTTCGGCCGTGCGCGCCCGAATCGCGGCTTCCAGACGCTCACGCAATTCAGCATTGTCGCGCAGGAAGGTCTTGGCGTTCTCACGCCCCTGACCGATCCGCACGCTGTCATAGCTGAACCACGCGCCCGCCTTTTCGACCAGCCCGGCCTTGACGCCCAGGTCGAGGATCTCACCGATCTTGGAAATCCCCTCGCCATACATGATGTCGAACTCGACCTGCTTGAACGGCGGGGCGACCTTGTTCTTGACCACCTTGACGCGGGTCGCGTTGCCGATGATCTCGTCACGATCCTTGATCTGGCCGGTGCGGCGAATGTCGAGCCGGACCGAGGCATAGAATTTCAGCGCATTGCCGCCTGTCGTCGTCTCAGGATTGCCATACATCACGCCGATTTTCATGCGGAGCTGGTTGATGAAGATCACCGTGCAGCGCGACCGGCTGATCGAGCCGGTCAGCTTGCGAAGCGACTGCGACATCAAACGCGCCTGAAGGCCGACATGGCTGTCGCCCATCTCGCCCTCGATCTCGGCGCGCGGGACCAGCGCCGCGACCGAATCGACCACCAGCACGTCAACCGCGTTGGAGCGCACCAGCGTGTCGGTAATCTCCAGCGCCTGCTCACCCGTGTCGGGCTGCGACACGATCAGTTCGTCGATATTGACACCCAGCTTGCGCGCATAAACGGGATCGAGCGCATGTTCGGCATCGACAAAGGCCGCGGTGCCGCCGGTCTTCTGCGCTTCGGCGATGCAATGCAGCGCCAGCGTCGTCTTGCCCGAGCTTTCGGGACCATAAATCTCGATCACACGCCCGCGCGGCAGACCGCCGACGCCAAGCGCGATGTCGAGACCCAGCGAGCCGGTCGAGACCGCCTCCACCTGCATCGTTTCCTTCTGGCCCAGCCGCATGGCCGATCCCTTGCCAAAGGCACGGTCGATCTGCGCCAATGCGGCGTCCAGCGCCTTTTGCCGGTCTGCGTTCGCGGTCGCCATGTCGTTCCCGATCACCTTGAGCTGAGCTGCCATTTGTCGCGTCCTTCGCTAGAGCAACCGCGCGCCGGGTTCAACGCGCGGACCGCCATATAGCCGAGACGGCGCATGAGAACAAGTGGGGAACATGTTTTACTATGCGGCCCAATCGGATCGGTTGGGCGCAATGGGGAACCCTCTGCACGCTTTGGCGCTTTAGCTGCGACAGGAATGCTGCGATGCAGCGCGGCGATTGGTCCCCGGAGAACCGTTTTGCGTTTCCTGAGCAGCCCTGTTCGATTTCTGATCCATTATGTCGCCGCGCGGCCGGTGGCGTTCATGGCGCTGGGGCTGGTGGTCATTGCCGGGGCGGCAAGCTCGGTCGGCGTGCAATATGCGATGAAGCTGCTGATCGACGCGATGACGATGGCGCGCGGGTCGGCCGATCCCGTCTATTGGGCGCTGGCGCTGTTCATCGGGCTGGTCGTCGCCGAAAGCGCGTTGCAGCGCGGCGCCGCGTTCATGCTGGGCCATAACACGGTGGTATCGGGGATCCGCATCCGGCTGGACATGTTCGACCATCTGACCGGTCATCAGCTTCCCTTCTTCCAGACCCAGCGCGCCGGATCGCTGGGGCATCGCATCGGCTCGCTCGCGGGCATCTTCGGCGCGCTGATCCACCGGCTGCTGATGGAAGTGACCCCACCACTGGTGGCGTTCGTCGGCGCGCTGATCGTGTTCGTGACCATCGACATTCGGATGGCCGCCGTGCTGGGCGCGGTGTTCATCGCCGTCACCGCGATCCTGGTGCTCCACGGGCTGAAGGGTCACGTCCATCACCGCGAGTTCGCGCAGAAGGCCGGCATGGTCGGCGGCGAACTGGTCGACCTGATCGGCAACATCTGGGTGGTCAAGGCGTTCGCCGCGCGTCGGCGCGAGCAGGAACGGCTGCGCGATTTTCTGACCGAGGAAGCAGCCGCCCAGCGTCGGGGGTGGTTCTTCGTCGAACGGGTGCGCGGGCTTTACGACATCGCCATGGCGCTGATGGTCGCCGGCACGCTGGTCTGGGCGATCAGCCGCTGGTCGGTGGGCGCGATCACGACCGGCGACGTGGTGGTCATCACCACGCTGACCTTTCGCATGTTGCATGGCGCGCGCGACCTGGCGATGGCGCTGATCGATACCAGCCAGCAGTTCAGCTATCTGTCCGAAACGCTGGAGATCGTCGGCGTGCCGCACACGCTGGGCGACGCGCCCGATGCCCGCCCCATCGAACCGGGCGCCGGCACCGTGCGGTTCGAGGATGTCAGTTTCGGCTATGATCCCGCCCGTCCCGTCCTGCACGACATGTCGTTCGAAGTGCCGTCGGGGCAGAAGGTGGGGATCGTCGGCCCGTCGGGTGCGGGCAAGTCGTCGATCCTGCAACTGGTCCAGCGATTCTATGACGTGGCTGCCGGCGCGGTGCTGATCGACGGACAGCGCGTCGATGCCGTGACGCAGGAAAGCCTGGCGCAGGCGATTGCGATGGTTCCGCAGGAAGTGATGCTGTTCCACCGGACGGTGATGGAAAATATCCGCTTCGCCCGCCC
>NZ_DATJLI010000141.1:0-13235 GCF_035490575.1 Sphingomonas sp. | reverse complement strand
CGCCCGCCGCGATGGCCGCGCCGCCCAGCCAGTTGACATGATCCCCTGCCGGTTCGTTGCTCATGCCCGTCTCCCTCTCATTCCGCGGCCAGCGCCTGTTCGCGCTCGCTCGCCTGTCGCGCCCACATATCGGCGTAGATGCCGCTACGACGCATCAAGTCGCCATGTGTGCCCTGTTCGGCAACCCGTCCACGCTCCAGCACGACGATCTGATCGGCATGGACGATGGTCGACAGGCGATGCGCGATGACCAATGTGGTGCGTCCGCGCTCGATCGTCTCCAGCGTCGCCTGAATCTCCGCCTCGGTCCGGCTGTCGAGCGCCGATGTCGCTTCGTCCAGGATCAGGATCGGCGGGTCTTTCAGCAGCGTGCGGGCAATCGCCACGCGCTGTTTCTCGCCGCCCGACAATTTCAGCCCGCGTTCGCCGACGCGCGTGGCATAACCATCGGGCAGGCTTTCAATGAAATCGCCGATCGCCGCGCCGCGCGCCGCACCCTCGATCTCGCCCTGTCCCGCGCCTTCGCGGCCATAGGCAATGTTGTAGCCGATGGTGTCGTTGAACAGCACCGTATCCTGCGGCACGATGCCGATCGCGGCGCGCAGACTTTCCTGCTGCACGGCGGCGATATCCTGTCCGTCAATCAGGATGCGGCCCGCCTGCACGTCATAGAAGCGGAACATCAGCCGGGCGATGGTCGACTTGCCCGCACCCGAATGGCCGACAATCGCCACCGTCGCGCCGGCCGGCACGTCGAGATCAAGGCCGTTCAGGATCGAACGGCCAGGTTCATATCCGAATACCACGCCCTCGAACCGGACCGCAGCCTTGTCCACGACCAGCGCGGGCGCGCCGGGCGCGTCACGAACCTCAGCCCCGGTGTCCAGCAGGTCGAACATCGCGCCCATGTCGATCACGCCCTGCCGGATCGTGCGATAGACCCAGCCCAGCATGTCCAGCGGGCGGAACAACTGCGTCAGCAGCGTCGACACCAGCACCACTTCGCCCGGCGTAAACCGCCCCGTCGACCAGCCCCATGCGATGACGCCCATGCCCAGCGCCAGCATGGCGTTGGTGATGACCGATTGCCCGACATTCAACCACGCAAGGCTGTTCTCGCTCCTGGTCGCGGCGTTGGCATAGGCGTGGACGGCGCGCTCATACCGCTCCGCCTCCCGCCGTTCGGCGTTGAAATATTTGACCGTTTCGAAGTTCAGCAGCGAATCGACCGCATGGGCGACCGCGCCGGTATCGAGGTCGTTCATCGCCTCGCGCAGCTTTTGCCGCCAATCGGTGACGATGCGGGTGAAGCCGATATAGATGACCACCATCGCAAGCGTGGACGCGACCAGCCACAGTCCGAACCGCGAGCCGAAAATCTGGAGCACCAGTCCCAGTTCGAGGATGGTGGGCGCGATGTTGAACAACAGGAAATACAGCATCGTGTCGATGCTCTTGGTCCCGCGTTCAACGACCTTGGTGATCGCGCCCGTCCGCCGCTCGAGATGAAAGCGCAGCGACAATTGGTGCAGATGCCGGAACACCGCCGCCGCCAGCCGCCGGGTCGCGTCCTGTCCAACCCGCTCGAACACGGCGTTGCGAAGATTGTCGAACAAGACCGTGCCCAGCCGCGCAACGGCATAGCCGATGACCAGCAGCACGATCAGCGTCGCCGCGCTCCGATCGCCCGATGCCATCCCGTCGACCGCGCCCTGCAAGGCGAAGGGCGCGCCGTAAACCTGCACCAGCTTTGACAGGATGACGAAAAACATCGCGACAACGATGCGCGCCTTCATCCCCGGCGCGTCACGCGGCCAAAGATAAGGCAGGAATCGGTGGACGGTGGGCAGGAGCGGCCGCTCGACCGTGGTGTTGGTGGTATCGATGGGGGGCATGAAGGCGCCTATCTGGTGTCAAGCGCCGCGACATGCAACGCACCGTGTTTCGCAACGATTCGCCGCATCCCGCGTTGGGGATTGCGGAGGATGGATCAATGGAACCGCTGTATTTCGTTATTGCAATCATGGGCTGCGGCGATGCCGGCGCGGCATGTCAGCAGGCGCGGGTCGAACCGGTCCAGTATCGCTCGGCGCTGGAATGTCAGGCGGCGATGCCCGCCGCGCTGGTTCGCAACAACGACCTGTCCTTTCCCGAACTGACCGGCGCCTGCCAGCAGCGCGGCGTGCGGATGGCCCGCGTGGAAACGCGCGACCGCGGCTGATTATTCCGGCGCGCCGGTGGTCCATACCGACGTTACCGTATCCCCCGCTCCCTCTTCGACCGTTACCGACACGGCTTGGTCTTCAAGCGCTTCAGCGACCGCGGCCGTCGTTGCTTCAGCACCCGAGATGGTGATCGGCAGCCCGGTGCGTTTCGCCGCCCAGACGACCGTCGCGACCCTGGCGGCATCGGGCGCATTTTCGTTGAACGTGATTTCGGGCAGGTCCAGCGCGGGCGGCACCAGCTCGATCCGCCATGCAGGCGCGGTTCGTGCCACTCGCTGTTCGAGCAGGCGATAGGTGTCGAGCGATGCACCCGGCAGCGGCTGCGCCCGCACGACGGCGTGGCGTTGCTCGACATCGATCAGAATTGACGCACGCGGCGCGCCCGACACGATTGACAGCTGTCCGACCAGCCGTTCCGCCGTCCGGTCGCGCAACTGGCCGGCGGCATTGGCGATCTGAGCCGCCTCCGCTTCGGCCCCGGTCCCGACGCGATACTGCTCGATCGACACGGCGACCGCGCGGCCCGTGCGTTCGCGAAGAACGGCAGCGGCATGACGTTCGGCATTGCGCTGGTAACGCGGGCTGAGCACCGTCGCGGTGACGCGGATCGGGTCGCGGCCATAAGCGATATCGACCTGGCTGAGCCGTGCTTCGCCATCGAACTCGTCCAGAATAACCTCGCGCACCTGCCGCGAGAACAGCGATTCCCACGCGATCTGGCGCAGCGACACCGCCAGCGGCACCGCCAGCGCAGCCAGCAGGCCCAGCACCATCACCGTCTGGAACAAGGTGTGCTGCGGCGACAGATGCGCGCCGAACCCGTGCAGCCGCGCGATGACGGCAGCCGCCAGCGCGATCGTCATCAGGTTGGTGACGAACAGCAACAGCGACCCGCCGAACACCGTCCAGTTCTGCGTCGCCAGGCCAAAGCCGACCACGGCCAGCGGCGGCATCAACGCGGTGGCGATGGCAACGCCGACCACGGTGCCGGACCGCCCGTGAATAACCGCATAGGCACCCGCCAGCGCCGAAAAAAGCGCCACCATCAGGTCGAACAGATTGGGCCGCGTGCGCGCCGCGATCTCGTCAGTCACGTTCTGGAGCGGCGACAGGACGACGACCAATGCGGTGAACGCCACCGCCAGCACCACGCCCAGCAACAGCGCGGTGGCGCCGGTGCGGATCTCCGGCCAGTCGAACGTCGCCAGGCCAAAGCCCAGCCCGATGATCGGACCCATCAGCGGCGAAATCAGCATCGCCCCGATCACCACCGCCGGCGACGACAAGAGCAGGCCGAGGACCGCGATGCCCGCCGACATCAGGATCATGAACGCATATCGGCCGTTCCAGCCGGCATCGTCGCGAACCTGCTCGATCACAGCCGCATGGTCGACATCGCGGCGCATATGCGCGCGCCACCAGCGCCGAAGCGCGACGAACGAAGGAGGGCGAGAGGCGTAAACCGTCATTTGCGGTTCGATAATGGCTTTGCCCCGCGCCGACCAGTGCATAGGAAGGCGCCGGGCCGCAGCACGAACAAGGGGATTTTGGATGGCTACCCGGTTAGTGGGACGCTCCGCGTCGGCGCTTCGCAGTTTCCTGCACAGCGAAGCAACGGGCGGCATCGTCCTGATCGCGGCGGCACTTGCTGCCATGATCGCCGCGAATGTGCCTGCGACCAGCGAGGCTTATTTCCATTTCCTGCACCTGACCACCGGCCCGGTCCTCAGTCCCAAATACGGGCCGATGACGATGCATCTGTGGATCAACGATGCGTTGATGGCGGTGTTTTTCATGCTGGTCGGGCTTGAGATCAAGCGGGAGCTGGTCGACGGGCGGCTGGCAAGCTGGGACCGGCGGCGGCTGCCCGTCGCGGCCGCGGTGGCGGGCATGGTCGTGCCGGCGCTCTTCTATCTGGCGGCGGTTGCGCCCGATCCGGTGCTGACGCCTGGCTGGGCAATCCCGGCGGCAACCGACATCGCCTTTGCGATCGGCGTGCTCGCGCTGCTCGGCAAGAAGGCACCCGCCTCGCTCAAGCTGTTCCTGACGACGGTGGCCATCGTCGACGATATGGGCGCGGTCATCGTGATCGCGGTTGCTTATACGGTCGGGATCGGTTGGGCTTGGCTGGCGGCGGCCTTTGGCGTGCTGGCGATCATGTTCGCACTCAACCGGCGCGGCGTGCTGTCGCTATGGCCCTATCTGTTGCTGACGCTGCCCCTGTGGCTGTTCGTGTTCATGTCAGGCGTGCACGCGACCGTCGCCGGGGTGCTGGCGGCAATGGCGATCCCGATCGTCAAATCCCCCGCCGCGCCCGACGCGCATGATTCACCGCTGCACCGGCTGGAGCACAAGCTGCACGCACCCGTCGCATTCGTGATCGTGCCGCTGTTCGGCTTCGCCAATGCGGGCGTGTCGTTCGCTGGCCTGTCGCCATCGGTGTTGCTCGACCCCTTGCCGCTGGCGATCGTGCTTGGCCTGTTCGTCGGCAAACAGATCGGCATCTTCTCGGCCGTATGGATTTCGGATCGAACCGGCTTTGCCCCCCGCCCGCGCGCCAGTTGGCGCCAGATCTGGGGCGTGTCGATGCTGGCGGGCATCGGGTTCACGATGAGTCTGTTCATCGGCGGCCTGGCCTTTCCCGGCAACGAACTGTTGATCGACGAAGTGAAGATTGGCGTGCTGATCGGCTCGATCATTTCGGCGCTGGGCGGCTTCGTGCTGCTGAGCACGGGCCGGCCGATCGCCGGCGAGCCTGAACGGATCGCCGACGCGGCCGATCACGCATGAAAAAGGGCGCGGTGGCCAACGGCACCGCGCCCTTTGCATTCGACAATCGTCGGCTCAGAGCTTTTCGGTCAGCTCCGGCAACACCTTGAACAGGTCGCCGACCAGGCCAAGGTCGGCGACCTGAAATATCGGGGCATCCTCATCCTTGTTGATCGCGACGATGACCTTCGAATCCTTCATGCCCGCCAGGTGCTGGATCGCGCCGGAGATGCCGACCGCGACATAGACCTCGGGGGCAACGATCTTGCCCGTCTGGCCGACCTGATAGTCATTGGGCGCATAGCCCGCATCGACCGCCGCGCGCGACGCGCCGATGCCCGCACCCAGCTTGTCCGCCAGCGGCTCGATCAATTCGTGGAACTGCTCCGAAGAGCCGAGCGCACGTCCACCAGACACGATCACCTTGGCACTGGTCAGCTCGGGCCGCGCCGATTCGGCAATCTCGGCGCCGACAAAGCTCGACAGTCCGGCATCGCCCGCGCCCGTCACCGCTTCGACCGTGGCCGAACCGCCCTCGGCCGCCGCTTTCTCAAACGCGGTGCCGCGAACCGTGATGACCAGCTTGCCGTCGGCGGTCTTGACCGTCGCGATGGCGTTGCCGGCATAGATGGGCCGCGTGAAGGTATCCGGCCCCTCAACCGACAGGATGTCCGACAACTGCATGACATCGAGCAGTGCCGCGACGCGCGGGGCGATGTTCTTGCCCGTCGTGGTCGCCGGCGCGACGAACGCGTCATGGCTGTCCATCAACCCCGTCACCAGCGGCGCGACATTTTCGGCCAGCGCATGGGCATAGGCCGCATCGTCGGCCACATGGACCTTGCCAACGCCCGCGATTTTCGCGGCGGCGTCGGCAACGCCCGAAACACCCTGCCCGGCGACCAGCAGATGCACTTCGCCCAATTTGGCCGCGGCCGTCACTGCCGACAGCGTGGCGTCCTTGACGGACTGACCGTCATGCTCGACCCAGACAAGCGTCTTCACTTGGCCACTCCCATCGCTTTCAGCTTCATCACCAGTTCGTCGACATCGGCAACCTTGACGCCCGCCTGCCGCTTGGCCGGTTCGGCAACCGACACGATGGTCAGGCGCGGCGCGGTATCGACGCCGTAATCGGCGGCAGTCTTGTTCGCGAGCGGCTTGGACTTGGCCTTCATGATGTTGGGCAGGCTGGCATAGCGCGGCTCGTTCAGGCGCAGGTCGGTGGTGACAATCGCCGGCAGTTTCAGGCTGACCGTTTCCAACCCGCCATCGACTTCGCGGGTGACCTTGACCGCCTCGCCCTCGACCTCGACCTTGCTGGCGAAGGTGCCCTGCGCCCAGCCGGTCAGCGCAGCCAGCATCTGGCCGGTCTGGTTGGCGTCGTCGTCGATCGCCTGCTTGCCAAGGATAACCATCTGCGGCGCTTCTTCATCGACCACGCTCTTCAAGATCTTGGCGACGGCCAGCGGCTCCACCGGTCCTTCGACCGTGATCAGGATGGCGCGGTCGGCACCCATGGCCAGCGCGGTGCGAAGCGTGTCCTGCGCCTTTGGCTCGCCGATCGACACGACGACGATCTCGGTCGCGACGCCCTTTTCCTTCAGGCGGATCGCCTCTTCAACCGCGATCTCGTCAAAGGGGTTCATGCTCATCTTGACATTGGCCAGGTCGACGCCGGTGCCGTCGGCCTTCACGCGCGGCTTCACGTTATAATCAAGCACGCGCTTGACGGGCACGAGTAGCTTCACCAGTGGCTCCTTTCCCCGCGACGGGTCTGTTTTCGAACTTCGGTACGCCCTCATTTCTGGGGCTTCGCGGACCATTTCGCAAGTCCGGTATGTCTAAACCGGCTTGCCGTAGCGGCAGATACGCGAAAGGCCCGGACGTCACCGCCCGGACCTTATCAACGCAGTTCGACGCGGAAGGGTTCAGGCCGCGCTCTTGACCTCGGCCACGATCTTCTTCGCGGCATCGCCCAGATCGTTGGCGGCGACGATCGGCAGGCCCGAATTGGCAAGGATGTCCTTGCCCTGCTGAACATTGGTGCCCTCAAGCCTGACGACCAGCGGCACCGACAGGTTCACCTCACGCGCGGCGGCGACGATGCCGTCGGCGATGATGTCGCACTTCATGATCCCGCCAAAGATATTGACCAGGATACCCTCGACCGCCGGATCGCTCAGGATGATCTTGAACGCCGCCGTCACCTTCTCCTTCGAAGCGCCGCCGCCGACGTCGAGGAAGTTGGCCGGGAACGCGCCGTTCAGCTTGATGATGTCCATCGTCGCCATGGCCAGGCCAGCGCCGTTTACCATGCAGCCGATATTGCCGTCGAGCTTGATGTAAGCCAGGTCGTATTTCGACGCTTCCAGCTCCATCGGGTCTTCTTCGGTTTCGTCGCGCAGTTCCACCAGATCCTTGTGACGGAACAGCGCATTGCCGTCGAAGCCGACCTTGGCGTCGAGCACCATCAGCTTTGCCCCAGAATCACCAGAGGCTTCGGTGACGGCCAGCGGGTTGATCTCGATCTGCTCGGCATCGGTGCCCAGGAACGCGTCATACAGCTTGGACGCAACGTTTGCGGCCTGCTTGGCGAGGTCGCCGGTCAGTTCCAGCGCGGCGGCAACCGCACGGCCATGATG
Organism: Sphingomonas sp.; assembly: GCF_035490575.1. Lineage (GTDB taxonomy): Bacteria > Pseudomonadota > Alphaproteobacteria > Sphingomonadales > Sphingomonadaceae > Sphingomonas. The sequence goes on along the minus strand of NZ_DATJLI010000141.1, from coordinate 5,596 downwards.
CGGCATGAAGCCGGTGGCGGTGTCGATGTCGATCGAGTGGATCTTTTCCGGCGTATCGTGCGCGACGGTTTCAATGTCCATGCCGCCCTCGGTCGAGGCAACCATCGACACACGGCCCGTGGCGCGATTGACGAGCAGCGCGAGGTAGAATTCCTTGGCGATGTCCACGCCGTCGGTCACATACAGGCGGTTGACCTGCTTGCCGGCCTCGCCGGTCTGGATCGTCACCAGCGTGTTGCCGAGCATTTCGGTCGCGGCGTGGCGCACCTCATCCTCGGTCTTGGCGAGGCGGACGCCGCCCTTGGCGCCCTCGCCCAGTTCCTTGAACTTGCCCTTGCCACGGCCACCGGCATGGATCTGCGCCTTCACGACGTAAAGCGGTCCGGGCAGCTTCTTCGATGCTTCAACCGCTTCCTCGACGCTTAGCGCCGCGAAGCCTGCGGGCACGGGGACGCCAAACTTGGCGAGCAGTTCCTTGGCCTGATATTCGTGGATATTCATCGCGCGGGCGTCCTTCCTTGGGAATTGGGGTCGCGGCAGGTGTTTGCAGTGCCCTAAGCACAGGCGGAAGCATGAATCCAGCCCCCATCGACGCCCTTAGCCATATCTTTTTCGCACCTGCATCGCAGTCGCAATAAAGCCGGTTTTACCTGCTCTGCCTTTTCCGCTTGCCGCGCCCCGGCTTCGCCATCACAAGTCCATCGATGGAGTTCGTCATCTCGACCGTCGCGGAAACGATCCAGATCGCCATCGCGCCCGTGTTCCTGCTGGCCGGCATCGCCGGGCTGCTCAACGTGCTGACCGGACGGCTGGCACGGGTCATCGACCGGGCGCGATCGCTGGAGCAACTGCATCCGCGCACCACCGGTCCCGAACATGACCGCCATGTCTGGGAATTGCGCCGCATCGACCGGCGCATCACCGTCATCAACCTGTCGATCTCGCTCGTCACGGCATCGGCGATCGCCATCTGCGCGGTCGTCGCACTGCTGTTCGTGGCGGAATTGTCGCATCTGCGGATCGGCACCGTCGTCGCCAGCGCCTTTATCGGCTCGATGGTGATGCTCATCCTTGGCCTGATCTGTTTTCTGTTCGAAGTGCGCCTGTCACTGAAGGCATCGCATATCCGCGAGGAATTGCTGGAGCGCGACCGCAAGCGGCTCGACCGTTGAACGGCCGCCGTCGCGCGCTGCAAATCGCGGTCGCACTGGCCAGTCTGGTGCCGCTGTCAGTGGCGACACTCAGCCTGATGCGTGGCCCCGGCTGGCTGGGGCAGCCATTGCCGAGCACCGATCTCGACAGCCATTTCCGCTATCTGTCAGGCGTTTTTCTGGCGCTCGGCATCGGCTTCGTCACCTGCATCCCGAATATCGAGCGCAAGGGCGCCCGCTTTCGGCTGCTCGGCGCGATGGTGGTCGCGGGGGGCGTTGGGCGCGCGTGGAGTCTGGCGCAGATCGGCGCGCCATCGACCGGCCACGTCGCCGGGCTGGTCATGGAACTGGGCGTCGTGCCCGCGTTGACGCTGTGGCAGGCGGTGGTGGCGGCGCGTTGTCGGGCACCCACCACGACCGGATAATGTGGCGGCGCCGGACCGAGGCCCGCGCGCCACGCCGTTCACCTTACTCCGCCGCAACGCCCGATGCGGTGAACATGTCCCCCAGCGCATCGGCATCCTCGTTCGCGGGCGCGGTTCCGGCGACCTTCTTGCGCTTGTCGAAGCTCGACCAGACGTCGTTCCAGTTGCCGCGCGTCGCGCCCTTGGAATATTCGGTGGCCCTCGTTTCGAAGAAATTGGCGTGCTCCACGCCGTTCAGCAGCGGGGTCAGCCAGGGAATGGGATGTTCGTCGATCATGTAGATCGGCTTCAGGCCCAATTGCCCCATACGCCAGTCGGCGATGTAGCGGATATATTTCTTGATATCCTTGGCCGTCATGCCGTTCACCGGACCCATTTCGAACGCCAGGTCGATGAACGCATCCTCCAGCCGGATCGTTGTCTGGCACACATCGGCGATATCGTCCTTGACCGTCTTGGTCAGGCAATCGCGCTCCTTGGTGAAAGCATGGAACAGGCGGATGATACCTTCGCAATGCAGGCTTTCGTCGCGCACCGACCATGACACGATCTGCCCCATGCCCTTCATCTTGTTGAAGCGCGGGAAGTTCATCAGCATCGCGAACGACGCGAACAGCTGAACCCCCTCGGTAAAGCCGCCGAACATCGCCAGCGTGCGCGCGATATCCTCATCCGAATCGACGCCGAACTGCTGAAGATAATCGTGCTTGTCCTTCAACTCGCCATATTCGAGGAACGCGCCATATTCGCTTTCCGGCATCCCGATGGTGTCGAGCAGATGGCTGTATGCCGCGATATGCACCGTTTCCATGTTGCTGAACGCGGTCAGCATCATCTTGACCTCGGTCGGCTTGAACACGCGGCCATATTTCTCGTGGTAGCAATCCTGCACCTCGACATCGGCCTGGGTGAAGAAGCGGAAGATCTGCGTCAGCAGGTTGCGCTCATGCTCCGACAGCTTCTGCGCCCAGTCGCGGCAATCCTCACCCAGCGGCACCTCTTCGGGCAGCCAGTGAAGCTGTTGCTGACGCTTCCAGTAATCATAGGCCCAGGGATATTCGAACGGCTTATACTGCTTGCGGGCTTCGGTCAGCGACATCGGTGATACTCCGGACAGGATCAGTAAATATGGGCAGTGGCGACGATCGCGGCAAAGCCCGCGACCAGCACGCCGAACATGGTCAGCATCATGCCCGCGATACGCAGGCCATAGTGTTGGCGCGCGACCGGCCCGGCGCCAAGGGCACGGGCCACGCGTGCAGGCGCGGCCAGCATCGGCACACCGATCGCGATCGCGACCAGCCCGACGAACAACTGGATGGCAAAGGCGGCGGTCATGCCGCCGTCACCGGCGCGGCGCATCCTCTGTGCGTCGCAAGCGTTGGACCCGCGACCATCATTGGAGAGACGACATGGCCGACCTCAGCAACATTCGCGAGCATATGGAAGTGATCGGCGCCGATGGCGTGCATATCGGCACCGTCGACGGGGTCGAAGGGGACCGAATCAAGCTGACCAGGAAGGACTCGGGCGCCGATATCGAGGGGGCCGGAGACGGACTGCATACCGATCATCACCATTTCATTCCGGGCGGCCTCGTCGCCGAGGTCGAGGGCGATCAGGTCCGCCTGTCGGCCAATGCCGATGTGGCGGTGACGTTCGAGGAAGAAGAGGGCGGCGAACCGCTCTGACCCTTTGCCCGACGACTTGAGCGAAGCGCCGGTCCGCAACGTGCGGGCCGGCGGTTTGCGCTGGAGGGCCACGCCGTCGGACGTGCCAGCATAGCCGGCCCGCCGGCCGCCGTGACGAGTCTTCGGATTGCTTCCGCAATCCGAAGCCGCCCGCTTACTGACAGGCCAGGCACTCGTCATAATCGGTGCTCTCGCCCAAATCGAAGGTCGGCTTCTCGATCGTGTTGTCGGCTTCCACGCCGCCCGCGAACCCGGCGCGCTGCACCGATTTGGAGCGCAGATAGTAGAGCGACTTGATGCCCAATTCCCATGCGCGGAAGTGCAGCATCAGCAGATCCCACTTTTCCACATCGGCGGGAATGAACAGGTTCAGCGACTGCGCCTGATCGATATAGGGCGCGCGGTCGCCGGCCAGTTCCAGCACCCAGCGCTGATCGATCTCGAAGCTGGTCTTGTAGCAATCCTTTTCCTCCTGACTGAGGAAATCGAGATGCTGGACCGAACCGCCCTTCTCCAGGATCGTGTTCCACACCGCATCGGAGTTCTTGGACTTTTCGTTCAACAGCTTCTCAAGATAGGGATTCTTGACCGCGAAGCTGCCCGACAGCGTCTTGTGCGTATAGATATTGGCCGGGATCGGTTCGATGCACGCGCTGGTGCCGCCACAGATGATACTGATCGACGCGGTGGGCGCGATCGCCATCTTGCATGAAAACCGCTCCATCACGCCGACATCGGCAGCATCGGGGCACGGCCCACGTTCGACCGCAAGCTGCATCGACGCTTCGTTCACCTGCGCGTTGATGTGCTTGAAGATGCGAAGGTTCCACGACTTGGCCATCGCCCCTTCGAACGGCAGCCCGCGCGCCTGAAGGAAGCTGTGGAAGCCCATCACACCCAGCCCCACCGACCGCTCGCGCATCGCCGAATAACGGGCGCGGGCCATTTCATCGGGCGCACGGTCGATATAATCGGTCAGGACATTGTCGAGGAAACGCATCACGTCCTCGATAAAGACCTTGTCGTCCTTCCACTCGTCCCATGTCTCAAGATTGAGCGAGGACAGGCAGCATACCGCCGTGCGATCATTGCCCAGATGATCGGTGCCGGTCGGCAACGTAATCTCGCTGCACAGGTTCGAGGTCGAAACCTTCAGCCCCAGCTCGCGGTGGTGCCGGGGCATGGTCGAGTTCACATGGTCGCTGAACACGATATACGGCTCGCCCGTCGCCAGTCGTGTCTCGACCAGCTTCTGGAACAGCGCGCGCGCATCGACCGTGCCGCGCACCGATCCGTCCTTGGGGCTTTTCAGCTGCCATTCGTCGCCCGCGCGCACCGCCTCCATGAAAGCGTCGGGGATCAGCACGCCGTGGTGCAGGTTCAGCGCCTTGCGGTTGAAATCGCCCGAGGGCTTACGGATTTCGAGGAACTCCTCGATCTCGGGGTGCGAGATGTCGAGATAGCAAGCGGCCGAACCGCGCCGCAGCGACCCTTGCGAAATCGCCAGCGTCAGTGAATCCATGACGCGCACGAACGGGATGATGCCGCTGGTCTTGCCGTTCAGGCCGACCGGCTCGCCAATGCCGCGCACGCTGCCCCAATAAGTGCCGATGCCGCCCCCGCGCGAGGCCAGCCACACATTCTCGTTCCAGGTCGCGACAATGCCCTCAAGGCTGTCGGGCACCGAATTGAGATAGCACGAAATCGGCAGGCCGCGCCCCGTGCCGCCATTCGACAGCACTGGGGTGGCGGGCATGAACCACAGCTTCGAGATGTAATCATACAGCCGCTGGGCATGGGCGGCATCGTCGGCATAGGCCGAGGCGACGCGCACGAACAGGTCCTGATAGGATTCGCCGGGCAGCAGATAGCGGTCCTTGAGCGTTTCCTTGCCGAACTCGGTCAGCAGCGCGTCACGGCCATGATCGACCTCGACCGCGTGCAGTTGCGGGTCGATCGTCTTGGAATCGCGGGCCGCGCGGGCGGGCGTGGCAGCGTCGGCCACGGGTGCTTCGGCAAGATCGGCCATGTCGTTCATTTTCGCGTCGTCCCTGAAATCCATGACTGCCCGTTCCTCATTCGTTCGACTCGGGCAGACGGTGGATGGTATCCATCCGACACGCTGCGCGCGAGAACAAAAAGCGATCACGCCATTGATGAAGGGGCCGATCCGGTGTCCCCCGCAATATGGGGTCGCGGGTCAAAGAACACCAGCTATTGTGTCAGCCCCCTGACGCTACCCCCATAGATTGTGGGCATTTGCCGCGACACGCAAGCCGCTAAATGACGTTTCGGGGACTCGTCTCGTCGCTTCGATAAATCGGCTCCG
>NZ_DATJLI010000140.1:0-11685 GCF_035490575.1 Sphingomonas sp. | reverse complement strand
CCCTTATGGGGGGCGCATGCTCGTCCGCCTCGCGCTCAGCGATTTTCGCAACCACCGTGACGCGGTGATCGAACCCGGCCCCGGTTTCGTCGCGCTGACGGGCGAAAACGGGGCGGGCAAGACCAACATTCTGGAAGCCGTATCGCTGCTGGCGCCCGGCCGCGGCCTGCGCCGCGCGCCCTTTGCCGCAATGGCGCGGCAGGGGGGACCCGGCGGGTTCGGCGTGGCGGGCACGCTGATCGGCGATGCGACGCTGGGAACGGGCGTGCAGCCACAGGCACCCGACCGGCGGCTGGTGCGCGTCAACGGCGCGGCAGCACCCGCGACCGCGCTGGCGGAATGGCTGGCCGTGTTGTGGCTGACCCCGGCAATGGACCGGCTGTTCACCGAACCCGCCAGCGAGCGTCGCCGGTTCCTCGACCGGCTGACGCTGGCGCTGGAGCCGGGCCATGCGACGCACGCCACGCGATACGAATCGGCAATGCGCGAACGCAATCGCCTGCTGGCCGATGACGCGCCCGCCGACCCGCAATGGCTGACCGCGATCGAAGCGCGGATGGTCGAACATGGCATTGCGCTGGACGGCGCGCGACGGCGCACGGTGGCGGCGCTGTCGGCGCTGCTCGATCACACCGAGGACGGGCCATTCGCGCGGCCGGCGCTGGTGCTGGAGGGATTTGTGGGCGAAGGCGGATCGCTGGCGCGCGAACTGGCGCAGGGCAGGGCGCGCGATGCCGCGGCGGGCCGCACGCTGGCCGGGCCGCACCGTGCCGACCTGTCGGTCACGCACCGCGCCAAGGATCAGGCGGCGGCGCTGTGTTCGACCGGCGAGCAAAAGGCGCTGCTGCTGTCGATCGTGCTGGCCCATGCCGATCTGGTCGCCGCGACGATGCCGCATCCGCCGGTCCTGCTGCTCGACGAGGTCGCCGCGCATCTCGACCCCGTGCGGCGAGCGGCGCTGTTCGAACGGCTGGCGGGCAAGGGGCAGGTGTGGATGACGGGCACCGAACCCGCGCTGTTCGCCGAACTGGCGGGCGAGGCGGTGCGGTTGACCGTCGCTGACGGGCGGATCGAAGCCGACACTGGCGCTTCGTGAAAAGGTAGGATAATGGCGCCGGGCTATTGCCGTTGCGGGCGTGGCGAAATGGTAGACGCAGCGGATTCAAAATCCGCCGGAGCAATCCATGTCGGTTCGAGTCCGACCGCCCGCACCATTTTGATTGCGTCGGTGCCGAACGGCGATTGGCGCCTATTTCTGACCCTCGGCACGGTCGTCGGCGGGATAATCCTCGGGCGTGGTGCTGCCGACATTGGGGCGATCTTCGGGGCGTTCCTGCGGGCGGCCGCCTTCGGGTTCGCGGTCTTCATCCGGCGTGGTGCGGGTATCGGCGGGGTTTCGATCGGTCATCGCGCGTCTCCTTGGCGGTTCAACGCAAGGGTAGCTGAGAATGTCCGTCAGCCGATCGCTTCGAGCACCGCGGCGCGCAGTTCGGGCAGGCCCATGCCCTTTTCGCTGGAGGTGACGAGGATGCCGGGATGCGCGGCGGGCCGTTTGCGCGCTTCCTCCTCGGTGCGGGCGTGAACCTCGGCCAGTTCGCTGGCCTTTACCTTGTCGGCCTTGGTCAGCACGATGCGATAGCTGACGGCGGCATCGTCGAGCATCTTCAGGATCTCGCGATCGACATCCTTGATGCCGTGGCGACAATCGATCAGCACCAGCGCGCGCTTCAGCGCCTGTCGCCCGCGCAGATAATCGTTCACCAGATAGCGCCACTTGCGGACCATGTCCTTGGGCGCCTTGGCAAAGCCATAGCCGGGCATGTCGACCAGCCTGAACGCCAGCGGTTCGCCGACTTCGAAGAAGTTCAGCTCCTGCGTCCGGCCCGGCGTGTTCGATGTGCGGGCAAGCCCATTGCGATTGGTCAGCGCATTGAGCAGCGACGATTTGCCCACATTCGACCGGCCCGCAACCGCGATTTCGGGCGCGACCGGATCGGGGATGAAGCGCAGTTCGGGCGCCGATTTCAGGAACGAAACCGGCCCGGCGAATAGCCGTCGCGCATCTTCCACCAGCACATCGTCAAAGACTGGGTTCACTTGGCGGGCGCGGTCTTGAGCGCGGGGTGCTGGCGATACAGCCACCATTGCTGCGCCATGGTCAGGACGTTCGACGTGATCCAGTAGACCTGAAGCCCGACGGCGAACGGTGCCATGATGAACATCAGCATCCACGGCATGATCGCGAACATCTGCTTTTGCATTTCGTCCATCGGCGCGGGATTGAGCTTGAACTGCGCCCACATGGAAATGCCCAGCAGGATCGGGAACACGCCGATCGCGATGAATGCCGGGGGCGTGAAGGGCAGCAGGCCGAACAGGTTGAGCGGCGTCAGCGGGTCGGGCGCCGACAAGTCACGAATCCACAGGATGAAGGGCTGGTGCCGCATCTCGATCGTCAGGATCAGCACTTTATACAGCGCGAACATGATCGGCACCTGCAACAGCATGGGCAGGCATCCGGCCAGCGGATTGACCTTTTCGGTCTTGTAGAGCTGCATCATCTCCTGCTGAAGGCGCGGCTTGTCGTCCTTGTGCTTGGCCTGCAACGCCTTCATCTTGGGCTGCAGCGCGCGCATCCCCGCCATCGACGCGAACTGTTTCTGCGCGATGGGGAACAGCAGCAGGCGGATCGTCAGCGTCAGCAGCATGATCGCGACGCCGAAATTGCCGACCAGTTTGAACAGCCAGTCGAGATAGTAGAAAATCGGCTTTTCGATGATGCGGAACCAGCCCCAGTCGATCGCCTTGTCGAACTGGACGATGCCCAGTTCGCCCTCGTAACGGTCGATCAGGTCGACTTCCTTGGCGCCCGCGAACAGGCGCGTCGTCTGCGTCACCGACTGACCGCGATTGAGCGTCACGGCATCGCGCCAGGTCGCTTCCGCGCCGAACAGGTCGCCAGGGCGCTGGCGCAGTTGCAGTTCGACCGGCGCTTTTTGATCGGGGACCAAAGCCGTCAGCCAGTAATGGTCGGTAAAGCCCGCCCAGCCGCCGGTGGTGGGATAGCGATGCTCGCTCTCCCCCACTTCGTCCCAGTCGACATAGACGGCGCTGCCGTCGCGAACGGCCATCGGGCCGACATGCGCGACCCACTGGTCCTGATCGGCTGAGCGACCGCGGCGCAGCACATAGTTATAGGGCTTGAGCGCGACCGGCGCGCCGCCCGCATTCGCCACCGATTGTTCGGCGGTGAACATGTAATTCTCGTCGATCGACAGCTTGATACGGAATCGCAGACCTGCCGCCGTCGCCGTGTCCAGCGTGACCGGACGCCCCGGCGCCAGCACGTCGCCGGTGGCCTGCCACACGGTATTGGCATCGGGGGCGCCCGCGCCCTGCCAGCCGAACCCGGCGAAATAGGCATCGGCCGCCCCCGCCGGCGACAACAGGCGGATCGGCGGCGAATTATCGGCGACCGTCTCGTCATAGCGCTTGAGCACCAGGTCATCGAGGCGCGCGCCCTTGAGGTTGATCGACCCGGCCAGTTCCGGCGTATCGATCCGCACGCGCGGGGTTTCGGCGATCACCTGCGCCCGGTCGCGCACCTGGGTCGGCGCGTCGGCGGTGGGATCGGCCTCAGGGTTGGCGACCACCTTGGTCTCGCCACCCTCGATTCTAGTCACCGGCGGATTGGCGGTGGGGAAGAGATAGCCCGCCACCACCGGCCAGCCGAACAGGATCAGCGCCGCCAGTGCCGCGAACAGGATGAAATTCTTGCCGTCTTGCTTCACCGAAACCTCGTCCCCGTATGGGTTGGGCGCCCGCCCCTGGTCAGGGCACCGGATCATATCCGCAGCCGCCCCATGGATGGCAACGCCCGATGCGCCTGAGCGCGAGCCAGCCGCCCTTCACCGCGCCATAGCGGCGAAGTGCCTCGATTGCATAGGCCGAACAGGACGGCGCATAGCGACAGGTCGGAGGCAGAATGCGCGAGGGGCCGATCTGCCAGCCCCGCGCGACCAGGATCAGCACGCGCGCGATCACGGGCGCCTGGCCACCCGGCCCAGCGCCTTTTTCAGGTCGCGCACCAGTTCGTCATAGGGACGCTCGATCCCCGAAGCACGGCCGATCAGCACATGATCGTGCCCCGCCAGCCCATGTTCGGGCAGCACTTCACGCGCCAAAGCGCGAAAACGCCGCTTCATCCGGTTGCGGATGACGGCGTTTCCGACCTTTTTTGACACGGTGATGCCGATTCGCTTGGCAACGTCGCCGTCGCCGCGATCGCGTGCCTGCAGGACGAAACCCGGCATCGGCGCGCGCTTACCGCCGTTCGCCGCAAGATAATCGCGGCGTTCGGTCAGGCGTTTCAGGCGCTCAGCTTCTTGCGACCGCGCGCGCGACGCGCACGGATCACCTTGCGGCCCGCCGCCGTCGCCATCCGCGCGAAGAAGCCGTGCCGGCGCGCACGCACCAGATTGCTCGGCTGAAAAGTCCGCTTCATCGTTCATTCCCTAGGCATAACGAAAAAGGGCCGCCCGAAGACGGCCATCACAGGGGAGCGCCCTTACGCTGCGACGCGACTCGAGTCAATTGCGGCCGCCCCGTTCCAATCGCCGTCCGCGCTGCTAAGCAGTTGCCGGGCGGCAACAAGGGGGCGGGATTTGGTCGCGATCGTATCGACGGTGGCGTATCTGGGGCTTGAGGCGCGCGGGGTCGAGGTCCAGTGCAATCTGGTCGCGGGTGTCCCGGCCTTTGTCATGGTCGGGCTGGCCGACAAGGCCGTAGGCGAAAGCCGTGAGCGCGTGCGCGGGGCGGTCGCCGCGATCGGCCTGGCGCTGCCGCCCAAGCGAATCACCGTCAACCTGTCGCCCGCCGATCTGCCCAAGGAAGGATCGCATTACGACCTGCCCGTGGCGCTGGCGCTGCTGGGCGCGATGGGCGTTGTCGATGTCGAGACGCTGGCTGATTATGTCGTCGTCGGCGAACTGGGGCTGGACGGACGCATCGCGCCGTCGCCCGGCGTCCTGCTGGCGGCGATGCACGCCGCCGCCATCGGCAAGGGGCTGATCTGTCCTGCATCGCAAGGGGCGGAGGCGGCGTGGGCCGGCGGGATCGAAGTGGTCGCCGCCGACAATCTGATCGACCTGCTCAATCACCTGAAGGGCACCGCGCTGCTGCCCGCGCCCGTCCCCGGCGCGGTGGAGGATGCCGCCCGCGGTCCCGACCTGCGCCAGGTCAAGGGACAGGAAACCGCCAGGCGTGCGCTTGAGATCGCGGCGGCGGGCGGACACAACCTGTTGTTCGTCGGGCCGCCGGGAGCGGGCAAGTCGCTGATGGCCGCGTGCCTGCCCGGCATCCTCCCGCCGCTGAGCGCGGCCGAGGCGCTGGAGGTGTCGATGGTCCAGTCGGTTGCGGGAACGCTGGCCAATGGTCGCCTGACGCGCACCCGCCCGTTCCGCAGCCCACACCATTCCGCATCGATGGCGGCGCTGACCGGTGGCGGACTGCGCGTGAAGCCGGGGGAGGTCAGCCTGGCGCATCTGGGCGTGCTGTTCCTCGACGAACTGCCCGAGTTTCAGCGCGCGGTGCTCGATTCGCTGCGCCAGCCGCTGGAAAGCGGAACGGTCAGCGTCGCACGCGCCAATGCCCATGTTACCTTCCCGGCGCGGGTTCAGTTGATCGCGGCGATGAATCCGTGCCGGTGCGGCCATCTGGGCGACCCGGCGCTCGCCTGCGCCCGTGCGCCCAAATGCGCGGCGGATTATCAGGCCAAGGTGTCCGGCCCGCTGCTCGACCGCATCGACCTGCATGTCGAGGTGCAGCCCGTCACTGCCGCCGACCTGATCCAGCCCGCCCCTGCCGAGGGTTCGGCCGAAGTGGGCGCGCGCGTGGCCGAAGCGCGCGCGGTGCAGACCCGGCGCTATGACGGCACCCCCGCGCGCAGCAATGCGGAGGCGGAAGGCGCGTTGCTGGACGCGCATTGCACGCCCGACGAGCCGGGCCGCGCGCTGCTGGCCCAAGCGGCGGAGGCGACGCGCATGTCGGCGCGCGGCTATACCCGCGTGCTGCGCGTGGCGCGCACCATCGCCGACCTGGGCGGCGCACCGACCATCGGCCGGATGCATGTCGCAGAGGCGTTGAGCTATCGCCGCCGCGCGCCGACCAACTGACCCGCGATCAGCGCTGCAGCGTCAATGGCGGCGAGTAATCGGCCATCGTCATGAACACGCTGTCGACCTTTGCCACCAGCTTGCCATCGGCCTCCGACGCGGCGGCGACGGCGCGCCATTCCGGGTCGTTGCCAAACGCCTTCCAGCTTCGCTCGCGCGCCGCGCGGTCGGGATAGGCGAGGACATAGACGATCCGACCCTCCGGCGCTGCCTCAGTCGGCTGCTCGTTCCAGTAAGCGACGTTTTTCATCCCGTGCCGTGCGAACAGCGCCAGCGTGTGTTCGCGGAAACGCTTGTTCAGCGCTGCCAGCTTGCCCGGCGCGGGATAATAGATGCGAAGCTCGTAAAACGCCGCTTGAGGATCGAGCGCATCCTGCGCCGGTGCCGCGGCGGCGATCGTCAGACAGGCGAGGGGCGCCAGCAGCAGCGGTTTCAAAATCATTGTGCTCCGCCGGTCTGCTTGTCAAATTCGGCCTTGGTGACGTTCAGCAACAACTGCTCGCCCTTTTTGCCGAACACGTCGGCGGGCACCATGGCCCGCGACGACCCGGACAGCAGTTGCACCCCTTCGGGCTTGATCGCCTCGATCGTGCCCAGCGGAACGCCCGTCGAGTCGTTCACGACGGCGCCGACCATGAAATCGGCCGGGGTCGCGGCGACGATTTGGTTGGCGCGGCGTCGCGACGCGCGTGTCGAGGGGATCGGGTCCTTTGGCGCGCGCTTGGCCGAATCAACTTCGTCCCGGATATTGTCGAGCGCGAACTGCTGATTGCGATCGTTATTGACCGTGCGCGAGGTGTCGTCGCCCAGCGACGGGTCGCTCAACCCGCCCGAACCGACCGCCGTTTGTGCCTGAGCCGCGCCCGCCACCAGCATCGACGCGGCCAGCGCCATGCAGAACCGATATGCCATTCGATCTCTCCCGCTTGTCGCCGCTATCATCGCTGCGTTGAAGCGAGGGGAGCATATCCCACTGACGCCCGATCGCAAGCATTCCGTCGGGGCGCAGGCGCTGCGCCCGGCCATGCAAGGGTGGTTCATTGCGTCGACAGCTTGCCCCGGTTACGCGTGCGGGATGGTTCGTCGCTCGCAAATCGCCCTGTTGCTCCTGTTCTCGGCTAGCGCCAGCATGGCTCAGGTCGAGCCGGGCCGTATTCGCACCGTCGACATCCCCCCGTCGCAGCCGGAGCCGATCGCGCCGCCACCCGAAGCCGTCGCGCCCGATCCTGCGACAGAGGAACCGCCGGTGGACAAAACGTCGGACGGCCTCGTGCTCGACCTGCCAAGCATCGAGGAGGCGCGTTCGTTCGATATCGATGGGGACTCTGGTTCGATTCCTGCCGACATGATGGATGCCGGGCTGGACGCCGGCGCGACAGCGCGCGCGATTGCCGCGATCGAGGCGATCCGGCTGCGTGAGGCGAATGCCCGACAACTGGCCGCTGCCCGCCAGCAACTGGACCGGATACAGGCCGAAAAGCAGGCGGAGCGCGACCGGCTGGCCCGATATCGCGAGGCAAGCGCGGCGCACGCGGCGGCGATGGCTGATTACGAAGCGCAGGCCGAAGCCGCCCGCGCGGCGCGACGCAAATGGGAACGCGATGTCGCGGCCTGCCAGGCGGGCGACCGAAGTCGTTGCGGGCCGCCATTGCCGACGCCGCAATAACCCGTGCGACCTTAAAGGACGATGGTGCCGGCTGCAGGGATCGAACCCGCGACCCCCTGATTACAAATCAGGTGCTCTACCAACTGAGCTAAGCCGGCACGGCGAATGCGTCTTTGCGTCAGGTCACGCCGAAGGTCCAGCCTTCGGTGCGTGCAATTTCGTGGGTCAGCGCGGGCGGCGCCCATAATTCGGGGCGATGCGCGGCGACGCGCAGCCATGCGGCGGTCAGGATCGCATCGCTTTTATGGTCGTCGACCGGCCCGTCGACGGGCGCGGGGCGGCTGCCGAGTGCCAGCAGCGCGTCGTTCAGCGCGTCCCATGTCCGCATTTTGGCACGTCCTTTGGCTCGGCCCGCCGCCAGCGCGGCCAGCGCGGTATAGATTTCCACCAGCACCGGGCCCGCTGGCGGCAGCGGATCGAACGGCCAGACGGGCATGCGCCCGTTCAAGCGGTGCAGCACGCGCATCCCGGTGAAGCTGGACTTGCCGACCTGCGCCGCGCCGACGAGATTGAGGTTGCTATAGGGGTTCAGCCCCTGTTCGCGCTGTGCCACCTCGGTCGCGCGCAATCGGCCGCGACCGGTGAAATGCTCGCCCTTGCGCCCGCCATGGCGGCGCAGATGACGGGCGATTTCGGAGTGATCGACAAAGCCGCTTGCGCCCAGATGCGCGTCGCTATCGCACAGATGCTCGACCAGCGCCCATAGTGCCTTGGCATCGGCGGGACTGTCGGCCCAGCCGGGAAAATACGCGTCGCAATCGACAAAGGGCAACGCGGGGCCAAGGTCCAGCCCGACGACGGCGTCACCGGGCAGTTCATGCGTCAGCCAGTGAAGCACATCGCCGCGGGACCAGACATGGCCGGGCCGCACCAGCAAGGGAACATCGTCGCCGGCGGTGCAGCTTGCAACCGCTATCCCCTTTTGCCGCGGACCCACTGCCCCCGACCAGTCGATCGCAACGAAATGGCCGAAGCGGCCGCGTGCGATCATTCGGCGTCGATGACCGCGCGGGTAAAGGCGGCGATGTCGAACCGGTTGCCCACGCCGTCCTCACCGCGCCGCACGACGACGAGCCGTTTTGACGGCACGACCATGACATATTGCCCGCGATTGCCCTGCGCGGCGAAGCTGCCTTCGGGCAGGTTCTGTTCGGCGCCGAACAGCCACAATGTCGCGCCATAACCCGCTCCCGTCGCGGGTTGCGGCCCGGCGGGTGTGGTCATGTATCGCACCCAGCCTTCGGGCAACAGCCGCTTGCCCTGCCACATGCCGTCATCCAGCCAGAGTTGTCCCAGCCGGGCAAGGTCGCGCGCGGTCGACCACACCTGGCTCGACAGGATGAAATTGCCGCGCCAATCCTGTTCGGCGACGGTGTGGGTCATGCCGAGCGGATCGAACAGCCGGTTGCGGGGAAAGGCCCGATAGGCGGCATCGCCCATCGCTTCCCTGAGCGACCGGACTGCCAGCAGCGTGTCGTTATTGGCATAGCGAAAACGACTGCCGGGCGCGGCCTCCAGCGGCCAGCCGGTTGCCTGCTCATCGACGGCGGTGCCGCCGAAATAAATGGCGTCGGTGCGGTTACCCGCATGGTCGCTGTGCAGACCGCTGGCCATGCGGAGCAACTGGTCGAGGCGGATGGCGGCGCGCGGATCGCCCGGCTGGCGCCATGCGGCGATGCGCGCGGGCGCGTCGGTCGTGACGGCGCCGTCCATTACCGCCATGCCGATCAGCGTGCCCGCGATGCTCTTGGCGACCGACCAGGTGCGGTTCGACACGAAGGGTCCCCAGCCATCGCCATAATGTTCGCCGACAACGCGCCCGTCGCGCAGGATGACGACGCCGGTCGTTTTCGCCTGTTCGCCGAACCCGCCCGAAAAGGCGCGGTCGATGGTGCTTGACAGCGCGCGCGACGGGCGCGGGGCGATCCCGGCATCGCCCATCGGCCACGCGCGCGGATCGGCGCCGCGAACGGGCGGCACGGCGGTGCCGAGGGCGGGGGTGCTGCCGATCGGCTCGCTGCGGCACCCCTGACCCGCGGCAAAGGTGGAGACGCGCGGCGGCAACTTGCCGTCGAACGCCACGCTGACTTGCCCGCCCACCCGGTCGATCGTCGCGGGCAAATCAGCGATCAGCGGCTGGTATTCGGGATAGATGCCCGCCAGCTCATCGCGTTCGACCTGCGCCTGCGTGCGACCTGCGTTGAACATGCCGCTGCACAGCATCGCCGCCTTGTATCCCGCCGCGATGGCGCGGGCATAGGGTGTGGCGGGCGTATCGGCCACCTGTTGCGCGGGCGCGGCCGCCGACAGCGCCAGCGCGGCAATGGCGAGCAGGGTCGCGCGGGTGGCGGTCGGGCGTGGCATAAGCGGGGCAATCCTTTTCCGGCGGCGTTCACCCACGGCTGAAGGCCGCGCGCCGCAGCGTCAAGGGCTGTCCGGCCTTCAACGCGACCTGAACCGCGCGGCCATGCGCGCGGATCGTCCGGTCGCCGTCCCGTTCGGGCCGCAGCACGACTTCTTCGATCTGGCCTCCGCTCCATGACAGGTCGATAGTGCAGGCGCCGCGCGCGCGCAGGCCCGTGATCCGCCCGGTCGGCCAGGCGCGGGGCAGCGCGGGGAGCAGGTCGATGCGGTCGCCATGGCTGTGCATCAGCATTTCGATCACGCCCGCCGCGCCACCGAAATTGCCGTCGATCTGAAAGGGCGGGTGCGCGTCGAACATGTTGGGATAGGTGCGATCGGGTCCCAGCAGGAAGTTCAGGATGCCGTGCGCGCGGTCGCCGTCGCCCAGCCGCGCCCACAGGTTGATGCGCCACGCCGTTGCCCACCCCGTCGCCCGGTCGCCGCGAATGTCGAGCGTGCGTTTGGCGGCAGCGGCCAGTTCGGGTGTGTCCTCCAGCGAAATCTGGTGCGCGGGATAGACGCCATACAAGTGCGAGACGTGGCGATGATCCTGTTCGGGGGCGTCGGCGTCCCAGTCCTGCTGCCATTCCCGCAACTCGCCGCGGCGGCTGATTTTGTAGGGGGCCAGCCGTTCGCGCGCCGCGCGCAGTTCGGCCACCATGTCCGCGTCGGTATCCAGCAACGTCGCCGCCATCGCCGTCTGGTCGAACAGGTCGCGCAGGATCGCCATGTCCATCGTCGGCCCGGCGCACAGCGCGCCGCCATGCCCGTGCTGGTTTTCGGGGCTGATCGACGGATTGGTGACCAGAAAGCCGGTGCGCGGATCGCGTTGCAGCGTATCGAGGAAAAAGCGCGCCGCCCCCGCCATCACCGGATAGACCGACGCCAGGAACGCGGCGTCCCGGCTATAGTCGTAATGCTCCCACAAATGCGTGCACAACCACGCGCCGCCCGTCGGCCACATGCCCCATGATGCGCCGTCGATCGGCGCGGTCGCGCGCCACAGGTCGGTGTTGTGATGCGTCACCCATCCGCGCGCGCCATACATTTCGCGGGCGGTGCGTGCGCCCGTCTCCGCCAGTTCGCGCACCATCTGGACCAAGGGCGCGGCGCATTCGGACAGGTTGGCCGAATAAGCGGGCCAGTAATTCATCTCGGTATTGATGTTGATCGTGTATTTCGACTGCCAGGGCGGGTCGAGGCTGTCGTTCCACAGCCCCTGAAGCGTCGCGGGCTGACCGCCGGGCTGCGAACAGGCGATCAGCAGGTAGCGGGCATATTGGAAATACAGCGCCGCCAGCGCCGGATCGTCTGCGGTCTGCGATGCGGCGATGCGCCCATCGGTCGGCTGGTCGGCGGCGGCGGTGCGGCCAAGGTCGATCGACACTCGCCCGAACAGCCGCCGGTGCGCGGCGCCGGCATCGGCGGCGATCCGGTCGAAAC
>NZ_DATJLI010000139.1:0-18988 GCF_035490575.1 Sphingomonas sp. | reverse complement strand
GCTGGCGAAAGCTGGCGGTATTCATGCCGATCGGCGCGAAGATCCGCTGCTCGACATAATCGTCGAATGGAATGCCGGACACGCGCTGGACGATATAGGCCGCGAGCGCGGTGCCCCAGTTGGAATAGGCGGGCGTCGTTCCCGCCTTGAAAATGCGGCGCGGCACCCACCGCTTCAGATAAGCGTCGAACGGCGGCACGGCGGCCGGATCGTCGCCGATCAAGTCCTTGATCGCTTCTTCGAAGCCAGCCGTGTGCGTCATCAGGTGGCGCATCGTGATCGGCCCGTCAGCACGCCCAGGCAGCGGAAAATCGAGATAGCGGCCGATATCGGCGTCGAGGTCGATGCGGCCCGCCTCAACCTGTTGCATCACCGCGGTCCAGGTGACGAGCTTCGATACCGACCCCGGACGAAACAGCGTGCGTTCGGGATCGACGGGAATGCGCCTGGCGATGTCGGCATAGCCATATCCACGGCCAGCGACGATGCGTCCGTCCCGAACGACATAGACCACCGCGCCGGCAAGGTCCCCCGAATGCAGCGCATAGGGCATGTAACCGTCGAGCCAGGCATTGAGGTCGGTATCGGTCAGACGCTGCTGCCCGATGGGGACAACTGGCGTTTCGGCTGAAATGGTCGCGGGCGGAGAAAGCGGCGGCTGGAGAACCGAGGGCGACTGCGCGCTCGCGCCGCCCGTGAACAGCATCAGCGCCGCCGCCAATATTGGTCTCCACCGCATCTCGTCGCTCCCCGTGATTGCTCCCGTCGTTTCGACCCGATACCATGCGAGAAGTATCGCTCCGACTGGGACAGTGTTATCCTGATTGGAGAATGCGTCAATGGCCTGGAGAAAATGCACATGTCCGCTGAACGGTCCACCCTGGGCACCCTGTTGCGGGCGCTCCGAAGCCGAGAGGGGTGGACGCTCAAACAGATGAGCGAAAAGAGCGGTATTCCGGTATCGACACTATCCAAGGTCGAGCACGACCGCCTGACCCTGAGCTATGACAAACTCCAGTCACTGGCGCAGCGGCTGGGAATGCGGATGTCCGAATTGTTCGCCGAAAATGCCGGTGATACGGGCGCGCCAGTGACGGCGCGTCGAAGCCTGGGCGATATATCGCGATCGGTTCGCGTCGAAACGCCCAACTACGACTATTACTATCTCTGCACCGAGCTTCGCCGGAAACGGATGATCCCCGTGCTCACCAAGATCAGGGCACGATCGGCCGAACAGTTCGGCGATCTGGTCCATCATTCGGGCGAGGAATTCATCTATGTGCTGAGGGGCAAGGTGGTCGTGCAGACCGAATTCTACGATCCGGTCACGCTTGAGGCGGGGCAATCGCTCTATATCGATTCGAGCATGGGTCACGCCTATCTCGCGGCCGAAGGATGTGATGAAGCCGAAGTGCTGGGCGTGATGTCGAGTTCGGAGGAGAACCTGATGGACGCCATGCTCAACCTGCACGAGGAACGGCGTTGAGTTGATCGGCCACAGACGACCGGAATATCCGATCGGGAGGTGGCGAGCCAACGCCCGCCACCTTGCCGGTCCGGCATCCGCCCCGATGTGCGGGCCGCCTTGTCCCGCATCGGACCGACTGGATCGGAAAAAGCGGCGGGGGCCGGACAAGCCCCGGTCAGCAAGCCCCGGTCAGGACGCGTTTCCGATGCCCGCCACTAGAACCGGTATGACAGTCCAAGTCCGCCAGCCGGCTGCCAACGGCGTCCCTCGTCGGTGACAGGACTTTCCGCCGCATCGCCGACGAGATAGCTCGCACCGGCACGCCCGATCACGCCGAAGCGGCGGCTGAACCAGTAGCCGGCCGTCACGCCCGCACCCAGATCCTTGAAACCCGAACCGGGGCGATATGCGGGCAAGCCGCTGGCGGTCGCGGCGGCGGCGTCGATCCCGAAATAGGTGCGCGTATAATCCGCGCTCGCCCAGGTCGTCTGTGCATCGAGCGAAACGAAGAAGTCGGGGGTGCGAACCGCCGCGTAGCTGGTGCCGAGGGTGGCGAGCAAGCCGTCATGCGTATCCGACACGTCATGCACCAGCGACAGTTCGACCTGAAGCGCCCCTTGCCCATATTGACCACCGCCGAACCGATAGCCGACGAAACCGCCCGCCTCGATCGCGGTGCCGATTTCGGGCAGGAGCCCCACCGCCCCATTCGCATCATCACGCGGCAGGCGCGCGCCCACCACCGGCCCGATCGCAAGGCGCGGGTCGGCGGCAAGATCGACCCGCAAACCCTGTCCGCGCAATTGCACCGCCGTTCGACCGATGGTCACTTCACCCATGACGAAGGGCAGCACCCGAACATCATCGGCGCCGTCATATTCGGGGACCGCACCCACGCCGACAGCGACCATCCCGTGGGGAGCGCCGTCCGAAGGCGCCTGCTGGGCATCGGCGGCCGTGTATGGCAGGGCCATGCCGCAGGCCAGGGTGATCGGCAGAAGAATACGCATCTGTGGTCCTTTGTTTTGGATATTCGCGACCACCGGGCGCGTCGCTGGTCGCGCAGGCCGGCGGGTCATTTGACGTGAGACAGGCGAAGTGAGGCAGTCGTCGCGTGGATCGCAGGACGGCGGGCATGGCGGCATCAACCCATCGGGCCGAATGTCACGCCGCCAAGGTCATCAAGCGTGGCCCACAGCCTTGCGGCGAGTTGCCGTTCGTCGGCCTGTTCCGGGATGCCGGCCCAGCCGGGCAGTCCGCCCAGCCCCAGAAACCCGTTCGGGCCATAATATCCGCCCGCCGCCGCTTGTGGCGAGGTTGCCGCATACAGGGTCGGCAAGGCCCCTTGCGCGGGCGGCTGGAACAGGAACGGCATGTAGCGATGATTGCGCCCCTCCAGACTGTCCGGGCCGGGGCCATCCGGCACCAGATTGGTTCGGGCGATGCCGGGATGGGCCGCGATGGTCGCGATGCCCCACCCTTCCGCCACGCCGCGTCGCTGCATCTCGAACGCAAGCAACAGGTTGGCGAGCTTGCTGTTGTCGTAAGCCGCGCCATAGTGATAGTTCCTGACCAGTTGCAGGTCGGCGAAATCGATTGCGCCCATGAACGCGCGACTGCTGGAAACCCAGACGACGCGCGGCGCTTTGCCCGCGCGCAACAGCGGCATCAGCCGGGCGGTCAATGCGAAATGACCGAGCGTGTTCGTGGCAAAGACCCGTTCGAACCCATCGGCGCTAACTTCGCGATTTTTCCGCCCCATGACGCCCGCATTGTTGACGAGGATGTCCAGGCTCCCTCGATCGCCGCGCATCCGCTGCGAAAAGGCGGCGACCGAAGCGAGGTCCGACAGGTCGAGCGGCTCGAAACGGATCAAGGCGCCCGGCACGCTGGCGCGGATGCGCCGGACGGCCTCCTCGCCCCGGTCCTGATTGCGCGACGCGATGGTCACGTCCGCCCCGGCGCGCGCGAGTTCGAGCGCGTCATGAAAGCCCAGCCCGCTGCGATCGCCCACGGGATAGCCGTTGCCACCCGTGACCAGCGCCGAGCGCCCCTGCATCGAAGGGATGTCGGCGGCCGTCCAGTCGGGGATCCTTGGCAATCCCTGTTGCCGCGGGGACATGGGCGGCCGGTTCGCCATGACGGCGGTGCCGCCACCCAGGATCGCCACCCCGATACCCGCCGCGCCGTATCGGACAAGGGAACGACGCGACAATCGCGATCCGGTTGAGGCGGCGGCCGATCCTGTCATGATATGCGCGCTCCCTGCTTGATGACCGCCCGCAAGCTAGAGGAAGTATTCCTCGGCCCGAATGCCGAATGCCTCAATAAACATGCCTATTCTTGTCAGTTGATATGCACCGAGCCGCGGCTGTGTATCTCGCGCGGAAACCGGCATGATTGCAGTCCTGGGCAAGTTATGCGGAGGATTTGGCAACCGCCGCGTCGATCCGCTTCCTATGTTCGGAACCGGCCGCTTCGTGTGAGGAACAGGGTATGAGCGACGACAAGGCGGCGGTCCTGCGTTTTTACGAGGCCGCCGCATCGGGCGATGCCGTTGCGCTCGCCGCGACGGTGCATGAAGATTTTCGTGTCGAGGCGCCCCCGATGCTTCCCTGGGGCGGCGTAACCGAAGGGCGCGATGCAGTGATCGCGAAGATCCTGCCCCAACTCGCCGCCGCGCTGCGGCTCGAAACGCTGAAGATGGCCTCGATCTACGGCGATGGAGGCCAGGTCTTCGTGACCATCACCGCCGATACGATCCTCGGCGAGCCGGTGGTGCTGGGCGAGGATTGGACGCTGAGGGACGGAAAGCCGTCGGCCCTTCGCGTCTACTGGCTCGATCCCCGGCCCGCGATCAGGGCGCTGGCAAGCTGAGAGAGAATGACATGACCGACACCAACAATCGCGGCGCGCTGGCCGTCGCGCAGGACTATGTCCATTTCATCGAAACCCAGGATCGAGACGGCATCGCACGCTTGCTTGCCGATGATGTCGAGCAGATCTTTCCGATCGCCGCCGATGCGACCGGCGAGCCGATGGGTGTTTTTGCCGGGAAGGACGAGGTTCTTGATTATACCTATGGCCTGTTCCGCAAGTTCAGCGGACTTCGCTGGCCGGACCCGGACTGGAGCGAAACCGCCGATGGCCGGCGGGCTTATATGGAAGCAAGGGGCAGCGCGACGGTCACGCATTCGGGCGCGCCCTACAGCAATGTCTATGTCACGCGCTTTGACGTGGAGAACGGACTTATCACGCGCATAACGGAATATGCCAACGCTACACTGTATGTGTCGCTTGGGATCGAGCCGACGCCGACCGAAATAAAGGCGGTGGAGCGAGTTCAGTCGCGCGGTTAGATCAGGCTGGCGCAGCTTGCCCTGCCCGCCCGCCGAGCGACCCGTGGCATCGGCGCAGATAAGCGCGTAAGCGTTTTCATGCGCCGACCATCATCACACACCGCAGGCAACGTCAGCGCCGTCGCGGTTTGCGCCAGGAGAACGCGCATGGATATTTCCGACGAGAGCACCAAGGCGCAGCAACGTCCGGCCCGGGCCGGCCTGCCGGTCACGCGCCGCGACACGCTGCAGGGCAGCGCGGCCCTCGCCCTGATGCCACTGGCGGCAGGCGATGTCGCGAACGCCGCGCAGACGCCCGCGCGCACGGTCCCGGCGGCGGGATTGCGGCTTCGCACCACGGTGAACGGACAGGCCGTCGAACTGGATATCGACGCGCGCAGCTCGCTGCTCGACCTGTTGCGTGAACGGCTGGCGCTGACGGGCGCCAAGAAGGGTTGCGATCACGGGCAGTGCGGCGCGTGCACCGTCCATGTCGACGGCAAGCGCATCGCATCGTGCCTGACGCTGGCCGCCAAGGTCGGGGGGCGCGAAGTGCTGACGATCGAAGGGCTGTCCAACGGCGCGCCGCTGCACCCCATGCAACAGGCGTTCATCGACCATGACGCGCTGCAATGCGGCTATTGCACGCCCGGCCAGATCATGGCCGCGGTCGCGCTGGTGCAGGAGGGCAATGCCACGTCCAAGGATCGCATTCGTGAATATATGAGCGGCAATATCTGTCGCTGCGGCGCCTATGTCGGGATCGTCGCCGCGATCGAGGATGCCGCCGCAAAGATGGGAGCCGCGTGATGCAGCCCTTCACTTATGCCAGCCCCCGTTCCGCCGCCGATGCCGTGGCCGCCTTTGATCGGGCGGGGGACGGCGCCAGCTACATCGCCGGTGGCACGTCGCTGTATGACATGATGAAGCTGGATGTCGCGCGCCCGCGCCACTTGATCGACGTGACCGCAATCGCGGGTCTCGACGCGATCGAGACCGAAGGCGACACGCTGCGTTTCGGGTCGCTTGCCACGATGAGCGATGTCGCCCGGCACGAACGGGTGCTCGCCGATTATCCGGTGCTTGCCGAATCGCTGTGGAAGGCGGCGTCGCAGCAGCTTCGCAACATGGCGACGGTCGGCGGCAACCTGCTCCAGCGCACGCGCTGCATCTATTTCCGCAACGGCACGGGCAATCCCTCCGCCGTGGGGGCCTATCCGTGCAACAAGCGGCAGCCTGGCAGCGGCTGTGCCGCGATCGACGGCCTGGATCGCGGTCAGGCAGTGCTGGGGCAGAGCGAGGCCTGCACCGCCGTCAGCCCCGGCGACTGGCCGGTCGCGCTGACCGCGCTCGACGCGTCGATCGAGCTGCTCGGTCCGCAGGGGCGGCGCGTGCTGCCGATCGGCGAGCTGTATCGCCTGCCGGGAGCGACGCCGCACCTTGAGTTCACCGTCCGACCGGGGGAGATCATCACCGCGATCATGGTGCCGAAAACCGCGGCCGGCCGCCAATCGACCTATCACAAGATCCGCGACCGGGAGAGCTATGCCTTTGCGCTCGCCTCAGCTGCGGTTGCGCTCGACATGAACGGGGCGCGCGTGCGCCGTGCCCATATCGCGCTGGGCGGCGTCGCGACCCGGCCGTGGCGCGCCGATGCCGCCGAACGGTTGCTGGTCGGCCAGCAACTGACGCCGGAAACGGCGCTCGCCGCCGGACGCGCGGCGCTGGCGGGCGCGACGCCCGGCCGCCAGAACGGCTTCAAGATCGAACTCGGCGCACGCACCGTCGCCGATGCATTGATGATCGCTGCGGAAAGGAACGCCTGATGGCCGCTGCCCCCTTTGACGACCGCGCCCGCTTCGATGCGCTGGAGAAGGTGCTGGGCCGCACCGCGTTTACCGCCGACATCCCGTTGCCCGACATGCTTTACGCAATGACCGTGCCCGCCACGATTGCGAAGGGCCGGATCGCGGCGGTTCCGGTCGAGGCGGCGATGGCGGTGCCCGGTGTCGTCCGCGTGCTGACCGCCGCCGATTTCGGCCCGCCCAGCCCCCCGCCAACCGGCGCAAGCGGCTTTGCCGCCGCACCGCCGACGCCGACCATTCTGTCCGACATCGCCTATCGCGGCGCGCCCGTCGCGTTGGTGCTGGCCGACTCGATCGAAGCGGCGATCGCGGGCGCCGAAGCGATCCAGCCGCGCTACGCGCCCGCGCCGACATTCGCCCCGGTCATCACCAGCGACGGGGCCGAACGCGAACCGGCCGAACCCGTCGAGGCAGGTGATGCGTCAACAGCCATGGCGCGCGCGGTCGACAGCGTCGAGGTCGAGTATGAATGCCCGGCCCAGCATCACAATCCCATCGAACTGCTGTCCACCATGGCCGTCTGGTCGAATGGGCGGCTGACCGTTTACGACGCCACCCAGTCGGCGCAGACGACCCGTTCGAACGTGGCGCGTGCGCTGGGCATCGACCCGCAGGTGGTCGATGTGAAGTCGCGCTATGTCGGCGGCGGTTTCGGCCAGAAA
Organism: Sphingomonas sp.; assembly: GCF_035490575.1. Lineage (GTDB taxonomy): Bacteria > Pseudomonadota > Alphaproteobacteria > Sphingomonadales > Sphingomonadaceae > Sphingomonas. The sequence goes on along the minus strand of NZ_DATJLI010000139.1, from coordinate 11,655 downwards.
GGAACGCCGCAGCGCCAGACGCCGCTGATCGCCCGCGCGGCGATGCTGACCGGTCGCCCGGTCAAGCTGGTGATGCCGCGCGGACAGGTGTTTCACAACGCCACGTTCCGCCCGCTCAGCCGCCACCGGATCAAGATCGGCGCCGATGCCGCGGGCAAGATGGTCGCGATCGAATATGACGCCGATCACCAACAGTCCCGTACGGGCCAGTTTCCGCCCGAATATCATGAAGCGCAGCCCCAAATGTACGGCGTTGCCGATTATCACGGCACGACCGCCAATGTGCGGATCGACACGCAGAATCCCGGCTATATGCGCGCGCCCCATCCACACCCCGCATCGTTCGCGTTTGAAGGCGCGGTTGACGAACTGGCGCTGAAACTGGGGCTGGACCCGGTCGCGTTCCGGCTGGCGCATGACACCACCATCGACCCGGTGACGGGGCGCAAGCTGTCGTCGCGTTTCCTGAACGAATGCATCGCCGAGGGCGCAAAGCGGTTCGGCTGGGACCGCCGCAGCGCCGCGCCGGGATCGATGACGCTCGCCGACGGGACGCAAGTGGGCTTCGGCGTCGGCTGCGGCGCTTATCCGGCGATCACGTCGGCGAACATCGCGACATTGCGGATCGGTGCCGACGGCACGACCCGCTTCGCCGTGTCCGCGCACGAAATGGGCCAGGGCATCCGCACCGTCATTGCCGCGGCGCTGCTGCGCGAACTGGACATCGATGCCGAGCGGCTGGAACTGGTCATCGGCGACACCAGCGTCGTGCCGCAGCACGTCACCGCAGGCTCCTGGGGCACGGCCAGCGCCCTGCCCGCGATCCAGGCGGCAGCGGCCAAGCTGAAGGCGGCAATGATCGAGCTGCTGAACGGGCGCATGGTGTCGGGCAATCTGCACCAGCAACTCGCCACCATCCGCCGCCCCCATCTTCAGGTCGAGGTCTCGACGCTGGCGCCCGGACAGGATGCCAGCGCCTTGCAGGGGCTGCGCGCGGCGGGCTTCGCGCTTGCCGGTCCTGCCTATCCGGCGTTCACCAGCTTCAGCTACATCGCCCATTTCGCCGAAGTGCATGTCGAGCCGCGCACGCGCCGCATCCGGGTGCCCCGCATCGTCAGCGTCGCCGATTGCGGGCGCGTCGTTTCGCCCCGCACCGCCGCCAGCCAGGTGCGCGGCGGCGTGATCTGGGCGATCGGGTCGGCGCTGCGCGAGGAGACCGAAGTCGATCCGCGCTTTGGCGGCTGGCACAATAACGACCTCGCCGATTATGTCGTCCCGGTGAATGCCGATGTCGGAGAGATCGACGTCGCTTTCATCGACCGGCCCGATCCGCTGCTGAACGGCGTTGGCGCCAAGGGGCTGGGCGAAGTGTCGATGGTCGGCGCGGCGGGCGCGATCGGCAACGCCATTTTCCACGCTACCGGACGCCGGTTGCGGCGAATGCCGATCCGCATCGAGCATCTGATCTGACCGCGATGTTTGAAAAGGAGCGGTCCGAACCGAAACCGGGCGCGAGCCGCGCAACCCCATTGTTGCTTCCCGGCCTCGAACGTATCTACGCGCCGGGCCGGATCGTCAGCCACGTTCTTTTACGCATCGCGTTCGGGCTGACGATCGCGACCCATGGGCTGCCGAAACTGACCGGCAGCGCCCATGGATCGATGGCCGATCCATTCGGCGGCTCGGTCAATCTGATCGGCGGCGTTTTGGGACTGCCCTTTGCCACGCAACTCGCCACGTTCGTTGCGCTTCTTGAGACTGTTGGCGGCCTGACGATTGCAATGGGGCTTGCGACGCGATTGTTCGCACCGATGCTCGGCGTGCAGATGCTGGTGATCTGCCTTGCGCTGGGTCCGACCTATCCATGGATCGACCGGGGAATTGAATATCCCATCGTGCTCGGCTTCATCGCGCTGCACCTGTCGATGCATGGGGCCGGTGCATGGTCGCTGGACAGATTGATGGGCCGCGAATTGTAACCCCGCGATGATCGCACCGGCCGGCCGGGGCGAGGCCGTTCGACGGGTCGGGCGCGCACCAGCCCTTCCCGTTCAGGATTCTATCCTATAGGATGGGACTATGCGAAACGAGATCCTGATGCGGAACCTGCACGACGGTGCTCCCACCGAAGGCACGACGCCGCGTTCGCGCGCCACGCGCCCGGCGGCCGGCCCGACGATGGTGCAGCAGGCATATGACCATCTGCTGACCGCGTTGATGACGCTTCAGATCGCGCCCGACGAGCGCATTGCCATCGATCAGGTCGCACGGCGGCTAAACATCTCACAGACCCCGATCCGGGAGGCGTTGAGCCAGCTGGAGGCCGAAAAGCTGGTCTTCAAGATGCCCAATGTCGGCTATCGCGCCAGTCCGCAAATGTCGCGCGACGAGGTTCGCGACCTTTATACGCTTCGCCAGCTGATCGAACCCTATGCCGCCCAGCGCGCGGCCGATGCCATGACACCTGAATCGATCAAGGTTCTGGAAGCAATCGAACGTGACATGTCGGCGATTGTCGAAGGTGACGCCGCCACCTATTCGCGCTTTGCCGAGGCTGATGACCGGCTGCACCGGCTGATTGCGACGCTCAGCGGCAACCGGCTGATCGCCGATACGATCGAACGGCTGCACGCGCATCTGCACATCTTTCGCGCGCTTTACCGCACCAACGCGCCGACCGAAGCCGCCGCCGAACACCGCGCGATCATCGACGCGCTGGTCGCCGGTGAAGGGGAACGGGCGGCGAGTGCGGTTCGCCTGCACCTTGAATCCTCGCAGGAACGCATGGACCGCGTGCTTTCCCGCCTGGAGACCCCGGCCGCCTGACCAACGGCCTTTGCCAAAACAGCGGTTGACAGCGTTGGCCCCGCGCCCTACCCAAATCATATAGGATAGGAAAAAGCCGGAGAGGGCGATGCGGGGAATTGGACGACCCATGATAGGGTTCGCGATGCCGTTGGTGTCGATGGTAGCGGTCGCATGTGTGAGCGCAACCGCTGATGCCGAAACGATCGTCCTTGAACATTTCACATTGATCGACGGGATGGGCCGCCCGCCGCAGCGCGACCAGACACTGGTGCTGGTCGACGGCCGCATCACGGAGGTCGGTCCGGCGGCCGAAGTCAAGGTCCCAAGCGGCGCGACCCGGCAGGACCTGCGCGGCAAATATCTGATGCCCGGCATCATCGATTCGCACGTCCATCTGGGGCTGGTCGATGGGATCGACCAGAACTACACCAAATATTACGACCGCGAGAATATCGAGCAGCAACTAAAGCTCTATGCCGCTTATGGCGTCACCTCGGTCTATACATTGGGCACCGATGGCGACGAGATCCACAACGTCATCGCCGATCAGCGCCGCATCGGCCGGATCGACACGGCGCGGGCGTTTACCGCCGGACGCGGCGTGGTTTACAAGGGCAGCTATGGCGGCGTGCCGGGGCTTGAGCAGCAAGTATCCACCCCTGCCGAAACACAGGCGATGGTCCGCCGTGAAGTCGCCAAGGGCGATGATTTCGTGAAACTTTGGATGGATGACGAGTTCGGCGACATCGCCGAGCGGATGCCCTATCCGATCAGCAAGGCCGCGATCGACACCGCGCACGAACTGGGCAAGAAAGCGGTCGCCCACATCTTCTATCAGGAAAATGCCGCGACCCTGGTCGACCAGGGCGTCGACGGCTTCATGCATCAGGTGCGCGACGGCGCGCTGAACCCGTCGCTGGCTTCAAAGATGAAGGCGGGCGATGTGTGGCAGATCGCCTCGACACTCAGCCGTGAGGCGTCCTTCACCTACAAGTTGCTGCCATTTGTCGACGATCCCTTCTTCTCGCGCGGTGTCGCGCCCGCGACGATCGCGGCGCTGAAAAGCCCCGAGCGGCAGCAGCGGCTGGCAAGCGGCCCGCATTTCGCGAAATATCCCGAGGTGCTGACCAAGGCGATGGCCAATTTCGGCGCCATGGCAAAGGCCGGCGTCCAATATGGCATGGGCACCGACAGCGGCCCGACCGCGCGCTTTCCCGGCTATTTCGCGCATTGGGAACTCGAACTGATGGTCAAGTCCGGAATCACGCCACTTCAGGCGCTGACCGCCGCGACAGGCACCAATGCCCGGTTCCTCAACGCGCGTGACATCGGCACGGTAGAGCCGGGCAAATGGGGTGACCTGCTGGTGCTCGACCGCGATCCGACCGCCGATATCCGCAACACGCGGTCGATCCATGCGGTTTATGTCGCCGGGCGCAAGATGCCGACGATCTGGCAGACCTGCACCGGCCGCCCCGCCGACGCTTGCGGCGCGGCACCCAAATGATCGACGCCGCCGCTGCCGCCGATCGCGGCCCCGCACCGCCCGGAATGCGCCCGACCCGTTCGCGCCACGTCGTCCTGTGGCTGACGGTGCTCGCCTATCTCATCACCTATATGGACCGAGTGGTCATCGCGACCGCCGCGCCGTCGATCCAGGCCGAATTCGGCTTCTCGCTCGTCACGATGGGCTGGATCTTTGCGTCGTTCCAGATCGCCTATGCCCTGTTCCAGATCCCCGGCGGCTGGCTGGGCGACCGCTTCGGTCCGCGCCGCGCGTTAACGGGCGTGGTGCTGTGGTGGTCGACCTTTACCGCCGCCACCGCGATGACCTGGTCGGCGGGTTCGATGATGGTGTCTCGCTTCCTGTTCGGCATGGGCGAGGCGGGCGCGTTTCCGATCGCCACGCGCAGCCTGTCACGCTGGATGCTGCCGTCGGAGCGCGGCTGGGCGCAGGGGCTGACCCATGCGGGCGCGCGGCTGGGCGGCGCGGTGACGCCGGTGTTCGTCGCGCTGTTGATCGTCAGCTTTGGCTGGCGGTTGCCCTTCGTGCTGTTCGCACTGGTGGGCGTGGCATGGGCCGGCTTGTGGTTCTGGTATTACCGCGACACGCCGCGCGAACACGCATCGGTCAATGCCGCCGAGCTTGAAATGATCGAAGCCGCGCTGGGCAAGGGGAAGGCACGCGTAAAGGTGCCCTGGAAAGTGCTGCTGGCACAGCCGCAGCTGTGGACGCTGTCGGCGATGTATTTCTGTTATGCCTATTGCATCAACATCTTCCTGACCTGGTTCCCCAAATATCTGCACGACGCACGCGGTTACGACATCGCGGTCATGGGCCTGTTCGCCAGTATGCCGTTGATGGCGGGCGTGGTCGGCGACCTGGCGGGCGGCTGGTTCTCCGACAGGCTGGTGCGGCGCGGCGCGGGACTGAAGATGGCGCGCCGTTCGGTCGCGATCACCGGCTTCCTGATCGCCGCGGCAATGATCCCGCTGGCCGCGGCGCTCGCCGATCCCATTCCCAGCATCCTGTGCTTTTGCGTGGCGCTGTTCGGCCTTGAGCTGACAGTCGGCGTGTCCTGGGCCGTGACGCTGGACATTGGCGGCGAATATGCCGGCTCGGTATCGGCGGTGATGAACACGCTGGGCAATATCGGCGCGGCGATCGCGGCGGCGGTAACGGGCTATATCGTCGCGGCAAGCGGCTGGTTCGCTGCATTCGCGGTGCTGGCGGTGCTGTGCGTGATCGCTGCGGTGCTGTTCCTGCGGATCGACGCTTCACGCCCCCTTCATGTCGAAAATGGGAGTGTCACGGCATGAGTGAGCGCACCACCACCGATCGTCGCACCCTGCTGAAAATGGCCGGGCTGGGCGTGGGCGCCGCCGCCGTGCCTGCCACCGTTGCAGCCCAGCAGACCGATCCCATCCCGCAGGTCGGCGCGGCCCCGGTTCCGGCCCCGCCCGCGCCGCCCAGCAGCCACGACATGTCGGCGCACGCCGCGCCCGCCCCCACCGGCGAAGCGCCGCCCGCTGGCTATATCTTTCTCGACACCGAAGAGGCGGCCTTTATCGAGACCTTTGTCGACACGCTGATCCCGGCCGACGAATTGTCGGCAAGCGGCACCGAACTGGGCGTCGCCGCCTTTATCGATCGCCAGCTTTATTCGGGCTGGGGGCGCGGCAATCACATGTATCTGCAGGGTCCGTTTCGGGAAGGCACCCCCGAACAGGGCTATCAACTGGCGCTGGCGCCCGCCGATGTCGTGCGGCTGGGCATTGCCGATGTGAACGCCTGGGTCCGCAAGGCACATGCCGACAACAGCTTCGACACGGTGGATGATGCCGTCCGCGTCGAGATCGTCACCGCGTTGGAAGCGGACAGGATCGCCCTCGACGCCGTGCCTACGCGCGTCTTCTTCAACATGTTGTTCCAACTGGCGATGGACGGCTTCTTTTCCGATCCGATCTATGGCGGCAACCGCGGCAAGGCGTCGTGGAAACTGCTGGGCTATCCGGGCGTCGGAGAGATGTATTCGGACAAGATCGCCGAATGGCGCAACAAGCCGTTCCGGGTCGAGGAACCGCTTTCGATCCAGGACATGAGCTGATGGCTACCCGTCTCCCCCCCGTCGACGTGGTGATCGTCGGCTCCGGCTGGACCGGCGGCATCGCGGCCAAGGAACTCGCGCCCACCGGTCTCAAGGTGGTGATGCTGGAACGCGGCAAGTTTCAGGATACCAGCCCCGATTTCGCCGCGCCGCAATCGCATGACGCGCTGAAATATTCGCGACGGCTGGATCTGGCGCAGGACCTGTCGAAGGAAACGATCACGTTCCGCAACGACATGAGCCAGACCGCGCTGCCGATGCGGCAATATGGCTTTTTCATCCCCGGCTCGGGCCTTGGCGGGTCGGGCGCGCACTGGTCGGGCCTGACCTGGCGCTGGGGTGAGTGGGAGCACCGGATGCTGTCCGGCACGGTCGATAAATATGGCCGTTCGCTGATCCCCCAGGACATGAACCTTCAGGACTGGCCGATCAGCTATCAGGACATCGAACCCTATTACGACAAGTTCGAGAAGGTTTGCGGCGTGTCGGGCAAGGCGGGCAATCTGCGCGGCAAGATCCAGCAGGGCGGCAACCCGTTCGAAGCGCCGCGCAGCAGCGAATTTCCGCTGCCCCCGATGACGCCGTCGCAAAGCATGACGATGTTCGAGGCCGCGACCAAGCGGCTGGGTTACCACCCCTTCCCCATTCCGGCCGCGAATTGTTCGGACAATTACGTTAATCCCGACGGCATCGCGCTGGGACAATGCCATTATTGCGGCCACTGCACCAATTACGGGTGCGAAGCGAATGCCAAGGCCAGCCCGCATTTCACGATGATGCCGCTGGCGCGCAAGAACAGCGATTTCGAGCTTCGCACCAATTCGATGGTGCTCAAGGTCAATCTGGACAGCACCGGCAAGCGTGCGACCGGCGTGACCTATGCCGATGCGCGCGGGCGCGAGTTTGAACAGCCCGCCGATCTGGTCATTCTGGGCGCGTTCGTGACCGGCAATGTCCAGTTGATGCTGCATTCGGGCATCGGCACGCCCTATGATCCGAAAAGCAATACCGGCGTTGTCGGCCGCAACTATGCCTATCAAAGCCTGGGCGGCGCGCGGGTCGCAATTGATCGCGATACGTTCATGAACCCGTTCATGGGATCGGGCGCGCTCGGCACCTGGATCGATGATTTCGCCAGCGACAATTTCGATTTCGCAAAGGCCGGGTTCATCGGCGGCGCGGGGATCAGCGCGGGGCAGAACAGCGGCGATCCGCTGACCTATCACCCCACGCCCGGCGGTGCACCGCGCTGGGGCGCGGGCTGGAAAAAGGCGATGGCCGACCAGTATCAGCACACGATGGGCGTAGGTTTCCAGGGCGCGGTCATGTCCTATCGCCAGAACTACCTCGATCTTGACCCCACCTATCGCGACGCATGGGGCCGCCCGCTGCTGCGCCTGACGTTCGACTGGCAATCGAACGAGAACAAGGTCATGGCCGCCACCTTTGCCCGGTGCCAGCAGATTGCCGCCGAAATCAGCGGCAAGGAACCGGCGACCGCCACGCCCGGCCGGGCCATGGCGGGACGCCGTTTCTCGTCGGTGCCCTATCAAACCTCGCACAATACCGGTGGCGCGGTATTCGGCGATGACCCGCGCACCAGCGCGGTCAACAAATATTGCCAGTCCTGGGATGTTCCCAACGTGTTCGTGCTGGGCGCCAGCGCCCTGCCCCAGAATGCGGCGCGCAATCCGACGGGTCCGGTCGGCGCCCTTGCATTCTGGGCTGCGGACGCGATTGTTAACAGGTATCTGAAACGCCCGGAACGGCTTGTGTAGAGAGTAGGAGATTGGAAATGGTTCGGAACTGGATCGTCGGAACCGGTGTGATGATCGCGGGACTTGGCGCGGTGGCAGCGATTGCCGCACCGCCCGCCCCCGCCGCGCAGGGTGATGCCGCAAAGGGCAAGACAACCTTTGCACGTTGTGCCGCGTGCCATTCGGTCGTGCCCGGCAAGAAGGGCATCGGTCCCAGCCTGGCCGGGATTGTCGGGCGCAAGGCCGGCACCGTGCCCGGTTATCGTTATTCGCCCGCAATGGCGAAGTCGGGCCTGACCTGGGACGACGCCACCATCGCGCGCTTCATCGCCGGCCCTTCAAAGGTCGTGCCCGGCACCAAAATGATGGCACCGCCCATTACCAACCCCCAGGATCAGGCGAACATCATCGCCTATCTCAAGACAACGGGAAGCAAGTGACCGAAATCACCTCTTTTTTCGGCGCTGCGCGCCTGCCGCGAGCGATCCTGTTCGGTCGCGGCCAGCGCGGCGCCATCGGCTCGACCAGCGCGCGGATCGGACGCCGCGCGCTGATCGTTACCGACGAACGCCAGGCGGCCCAGCCTGAGTTCGCGGCGATCATGGCCGATCTGGCCGCGCACGGCGTCGAAACCCAGGTATTCGACCGGGTGATCCCCGACCTGCCGGTTTCGGCAATCGACGCCTGTGTCGCGCCGGCGCGCGCATTCGGCCCCGATGTCGTGATCGCCATCGGCGGCGGCAGCGCGATGGACCACGCCAAGGTCGCGGCGGTGCTGCTGACCCATGGCGGCGAAGTCAGCGATTATTATGGCGAGTTTGCGGTGCCCGGCCCCGTGCTGCCGCTGATCGCGGTGCCGACGACGGCGGGCACGGGTTCCGAAGTCACGCCCGTCGCGGTCGTCTCCGACGAAGCGCGCAGGACCAAGATTGGCATCGCCAGCCCCTATCTGATCCCACAGGTCGCGATCTGCGATCCCGAACTGACCGCGACCTGTCCCCCTGGACTGACGGCGGTGTCGGGCGCCGATGCGCTGACCCATGCCATCGAATCCTTCACCACTGCGCCGCGCGCGGGCGACGCCATGCTGACCGAGGAGCATGTGTTCGTCGGCAAGAATGTGCTGTCGGACCATTTCGCCAGGCTGGCGGTCGCTAACTTGTTCAAATATCTCGAACGGGCATGGCGCGACGGCAGCGACATGGAAGCGCGCGAGGGCGTCATGCTCGCTTCGCTGACCGCCGGTTGCGCGTTCGGCACGGCGGGCACGGCGGCGGCCCATGCGCTGCAATATCCGATCGGCAATTTGACCCATACGCCGCACGGTGCGGGCGTCGCGGCGCTGATGCCGTTCGTGATGCAGTATAACCGCCCCGCCTGTGCCGAAGCCTTCGCCGAACTGGCGACGCTGATCGGTCTGCCCGACGGCAGCGTCGAGCAACGCTCTCAGGCATTTATCGAAGCGGTCGCTGATCTGATGGGGGCGATCCGCATCCCCGCCTCGCTCGCCGAACTGGGCCTGGCCGAGGATCAACAGGAATATGTCGCCGAACATTCGCTGAATGCCGCGCGGCTCATCAAGAACAATCCCCGCCCGCTCGACCTTGACGCAATGCGGGCGATCACACGCGCGGCCTATGCGGGCGAGCGCGAGCAACTTATCGCCATCTGAACGGGACACGACCCATGACCGTCAACAGCTTTCAACCGGCAGCGATGTCGGGACCCTTTGCCATACCCACCGACCTGCTGGTCGGCGACCGCTGGATACCATCCGCCAGCGGCAAGCGCATCGACGTGATCGACCCCGGTTCGGGGGATGTCCTGACCGACATTGCCGATGCAGACGTCGATGAAGGAATTGCTGCCGTCGATGCCGCGCACGCCGCGTCGGCAGACTGGGCCACGACGCCGCCGCGCAAGCGTGCCGAGATCCTGCTGGCGTGCTTTCATGGCATCATGGCCGAACAGGAATGGCTGGCCCACCTGATCTCGCTGGAAAACGGCAAGGCGCTGACCGATGCGCGCGGCGAAGTCGCCTATGCCGCCGAATTCTTCCGCTGGTATGCCGAAGAGGCGGTTCGCATCAACGGCGAACTGGGCCTGTCGCCATCGGGGGCGAACAAGATCATGGTTCAGTATCAGCCGATCGGCATCGCGCTGCTCATCACACCGTGGAACTTCCCCGCCGCGATGGCGACGCGCAAGATCGCGCCCGCGCTGGCGGCCGGATGCACCTGCATCCTGAAACCGGCGGAGGAGACGCCGCTCACTGCCCTGGCGGTGGCCGAGATCATGCGTCGCGCGGGCGTGCCGGCGGGCGTCATCAACGTCATCAACACCAGCGACCCCGGCCCGGTTTGCAGCGCGATGCTGCACGATCCGCGCGTGCGGAAATTGTCGTTCACCGGATCGACCGAGGTCGGTCGCATCCTGCTGCGTGGAGCCGCCGATCAGGTCATCAGTTCATCGATGGAACTGGGCGGCAACGCCCCCTTCCTCGTGCTCGACGACGCCGATCTGGACGAAGCGATCGAAGGCGCGATGGTCGCCAAGATGCGAAACGCCGGCGAGGCCTGCACCGCCGCCAACCGTTTCTATGTCCAGCGCGGCATTCATGACGCTTTCGTCGCGAAGCTGTGCGAACGCATGGGCGCGCTCAGCGTCGGCAAGGGCACCGATGCCGACACCCAGTGCGGGGCGATGATTAACCGCGATTCGATCGACAAGATCGAACGACTGGTCGCCGATGCCGTGGGTCGCGGCGGCGAAATCCGGCTGGGTGGCGAAACGCTCGATCGGCCTGGCTTCTTCTATCCGCCATCGGTCATCGCCAATGTTCAGCCGGGGTCTGAGATCCTGGCGACCGAAGTGTTCGGCCCCGTCGCGGCGGTCATTCCATTCGATGACGTCGAACAGGCGGTCGAACTGGCTAACGCGACCGAATATGGCCTTGCCGCCTATGTCTATACCGGCGACCTGAAGCGCGGGCTGCAACTGGCCGAGCGGATCGAATGCGGCATGGTCGCGGTCAATCGCGGGCTGGTGTCCGACGCGGCGGCTCCGTTCGGTGGCATGAAGCAGAGCGGCCTTGGTCGCGAAGGCTCGCACCACGGCCTGCTCGAATATTGCGAAGCGAAATATATCGCCGTCAGCTGGTGATGAATATGTCCCCCCGGCCACGCGCCGGGGGGATCGCTCAACGACCCTGCCAGTCGGGGACGCGCTTGGTCTTGGCAAGGAAGTCGGCGACGCCGCGCTGGAAATCGGCGCTGCCGTAAACCTGACCGATCAGCGCCTCGATCTGGGGCAGTTCATCGAACGTCATGCGGCGGATCGTCTCCTTGGTCGTCCGCGTGGTCAGCGGCGCATTTTCGGCCGCCCGCGCGCACAATGCCGCCAGTTCGGCGTCCATCGCATCGCGCTCCACCAGCTTGAGCAGGAAACCGCTGGCCAGCAGTTGTTCGGCGGTCAGCATTTCG
>NZ_DATJLI010000138.1:0-13351 GCF_035490575.1 Sphingomonas sp. | reverse complement strand
TCCCGCCGAACTGCGCGACGAACTGGTGGGGCTGGCGCGCGGTCTGGCCAGCAAGGGCGAGGGGATATTGGCGTCGGGCGGCGCACTCGGCCGGCTGATCCGCGCGGTCGAGATTTTCGGCTTTCACCTGGCAACGCTCGATATGCGCCAGAACTCGGCCGTGCATGAACGCGTCGTCGCCGAATTGCTGACGGTCGCGGGCGTGGAGGACGATTATGCCGCGCTGGACGAGGATACGCGCGTGGCGGTGCTGCGCCGCGAACTGGCCAGCCCGCGTCCGCTGACCAGCCCCTATGCCAAATATTCAGAGGAGACGGCGGGCGAACTCGCGATCCTGCACGCCGCCGCCGCCGCACATGACCGCTACGGCCGGCAGTGCATAAATCAATATGTGATCTCGATGGCGCAGTCGGTCAGCGACCTGCTCGAAGTCCATCTGATGCTCAAGGAAGCGGGCCTGTGGATACCCGGCAAGCCGCCGGTGGCGCATGTCATGGTCGTGCCGCTGTTCGAAACCGTCGCCGATCTCGAGGCCGGCGCCGACATCATGCGCGATTATCTGGCGCTGCCCGAAATCGCCGCGACCGTGACCGCGCGCGGACATCAGGAAGTGATGATCGGCTATTCCGATTCGAACAAGGATGGCGGCTATCTGACCTCCACCTGGCAATTGTCGCGCGGATCCACCGCCCTGGCGCCGGTGTTCGAGGCAGCGGGCGTGGGAATGCAGCTGTTCCACGGGCGCGGCGGCGCGGTGGGGCGCGGCGGCGGTTCGTCCTTCGCGGCGATCCAGGCTCAGCCCCCAGGCACCGTGCAGGGCCGCATTCGCATCACCGAACAGGGTGAGGTCATCGCCGCCAAATATGGCACGCGCGCCAGCGCCATCGCCAATCTGGAAGCGATGACATCGGCAACGCTGCTAGCCAGCCTCGAACCCGAACGCCTGTCCGCCGGTGATGCCGAGCGGTTCGGCGCGGCGATGGACGAGTTGTCGGCAACCGCGTTCAAGGCGTATCGCGGGCTGGTCTATGACACCGATGGTTTTCGCAGCTTTTTCCGGCAGATGACGCCGATCGCCGAAATTTCCGGCCTCAAGATCGGCTCGCGTCCCGCCAGCCGCAAGAAATCGGACGCGATCGAGGATCTGCGCGCCATCCCCTGGGTGTTCAGCTGGGCGCAGGCACGCGTCATGTTGCCGGGCTGGTATGGCGTCGGACAGGCAATCGACGCCTTTGCCGACAAGGGTCTGTTGCGCGAAATGGCGTCGGGCTGGCCGTTCTTTGCCGCGACGCTCGCCAACATGGAAATGGTGCTGGCAAAGTCCGACATGGGCGTTGCATCGCGCTATGCCCGGCTGGTCGAGGACGAGGATGCGCGCGACGAAATCTTCGGGCGCATCCGTGAGGGCTGGCAGAAAACGCATGACGGCCTGCTGACCATCACGCGCCAGACCCGTCTGCTGGAGAAAAACCCCGCGCTCGATGCGTCGATCCGGCTGCGGCTGCCCTATATCGAGCCGCTCAACCTGCTCCAGATCGAACTGCTCAAGCGGCACCGCGCGGGCGAGGATGATCCGCGCATCGGTGAGGGCATCCTGTTGTCGATCAACGCAATCGCCACCGCGCTTCGCAACAGCGGCTGACTTTGGCGCGCGGGCGCATTAGGTGGCATCTATGACCGAAGCCGCCATTTCGATCCGCGCCCTGTCCAAGACCTATGCGGGCGGCAAGCGCGCGCTGGACGGGGTGACGTTCGATGTGCCGCGCGGGCAGGTGTTCGGCCTGCTCGGCCCCAATGGCGCGGGCAAGTCCACGCTCATCAACATCCTGGCCGGGCTGGTGAACAAGTCGGGCGGCGCGGCTTCGATCTGGGGTTTCGACATCGACGCGCACCCGCGCAATGCCAAGGCGTCGATCGGCATCGTCAATCAGGAAATCACCTTCGACCCGTTCTTCACGCCGTTCGAGACGCTGGAGAACCAGGCGGGCTTCTATGGCGTGCCGCGCGCAAAGCGGCGCAGCATGGACCTGCTGCGCGCGATGGGGCTGGAGGACAAGGCGGACGCCTATTCGCGCACGCTGTCGGGCGGCATGAAGCGGCGGCTGATGGTCGCCAAGGCGATGGTCCATTCGCCACCGGTCATCGTGCTCGACGAACCCACCGCGGGTGTCGATATCGAACTGCGCCGGCAGTTGTGGGATTATGTGCGCGGCCTCAACGCGCGCGGGGTGACGGTGGTGCTGACCACCCATTATCTGGAAGAGGCCGAGGAGCTTTGCGACCGCATCGCCATCATCAACCATGGCCGCGTCGTCGCCAACGAACCCACCCGCGCATTGCTGGCCATGGCGCAGGAGAAACAGGTGGTGGTGACGCTGGACCGCAACGTGGCGACGCCGCCCGGCAATACCTGCTTCGAAAAAGTCGAGCTGTTGGACGAACGCACGCTGGCGATCACCTATCGCAAGGATCGTGCGAATGCGGGTGAGGTGCTGGCGGCGGTGACGCGCGACGGGTTCGGCATCGTCGATGTAACCACCCGCGAAGCCGATCTTGAGGACGTTTTCCTCAACCTGACGCGCACGGTCAATGGCTGAGGACTGCGTAGTGCAGGGGAAGGAAGTTCGATGACAGCCACCGACATTCTCGTCATCGGATCGGGCGCGGCGGGGCTGACTGCAGCGCTCAACCTGGCCGACCGGTTTCGCGTCACCGTGCTGGCCAAGGGGCGGCTGGACGAAGGATCGACCGCATGGGCGCAGGGCGGCATCGCCGCCGTGCTGGAACCCGGCGACACATTCGAGGATCATGTCCGCGACACGATTGTCGCGGGCGCCGGGCTGAACGACCGGGCCATCGTCGAGTTCGTGGTCGAACGCGCACCCGCCGCGATTGATCGGCTGGCGGCACTGGGCGTGCCGTTCAACGTCGCCGAGAACGGCGGAGACGGCTGGCACCTGACGCGCGAGGGCGGGCACAGCCACCGGCGGATCGTGCATGTCGATGACGCGACCGGCTGGGCGGTGCAGGACGCGCTGCTGCGCGCGGCGCACGCCCATCCCAACATCACGCTGGTGCCCGATATGGTCGCCATCGACCTGGTGACCAGCCGCCACGAGTTGCGCTATTCGGGCGCCGGCCATGTCCACGGCGTCTATGCGTTCAACCGTGCGACGGGGCGGGTCGACCTGCACACCGCGCGCGCGACGATCCTGGCGACGGGGGGCGCGGGGCGCACCTATCAATTCTCGACCGCGCCGCGCGGCGCGACGGGCGACGGCATCGCCATGGCGTGGCGCGCGGGCGCGCGCGTGTCCAACATGGAATTCATGCAGTTCCACCCGACCTGCCTGTTCCATCTGGAGGTCAAGAACTTCCTGATTACCGAAGCGGTGCGGGGCGAAGGTGGCCGGTTGATAAACCCGACCACCGGCAAGCGTTTCATGGCCTATTATGATGCCGAACGCCTCGAACTGGCGCCGCGTGACGTGGTGGCGCGCGCGATCGATGCAGAGCTCAAGCGCTTCGGCCTTGATTACGTCCATCTCGACATCAGCCATCGCGGCGCCGATTTCGTGAAGGCGCATTTCCCCACCATCCAGGCACGGCTGTCCGAACTGGGCATCGACATGACGCGCGAACCGATCCCCGTCGTGCCCGCGCAACATTATACCTGTGGCGGCGTGATGGTGGACCGCGACGGGCGAACCGACCTGCCCGGCCTTTATGCCGCGGGCGAAGTCAGCCAGTCGGGCCTGCACGGCGCCAACCGGCTGGCGTCGAACTCGCTGCTCGAATGTTTCGTGTTCGGCGAGGCGGCCGCCAACCACATCGCCGTGCATTGGGACGACCTGCCCGCGCCGCCCGCCATCCGGCCATGGGATGACAGCCGCGTTACCGACAGTGACGAGGAAGTGGTCATAAAGCAGAACTGGACCGAAATCCGTCGGTTCATGTGGAATTATGTCGGTATCGTCCGCACCACCAAAAGACTGGAGCGCGCGCAGCACCGCATCAAGATGCTACAGGAGGAAGTCGCCGATTATTACGGCCATTTCCGCGTGACGCCCGACCTGATCGAGCTTCGCAACCTGCTGCAATCCGCCGAACTGATCGTGCGGTCGGCGCTGCACCGCCACGAAAGCCGTGGCCTGCACTACACGCTCGACTATCCCGACACGCTTCCCGACCCGGCGGATACCGTCCTTATCCCCTGACGCGCACGGGAAAGCGTTGGAATATCGGTTCTTCGGCGGTTGTTCACCATCCGTCGATAGCTTAGACGTGTTCATCGCAGCCGCGCCGCGCATGGCTTGCCCGACATGGCCCGGCTGCACATGGTGGCTTGCGTTTCTGGGGGCTTTGCGGACGGACATGGTGCTGACACGGTTTTCGGTGCTGGAGCGGGCTTTGACGCTGGGCGGACTGGCGCCGCTCGCGCTGATCGGTGCCGCGCCGCAGCATCAGGGCGGGCGCATCACCGAATTGTTGCCGCCGGGTTATGTCCAGCCTAAACAACAACCGCGCGAAGTGGTGGTTCCCGCCCCGACGCCGCTGGTGGTCGACATCGACCGGCTGGTGACCGATTTCGGCGGCAAGGTCGGCGTGGCGGTCAAGAGCATCGATACCGGCTGGATGGTCGCCAAAAATGGCGATGTGCCGATGCCGCAGCAATCGGTCAGCAAGCTGTGGGTGACGCTGACCCTGCTGGATCAGGTCGATCAGGGGCGCATCCGTCTGGACGATCCGATCACCGTCACCAAGAACGACCTGACGCTGTTTCACCAGCCGATCGCGTCGCTGCTCAAAAACGGCGTCTACAACACCACGGTACGCGATCTGGTGCGCCGCGCGATGACGATGAGCGACAATACTGCCAACGACCGGCTGCTGCGCCATGTCGGCGGGCCGTCGGCGGTCAATGCCTATATCAAGCGCCATTCGCTGGGCGCGATCAAGTTCGGTCCGGGCGAGCGCTTGTTGCAGAGCCGCACAGCCGGGCTGCCGTGGCGACAGGATTACGCCATGGGCCGCGCCTTCTACGCCGCGCGCGCCAAGCTGCCGTCCAATGTGCGCCAGGCCGCATTCAACCGCTATGTCGCCGATCCGATCGACGGTGCTGCCGCCGGCTCGATCGCCAATGCACTGGCCAAGTTGCAGCGGGGCGAATTGCTGTCGCCCGCGTCCACGCAGTGGCTGATCGCGACGATGGAAAGCTCGCGCACGGGCCATGCACGGTTCCGCGCCAGCGTGCCGCCGGGCTGGAAACTGGGGCACAAGACGGGCACCGGACAGGATCTGATGGGGCGCACCGCCGGGTTCAACGATGTCGGCATCCTGACCGCGCCCGATGGCCGCAGCTATGCCGTGGCGGTGATGATCGGCGACACCAGCCGCCCGGTGCGTGAGCGGCAGAAGCTGATGCAGAATGTGGTTGCGCGGGTCGTCACCTATCACGACAGCGAAAAACCGCAGCCGGTGCTGGCGGACTGATCGGGCGGCATTGCTTGCGCCGTGCGCGATGGAGTGGTTATCGTTGCAACCATTCTTCATGTCATGGGAAACCCGATGAAATCTGCCACCGGCGCGATCCTGTTCGCCACTGCTTCGATGCTTGCCCTCAGCACGCAGGCCAATGCCATGACCCGCAACCAGACCGCGCCCGCACCGGCGGCCCCCGCCGCTGTCGATCCAACCCCCATGACCGCCGAGTGGACCGGTCCCTTCGACGGCGTGCCCCAATGGGACAAGGTGAACCCGGCCATGTTCCCCGCCGCGTTCGAGCGCGCCATGGCAGAGGCGCGGGCGCAATTCGCCCAGGTGCGCGACAATCCCGCCGCGCCCACCTTCGCCAACACGATCGAGGCACAGGAAAAGGCGACCAACGCCTTTGATCGCGTCTATCCGGTGTGGGGCGTCTATCTCAGCAATCTCGCCACGCCTGAGGTTCAGGCGATCGCCGCCGAATGGAACCCGAAACTGTCGGCCTTCGCGACCGAGTTGAGCCTCGATCCCAAGATGTTTCAGCGCGTCAAGACGCTCTACGACCAGCGCCAGACCCTGGGCCTGAACGCGCAGCAGATGCGACTGCTGGAGCGGACCTACCGCGATTATGTCACGTCGGGCGCGCTGCTGAACGAAAGCCAGAAGGCGGAGGTCAAGCGCATCAACGGCGAACTGGCCAAGGCCTATACCGATTTCAGCCGCAAGGTGCTGGCGGACGAGGAGACGGCGATCATCATTGAAAACGAGGCTGGTCTGGCCGGCCTGCCCGACAGTTTCAAGGCGAGCCTTGCCGAAGAAGCCAAGGCGCGCGGACAGGCGGGCAAATGGGCGGTCAAGAACACCCGTTCGTCGATGCAGCCGTTCCTGATGTATGCCCACAACCGCCCGCTGCGCGAAAAGGTCTACAAGGCCTATATCAATCGCGGCGACAATGGTGATGCGAACGACACCAATGCGACGATCGCGACGATCCTGAAACTGCGTCAGGACCGCGCCCAGGTGCTGGGGTTCAAGAACCACGCCGAATATCGCATGGACGATACGATGGCGGAGACGCCAAGGGCCGCGACGGCACTGATGATGTCGGTCTGGCCGGCCGCACGCGCGCGCGTTGTCGAGGAAGTCGCCGACATGCAGAAACTAGCCGATCAGGAAGCCGCCGCCGGCAAGGGACCGAAGATCGACATCGCGGGCTGGGACTACCGCTATTATGCGGAAAAGGTCCGCAAGGCGAAATACGATCTCGATGAAGGGGAGGTGAAGCCGTATCTTGAGCTGAACAACATGGTCGATGGCATGTTCTATGCCGCAGGTCGCCTCTATGACCTTCAGTTCAAGGAAAATACCGGGACGGTGCCGGTCTTCCACCCCGATGTCCGCACCTTCGAAGTAACGCGTGGCGGCCAGACGGTCGGTGTCTTCTACCTCGACAATTTCGCGCGCGCGGGCAAGCGGTCGGGCGCATGGGCGACTGCCTATCGCACGCGCACGGGCCTGCGCGGCGAGCAGATCGTGCTGGCGTCGAACAACAACAATTTCACCAAGGGTGCCGCCGGTGCGCCGACTTTGGTCAGCCTGGACGATGCCACCACGCTGTTCCACGAATTCGGCCACGCGCTGCACAGCCTGCTCGGCAAGCCCTATTATCCTGGACTTGCGGGCACGCCGCGCGATTTCGTCGAGTATCCCAGCCAGGTGAACGAAAACTGGCTGCTCACCCCGGACGTCCTCAACCGCTTCGCCAAGCATTACGAGACGGGTCAGCCGATCCCGGCGGCGCTGGTGGAAAAGATCAAGAAGGCGCAGACCTTCAACCAGGGTTTCGATACGGTCGAATATCTGTCCTCGGCGATCGTCGATATGAAGCTGCACGACCGGGAAGAGCCGGTGACCGATCCCGATGCCTTCGAGCGGGCTGCGCTGGCCGAAATCGGAATGCCGGAGGAGATCGTGATGCGGCACCGCTTGCCGCAATTCAATCATCTGTTCTCGTCCGACGCCTATTCGGCGGGCTATTACAGCTACCTCTGGTCGGAAACGATGGATGCCGACACCTGGGCCGCGTTCGAGGAATCGGGCGATGTCTGGAACAAGGACGTGGCCGACCGTTTCCGCACCGTGTTGCTCGAAACCGGCAACGAAACCGATCGCAAGGACGCATATCGTGCCTTCCGGGGCCGCGACCCGGATGTGCAGGCGCTGTTCAAGCGTCGCGGCTTCCCGACGCAGTAAGCGCGGTCAGTCGAACAGCGAGGGCGCATCGTCGCCCTCGCCTTCGCCGAAGTTGGAAACGGTCACGCCCACCAGCCGCAATCCGCGCTTGAGCGGGTAGAGCGTGGTGATCAGCGCGCGGGCGGTGTCGTGCAACTGCTCCCGGCGCCGCACCGGCGCCGGGGTCGTGCGGCTGCGCGTGACTTGCTGGAAGTCGGCGTAGCGCACCTTGACCGTTACCGTCCGGCCCCAGGTTTCGCGCGCCACGCACCAGTCCCACACCTCGTCCACCTGTCCGATCAGTTCGGCCTCGATCGCCGCCGGATCGGTCAGGTCGCGCGAGAAGGTCGTCTCGCTGCCCGACGATTTGCGGTTGCGGTGCGGATTGACGGGCCGGTCGTCCTGCCCGCGCGCGATCCGGTGATACCAGTCGGCGGCACTGCCAAAGTTCGCGGCCAGAAACGCCGTCGAACGATCGCGCAGGTCGGCGCCGGTGTGGATGCCCAGCCGCTTCATCTTGGCCGCCGTCACCGGGCCGACGCCGTGAAACCGCTCGATCGGCAACCCCGCCACCCAGTCGGCGCCCATGTCGGGTGTCACCGCGAATTGCCCGTTCGGCTTGCGATGGTCGGACGCCAGCTTGGCGAGGAACTTGTTGTAGGAAATGCCCGCCGATGCGGTCAGCCCCGTCTCATCCCGGATACGCCGCCGAATCGCGCGCGCGGTGGCCCATGCGGTTTCGATGCCGCGCTTGTTGTCCGTCACGTCCAGATACGCCTCGTCCAGCGACAGCGGCTGGATCAGGTCGGTATAATCGGCGAAGATGTCATGGATCTGGCGGCTGACGGCGCGATACACCTCGAAACGTGGCGGCACGAAGATCAGGTCGGGACAGCGCCGTATCGCCGTGACCGACGGCAGCGCCGATCGCACGCCGAACGCCCGCGCCTCGTAACTCGCCGCCGCCACCACGCCGCGCGCCGCGCCATGCCCGACCGCGACCGGGCGGCCGCGCAGTTCGGGCGCATCACGTTGTTCGACCGACGCGAAAAAGGCGTCCATGTCGACATGGATGATCTTGCGAACGGGGGGCGCTTCGTCGCTCACAGCCGCTGCTATAGCGATATGCGAACATCATGGGAACATCAGGCCGAAGCGCGGCGGAAAAGCGCGCGGTCCTCCTGCTTGAACGCCCAGCGCCAGATGATCGCGCAATAGACCAGCAGCATGGTCGGAATGCCGATCATCAGCTCGGCCCATTCCAGCTCAGGCGGCAACTGCACGAACGCCCAGCCGACAATCGAGGTGGCGAGCACCGCCCAGACAAACGGCCACCGCCATGCCGATACCGGCGCGCCGAGCAGACGGGCGGCCAGCAACGACTTCACCACCGATCCCAGCGCCAGCGACATCGCCAGCGCGACCGCGGGCATGGCCGCCGCCCAGCCTTGGGGCCACGCCAGCGACCGTGCGACGAACAACAGGGCAAAGGTCAGCGCCACCTGAACCGCAATGATCGCGATCGACAACATCAGGTTGCGGTGCCGCGCGATATAGACCAGCCCCGATTCGGCCACCGCGCCATTGGCTGCCAGCACTTCGGCGATCAGCAGGAAACACAACGCGCCCGCGCCCGCGACGAACTCGGGACCAACGACGCCCATCACGCCTTCGGCCGGGATGCCGCCGATCAGCGCCAGCCCGGCTTGCGCCGCCATGATCCAGAACCCGACCTGCCGGATCTGTGCCGCCACTGCCGCGCGGTCGTTCACCGCCAGCCGCGACGTGATGACGGGGCCGAGCACCGGGTCGAAACTGGTCTTCAACTTCTGCGGCAGCGATGCCACCTGTTGCGCCATATAATAGATGCCGACCACGGCGGGCGGAAACACCAGGCCCAGGATGAAGCGGTCGACATTGCGCGTGCCCCATTCCACCGCATCGGCCCCGGCCAGCGGCGCATTGGCGCGCGCCAATGCGAACATCGGCGTCAGATGCGGACGCCATTCGGTGGGCAGGCCATAGCTGCGGATAAAGGGCACCAGGCTGGCGACCAGCGCGGCGATCATCGACAGGACATAGGCAATAATCAATCCGTCGCGGGCGGAGACATAGGACAGCAGCCACGCGGCGATGCTGATCGTCCATGGCTCCACCACCGCGCGCGCCGTCACCGCCGCCTTGACGTTCAGGCGATAGGCAAGCGCCGCCAGCGCAATGTCCGAACAGGCGACAGCGAACACCACCAGCGGCAGCAACCGCTCGAACCCGATCACCTCGCTGTTGGGATACATGATCTGCGGAAACACGAACAAGACGGCGCTGGCGATCAGCGACAGGATCAGCGCGACCGCGATCGCGTCCCACACGACATGCGCGTGCGGCCGGTCGGTCCTGGCCAGCGCCTGCGCCAGCCCGCGCTTCAACCCCAGCGTGGCGAGCAGCGCGGCGAGTTCGACCACCAGCACCGCGATCGCGAACCGGCCGACGATTTCGGGACCATAAACGCGGCCCGCAATGAACAGGAACGGCAACCGCGCCGCCAGCCGCAGCGCGAAGCCCAGCACATTCGTCCGCCCGCCCTTGGCCAGTGCGGCGATATCGTCGTCCGGTCGGTCGGGTGTGGCTCGATCTGTCACGGTGAGCGTCGCTTAGGGCAAAGCACCGCGCACCCAAAGCCCCAAGCATCGATTGCGCCACCCATGCGACAAAGCGGCAACGCTGGTCAGTGCGCTGCGCCCCAGCTCGGCCCTACGCCGATCTCGATGGCCAGCGGCACGGTCAATTCGATCAACGGCTCGGCGGCAGTCGCCATCACGCGTTCGATCACCGGACGGGCCGCGTCAACGTCGCCGGCGGGCAGTTCGAACACCAGTTCGTCGTGGACCTGCATCAACATCCGCACATCGGGCAGCCTCGCTTCGATCAGCGCCGGTCCCATGCGCGTCATCGCTCGCTTGATGATGTCGGCGCTGGTGCCTTGGATCGGCGCGTTGATGGCGGCGCGCTCGCTCCCCGCGCGCTCATTTGGGTTGGACGCGCGAATGCGGGGAAAGTGCGTCTTTCGCCCGAACAGCGTCGTCGTATATCCGCGCTCCTTCGCCTCGGCCAGGGTGTCGGCGATATAGCGGTTGATGCCGGGAAAACGCTCGAAATAGCGGTCGATCATCGACTGTGCTTCGTCCGACGACACGTCCAGCCGCCCGGCCAGCCCCCAGCGGGAAATGCCATACAGGATCGCGAAGTTGATCGTCTTGGCGCGCGCGCGCGTGTCGCGGTTCACTTCGCCGAACAATTCGGTGGCGGTGCGGTTGTGAATGTCCTCCCCCGCCGCGAACGCGTCGCGAAGGGCGGGCACATCGGCGATATGCGCGGCCAGCCGCAATTCGATCTGCGAATAGTCGGCGGCAAGAATGACGTTGCCCGGTTCCGCGACAAAGGCGTCACGAATCTGGCGACCGGTTTCGGTGCGGATCGGAATGTTCTGAAGATTGGGGTCGGTCGATGACAGCCGCCCGGTCTGCGCGCCGGTCAGGCTGTAGCTGGTGTGGACGCGCCCCGTTTGCGGATTGATCTGCTGTTGCAGCGCATCGGTATAGGTCGACTTCAGCTTGGACAATTGCCGCCAGTCGAGCACCTTGCGCGCGATTTCCACCCCGTCGCCCGCCAGCCGCTCAAGTTCGTTCACGTCGGTCGAATAGACGCCCGACTTGCCCTTTCGCCCGCCTTTCAGGCCCATGCGATCGAACAGCACGTCGCCCAGCTGCTTGGGGCTGCCGATGGTGAACGGCCCGCCCGCAAGGCCGTGAATTTGGGTCTCCAGCAATGCCATCTGTCCGGCGAACTCTTCAGACAGGCGCGACAGCGTAGCGGCATCGACCTTGACGCCGGCCATCTCCATTTCAGCGATCACGCGCACCAGCGGCCGGTCGACCAGCTCGTAAACGGTGGTGGCGCGTTCATAGGGCAGGCGCGGTTTGAACCGCCGCCACAACCGCAATGTCACGTCCGCGTCCTCGGCGGCGTAGCGGGTGGCGGCCTTCAGGTCGATTTCGTTGAAGCCCAGCTGCTTCTTGCCCGTGCCGACCACGTCCTTGTAGGCGATGCACTGATGCGACAGGTGCGTCGCCGCCAGCTCATCCATGCCATGCCCGTGCAGCCCGGCGTCGAGGTCGAAGCTCATGACGATGGTGTCGTCATAGGGCGCGACCGCGATCCCGCAGCGCGCCAGGATGATGAAGTCGTATTTCAGGTTATGGCCGATCTTGAGGACGCTTTCGTCCTCCAGCAGCGGCTTCAACCGTTCCAGCACCAGCGCGCGGTCCAGTTGCACCGGCTTTTCGGCAAACATGTCGCTGCCGCCATGCGCGATGGGGATATAGCAGGCGAGATTGGGGTTCAGCGCGATGCTGATGCCGACCAGATCGGCGCGCATGGGATCGGTGCCCGTCGTCTCGGTATCGACCGCCATCCAGCCCTGATGCCGCGCCGCGATGATCCAGCGGTCGAGTGCCTCGATGTCGGTGACGGTTTCATAGCCGTCATGATCGCATGGCGGGTCATCCTCCTGCGCGACCGGCGCGGCGGCGGCTGCCACCGGCGCATCGGCCACGGCGGACAGCTTGGCGATCAGCGATCGGAAGCCGTGATGCTCGAGGAACGCGCGCAGCGGCGCATCGGGAATGCCCTGCATCGCCAGCGCGTCGAGCGGGTCGGGCAGCGGCACGTCGCACGACAATTCGACCAGTCGCCGCGACAATCGCGCCATGTCGGCATGTTCGATCAGGTTGTCGCGCAGCTTGCCCTTCTTCATCTCGGGCGCGGCGGTCAGCACCGATTCGAGGTCGCCATGTTCCAAGATCAGCTTGGCCGCCGTCTTCGGCCCGACGCCCGGCACGCCAGGCACATTGTCGACGCTGTCGCCCATCAGCGCCAGCACGTCGCCCAGCTTTTCAGGGCCAACGCCAAACTTCTCCTCGACATGCGCGCGGCCCAGGCGGCGGTTGTTCATGGTGTCATACAGGTCGAGGCTGCCGTCCTCGACCAGCTGCATCAGGTCCTTGTCCGAACTGACGACCGTGACCTGCCACCCTTGCGCCAGCGCGGCCTTGGCATAGCTGGCGATCAGGTCGTCGGCCTCCCAACCCTCCTCCTCGATGCACGGCAGGCTGAAGGCGCGCGTAGCGTCGCGGATCATCGGGAATTGCGGGACCAGATCCTCGGGCGGCGGCGGGCGATGCGCCTTATACTGGTCATACAGATCGTTGCGGAACGTCTTGCTCGACTTGTCGAGAATGACAGCCATGTGCGTCGGGCCATCGGCCTTGTGCAACTCGTCCGCCAGCTTCCACAACATGGTGGTATAGCCGTACACGGCGCCCACCGGCTCCCCATGCTGGTTGGTGAGCGGCGGAAGCCGGTGATAGGCGCGGAAGATATAACCCGAACCGTCGACGAGATAGAGATGCGGCATGGCCAAGCGATAGCAGCCCGCTTGGCCATTTGCACCGGGGTCAATGGCGGAAGTGGCGCATCCCCGTGAAGATCATCGCCAGGCCCGCTTCGTCGGCAGCGGCGATCACCTCGTCGTCGCGGATCGAGCCGCCGGGCTGGATAACCGCCGTCGCGCCCGCCT
>NZ_DATJLI010000137.1:0-20499 GCF_035490575.1 Sphingomonas sp. | reverse complement strand
CGCGCGCGGGATGAGCGAGCCAGTCCCCGCGACGCCCGAGCGCGTGCCCGTGGGCCGGGTGTTCGCGATACTGGCGCGCAAGCCCAGTTTCTGGCTGATGGGCTTTGCCGCCGGGTTCAGCTCGATGTGCGGTTATGGCCTGGCCTATTGGATGCCGTCGGTGCTGATCCGCAGCTTCGGTTTCGACCTGTTCACGGCGGCGCTCTATATCGGCTCGACACTGCTGATCGGCGGCAGCGCGGGGGTGTTGCTGGGCGGCGTGATGGCGGACCGGCTGGGCGGCGCGGACAAGGGTGCCTATGCCCGGTTGCCGATGATCGCGTGGTTGGTCACGGTGCCATTGTTCGGCGCGGGGCTGATGGCGTCGGGCTCGCCGATCCTTGCCTGGGCGTTTTTCCTGATCCCCAACGGTCTCAACATCCTGTGGCTCGGCCCGGTGACGACGGCGGTGCAGGGCCTGGTCCCGCCACCGATGCGCGCGACCGCCAGCGCGTCGTTCCTGCTCATCAACAACCTGATCGGCCTGGGCCTCGGCTCATGGATCATGGGCGCGATGTCGGACGCGATGACCGCGTCGATGGGCGACGACGCGCTGCGCTGGGCCGCGTTCCTGGCGCTGGGTTTTTATCTGGTGGCGGCGGGGCTGATGGCGCTGGCGATCAAGCCGCTGCGGCGGGATTGGTGGGATCAGCGCGCGGCGTAGCGGCTATACGCGCGCGCACCCTACGGCTTCGCCCCGCCCCATTTCTTCTGCACCTTGCCATATCGCGTCTTGCGCGTCCCCGGCTTGCCCTCGTTGCTGCGGCCCATGATCGGGGCCTTTTTCTCGTGGTCGGGCAGGCCGAGTTCTTCCGCCTCCAGCCCGCGGATTTCGTCGCGCAGGCGGCCGGCTTCCTCGAACTCCAGGTCGGCGGCGGCCTTTCGCATCTTCTTTTCGAGATCCTCGATATAAGCGCGCAGGTTGTGGCCGACCATGTGCGGCCGGTCGGCGTCGATCTCGACCGTCACCTGATCCTTTTGCGAGACGTGCGAGATGATGTCGCCGATGTTGCGCTTGATCGTCTGCGGCGTGATGCCGTGCTCGCGGTTATACGCTTCCTGCTTTTCGCGGCGGCGGCCGGTTTCGTTCAGCGCGCGCTCCATGCTGCCGGTGATGCGGTCGGCATAGAGGATGACGCGCCCGTCGACGTTGCGCGCGGCGCGGCCGATGGTCTGGATCAACGAGGTTTCGGAACGCAGGAACCCTTCCTTGTCGGCGTCCAGAATGGCGACCAGCCCGCATTCGGGAATGTCCAGTCCTTCCCGCAGCAGGTTGATGCCGATCAGCACGTCATACACCCCCATGCGAAGGTCGCGGATCAGCTCGATCCGCTCCAGCGTCTCGACGTCGGAGTGCATGTAGCGGACCTTGATGCCCGCTTCGTGCATATATTCGGTCAGATCCTCCGCCATCCGCTTGGTCAGCGTGGTGACAAGCGTGCGATAGCCGAGTTCGGTGGTCTTGCGCGCCTCCACGATCAGATCCTGCACCTGTTCCTCGACCGGCTTGATCTCGACCGGCGGGTCGATCAGGCCCGTGGGGCGGATCACCTGCTCGACGAACACGCCGCCCGTCTGCTCCATTTCCCAGCCGCCCGGCGTCGCCGACACGCACACCGTCTGTGGGCGCATCGCGTCCCATTCGTTGAAGCGAAGCGGCCGGTTGTCGATGGCCGAGGGCAGGCGGAAGCCATATTCGGCCAGCGTGATCTTTCGCCGGTGGTCGCCGCGCGACATGCCGTTGATCTGACCGATCGTCTGGTGGCTTTCATCGACGAACAGCAGCGCGTTTTCGGGGAGGTATTCGAACAAGGTCGGCGGCGGTTCACCCGGCAGGCGGCCGGTCAGGAAGCGGCTGTAATTCTCGATCCCGTTGCAACTGCCGGTGGCGGCGATCATCTCGAGGTCGAAATTGGTGCGCTGTTCCAGCCGCTGCGCCTCCAGCAGCCGCCCCTCGATCTGTAGTTCCTTCAACCGTTCCTCAAGCTCGTGACGGATCGCGTGCGTCGCCTGTTTCAGTGTCGGGCCGGGCGTCACATAATGGCTGTTGGCATAGATGCGGATCGAATTGAGATTGGCGACCTTCGATCCCGTCAGCGGATCGAACTCGGTGATCTCCTCGATCTCGTCACCGAAGAAGCTGATGCGCCAGGCCGTATCCTCATAATGCGACGGAAACACCTCCAGGCTGTCGCCGCGCACGCGAAAGGCGCCGCGCTGGAACGCGGCGTCGTTGCGCTTGTATTGCAGCGCCACCAGCTTGCGGATGATTTCGCGCTGGTCCTGCGTCTCGCCCTTTTTCAGGTCGAAGATCATCGCTGAATAGGTTTCGACCGAACCGATACCGTAAAGGCACGAAACCGATGCGACGATCAGCACGTCGTCGCGCTCCAGCAGCGACCGGGTGGCCGAATGGCGCATCCGGTCGATGGCTTCGTTGATCGAGCTTTCCTTCTCGATATAGGTATCCGACCGGGGGACATAGGCCTCCGGCTGGTAATAATCGTAATAGCTGACGAAATATTCGACGGCGTTTTCGGGAAAGAACGACTTGAACTCGCCATAGAGCTGCGCGGCGAGGATCTTGTTCGGCGCCAGCACCAATGCGGGGCGCTGCAACGCCTCCACCACCTTGGCCATGGTAAAGGTCTTGCCCGAACCCGTGACACCCAGCAGCACCTGATCGCGTTCGCCCGCAAGCGCGGCATCGACCAGTTCACGGATCGCTGTCGGCTGATCGCCCGACGGCTCATATTCGCTGACCAACTTGAACGCACGCCCCCCTTCCGCCTTGGGCGGGCGTGCGGGCCGGTGGGGGACAAAGCTCTGCCCGGTATCGGGTTCGGCCAGATTGGTGCGGATCTCGATCGCCATGGAGCGAATATGCGAACGAAAGGGGGACGGGGCAATGGTCGGCGGCGGCGATGCGGATCATTCAACGGATGATCGGGCAAGGCATGGACAGCATCATGCTATCCCCGCGCACCCGGCGGCACTTATCGTGGCGATATGCCGATCATCGCCCCGCCCCCGCCCGCCATCGTCGCCCTGCAAGCCCACGCACCTGCCGACACCCGCAACGCCGCGATCGTCCGCACGGCGTTCGCCGACTGGCGCGCGGGGCGGCGTTCGATCTTCGACCTGCTCGCGCCGGACTTCCGGTGGACCATCGAAGGGAGCGGTCCTTCGGCGGGCACTTATGACCGCCAGTCGTTCGATGCGCTGCTGGAGCCGTTCAACGCGGCGCTGGCCGCCCCGCTGCTCCCGTCACTGCAAACGGTGGTGGCAAACGGCGATCAGGTGGTGGTGCGGTTCAGCGCCACCGCCCCGCTGAAAGGCGGCGGCACCTATCGCAACCGATATGCCTGGTTCCTGACGATGCGCGACGGACGCATTGCCAGAGTGACCGCGTTTCTCGATCTGTCCGCATTCGACGCGGTGCGCGAACGCGGCGGCGACTGACGCGCGCGGCGCGACTTAACCGAACTCGGTGGCCTCGAAGCGGATCGGCGCACCCTGTGCGGCGCCGACCAACTGGTCATCCCACATCGCGGTGCGGCCCCGGATGATGGTGCCGATCGGCTTGCCGGTCAGCTCCCAACCCTCAAACGGCGACCAGCCGCAGCGTGACGCCAGCCAGTCGCCCGTCACCGTCCAGCGGCGTTTGAGGTCGACCACGGTGAAGTCGGCGTCATAGCCAGGCGCGATCCGCCCCTTGCCCACCAGCCCGAAAATCCGCTGCGGTCCCGCGCTGGTCAGGTCGATCAGCCGCTGGAGCGTCAGCCGTCCCTCCGCCACATGGTTCAGCATCAGCGGCAACAGCGTCTGCACGCCGGGCATGCCGCTGGGGCTGGCGGGATAGGGACGCGACTTTTCCTCGACCGTGTGCGGCGCGTGATCCGAACCGATCACATCGGGCACCCCCTGCGCCATCCAGTGCCACAGTCCGTCGCGGTGCGCGGCGGAGCGGACCGGCGGGTTCATCTGGGCATAGGTGCCGATCCTGGCATAAGCCTCCTCACCCGCCAGCGTCAGGTGCTGGGGCGTGACTTCGCACGTTGCGATGTCCTTGTGCCGGGCCAGCAATTCCAGTTCGGCGGGGGTGGAAATGTGCAGCACATGGATGCGCCGCTTCGCCTCCCGCGCCAGCCGCAGGATGCGCCTGGTGGCGATCATCGCGCTTTCGTCGTCGCGCCAGACGGGGTGCGAGGACGGATCGCCGTCGATGCGATATTCGGCAGCGCGTTCGTTCATGCGCGCCTCGTCCTCGGCATGGATGGCGACGCGGCGGGTGCCGCAGGCCAGCACGCGGGCCAGCGCCTCATCCTCCGCCACCAGCAGGTTGCCGGTCGATGACCCCATGAAAATCTTGACGCCCGCCGTGCCCGGCATCCGTTCCAGCGCGCGCAGTTCCTCGGCATTCTGGCCGGTCGCGCCGACGTAGAAGGCATGGTCGCACCACATGCGGCGCGCGCGCGTCAGCTTGTCGGTGATTGCGGCTTCATTGTCGGTATTGGGATTGGTGTTCGGCATTTCGAACACCGCCGTCACGCCGCCCTTCACGGCGGCGACGCTGCCCGTTTCCAGGTCTTCCTTGTGCTCCAGCCCCGGCTCACGAAAATGGACCTGGCTGTCGATGACGCCGGGCAGCACGTCGAGACCGGTGACGTCGATCGTCTCGCCCGCATCGCCCGCCCCGCCGATCGCGGCGATGCGGCCATCGGTGACGAACACATCGACCTGTGCCGGACCGCCGGGCAAGTGGACCGTGCCGCCGCTGAGCTTCAGATCAAATGCCATGTCCGCCTCTTTCGCTGGTGATGGCGAACCCTTACGTCCTTGGCATGGACGATGCCACCCATCTCGCCGATCGCGCGCTCATCCGCCTGTCGGGCGACGACGTTCGCGGTTTCCTTCAGGGGCTGGTCACGCATGACCTGCGTGAACTGACGCCTGCCCAGCCATTATGGACGGCTTTGCTGTCGCCGCAGGGCAAGGCGCTGTTCGATTTTCTGCTATGGACGGACGGCGACGATGTGCTGGTCGATGCCGAGGCCGAGCGGGTGGAGGCGCTGGCCAAGCGCCTGACGCTCTATCGCCTGCGTCGCGCGATCACCATTGCGCCTGAGCCGAGGCTGTTCATCCACTGGTCCCCGCGCGTGGCCGACCAGCCCGCCGACCCGCGGCTGCCCGCCCTCGGCCATCGCTGGCTGTCAGCGGAGCCAGGTGGCGACGCGAGTGCGGCGTGGCGCACACATCGCCTGTCGCTGGGCGTGACCGAGGGTGTGGCCGAACTGGGCGATGGCGAGACTTTGTGGCTGGAATGCAATGCGCGTGAGCTGAACGGCGTCAGCTTTACCAAGGGCTGCTTCGTCGGACAGGAAAACACCGCGCGGATGCATCACCGATCGAAGGTGAACCGGCGACTGGTGGTCAAGCCGCTGGCCGACGCCGGACCACGCACCCGCGCGACCTATCCCGAACTGGGCCTGATGGTCGAACATGCGCGGGTCGAGGCGCTGGGCGATGCGCTGATGCCCGAATGGCTGGCGGCGGCACTGGCGGCGGACGCCAGCGCCGACGTCGATTAGGCCGTGACCACCGTCTGCTCGATCGCGCCGAAAATGCTGTGGTGGCGATCGTCCTCGGCCCAGATGCGGACGGTGTCGCCGGGTTTCAGGAACGGCGTCCTGGCGGCCCCGCCCTGAATGGTCTCGACCGTGCGGATTTCGGCGATGCAGGAATAACCGACGCCGCCATCCGCCACCGGGCGGCCAGGCCCGCCATTTTCGTCGCGGTTGGATACGGTGCCCGACCCGATGATCGTCCCCGCCCCCAGCGCACGCGATTTGGCAGCATGGGCGATCAGCGTGCCGAAATCGAAGGTCATGTCCTCCGCCGCCTGCGCCCGGCCGAACGCCTGTCCGTTCAGGTCGACATTGACCCGGCGATCCAGCTTGCCGTCCCGCCACCATTCGCCCAGCGCATCGGGTGTGACGAACACGGGGGAAAAGGCACTGGCCGGCTTCGACTGGAAAAAGCCGAACCCCTTGGCCAGCTCGCCGGGGATCAGGCCGCGCAGCGACACGTCGTTGGTCAAGCCGATCAGCCGGATCGCCGCCAGTGCCTCATCCCGGCTGGCGCCCATCGGCACGTCGCCCGTCACCACCACCACTTCGGCCTCAAGGTCGCAGCCCCAGCTTTCGTCCTTCAGCGGGATCGGGTCGCGCGGGGCCAGAAAACCGTCCGATCCACCCTGATACATCAGCGGGTCGTGCCAGAAGCTGTCGGGCATTTCCGCCCCGCGGGCCTGCCGAACCAGCGCGACGTGGTTCACATAGGCTGACCCGTCGGCCCATTGATAAGCGCGCGGCAGCGGCGACGCGGCGTCGCGTTCGTGGAATCGCTCGCGCGGGATCGCCTCATGCTCAAGGTCGGTGGCAAGGTTCGCCAGGTCGGGTGCGATCCGGTCCCATTCGTCCAGCGCGGCCTGCATCGTCGGTGCGATATGCGAGGCATCGGCATACCAGGCGAGATCGTTCGACACGACCACCAGACGCCCGTCGCGACCCTGTTTGAGACTCGCCAGTTTCATTGCATTCCCTCCGCATCCTCTGACACTTGCATAGTCCCTTGCGTGCCATTGTCGAGCAACCGGCGGTTTCGATTGACAACCGCCCCGCTCCCCCCGCATCGCAATTTCCGATGCATTCGGGGCTAGGCTTTCTGGACCATCCGGGGGAGATGGCAGC
This sequence comes from Sphingomonas sp., assembly GCF_035490575.1. Lineage (GTDB taxonomy): Bacteria > Pseudomonadota > Alphaproteobacteria > Sphingomonadales > Sphingomonadaceae > Sphingomonas. The sequence goes on along the minus strand of NZ_DATJLI010000137.1, from coordinate 13,708 downwards.
GCGCATCCGCGAAAAGGATTGGCGCGGGCACCCGCTTGGCACCCCCGATACCTGGCCCCAGGCGCTGCGCTTCAGCCTGAACATTTGTCTGGCCTCCGCCTTTCCGATGGCGATCTACTGGGGACCGGCGCATCACCTGCTCTACAACGATGCCTGGTCGGTCATCCCGGTCGAACGACACCCATGGGCGCTGGGCCGTCCGGGGGCAGAGGTGTGGTCGGACATCTGGGACGTGGTGGGACCGCAGTTTGCTTCGGTCCTGCGCGACGGCACCTCGTTCAGCAGCTATGACCAGTTGCTGATGATGCGCCGTGGCGGCGAGGCGACAGAGACCTACTGGAATTACTCGGGCACGCCGATCCGCGACGAATATGGCAAGGTCGCGGGTATCCTGAACCAGGGCAACGAAACCACGCGATTCGTTCTGGCCGAGCGTCAACAGCGCGCCGAAATCGAGCGCCTGACCGAACTCTTCCAGCAATCGCCGGGCGCCGTCGCTTTGCTGTCCGGCCCCGAATATCGCTTCGAAATGGCCAATGACAGCTATCACGAGCTGGTCGGCCGCCGCGACATCATCGGCAAGACGATCGAACAGGCATTGCCCGAAGTGGGCGGACAGGGCTTTGTCGAATTGCTCGACAATGTCCGGTCGACGGGCAAGACCTATCGCGCATGGGGCGCGCGCATCCTGCTGGCGCGTGGCGGAACGATGCCGCTGGAAGAGCGGGTGATCGATTATGTCTATCAACCGATCCACGACGCCGATGGCAGCGTCAACCGCATCTTCGTCGAAGCGACCGACGTCACTGACCGTGCATCGGCCGAACGCGCGCTGGAGGAGAGCGAGGCGCGGCTGAAACTGGCGCTGGAAGCGGCGCAGGGTGTCGGCGTGTGGGACTGGGACGTGGTCAACGATCGCGTCACGACCGATGCGCGCTTCGCCAGCCTGTATGGGGCGGAACATGAAGCGCCTGAACGCGGCGCGCCGCTGGAAAACTTCTTCGCCGCGATCCACACCGAAGACAGCCCGCGCGTGCGTGATGCGATCGAACAGACGCTGATGACCGGCGCGTCCTTTGCCGAGGAATATCGGCTGGTCCAACCCGATGGCAGCATCCGCTGGGTCGCGGCGCAGGGCCGGGCGCTGCGTGGCGAAAACGGCGCGATGGTGCGTTTTCCGGGCGTCACCTTTGACATCACCACGCGCAAGGCCGCCGAGGAAGCGGCCCGCGCCACCGCCGAGGAACTGCGCGCCGCGAACGAGAGTCAGGCGTTTATCTATGCGCTGGCCGAACGCCAGCGCTCGCTCGATACCCCGCACGCGATCATGCGCTTCACCGCCGCGGCGCTCGGCCGGCGGATGAAGCTCGACCGGGTGGGTTTCTACCGCCTTGACGGCGATGGCACCGCGGAAATGGGACCGTGCTGGACCAATGGCCGGTTGCCGGTGCTGAAAGGCACGCTGGCCGCGTCCGACCTGGGGCAGACCTCGATCGAGCGGTATCGCGCCGGGCGCAGCGTGGTCGCCGCCGATTCGCGCGCGGACCCGGCGCTGGACGGAACGGCGATCGCCCGTCTGGCCGGTGCCGCGATCGGCGTGCCGCTGCTGCGCCACGGCCACTGGACCGCCACCTTCTATGTCAACCAGGCCGATCCGCGTCCCTGGACCAGCGAGGAAGTCGCCTTTGTCGAGGCGGTGGCCGAAATCTCCTGGGACGCGGTCGAACGCGCGGTCGCGGTCGCGGCCCTGCGCGACAGCGAGGCGCAGTTCCGCGCGATCACCGATTCGATCGACCACATGGTCTGGGCGGCCCGGCCCGACGGACAGATCGACTACACCAACGCCCGCTGGCATGACTTTACCGGCAGCCCGGCCGGACAGGTCAATGGCGAGCGCTGGAGCGCGCTGGTGCACCCTGACGATCGCCGTCAAACGCTGTCGCTATGGGCGCGATCCGTTAAAAGCGGGTCATCATATGAAGCGGAGTTCCGCATGTTCCACGCGCCCAGCGGTGCCTATCGCTGGGTGCAGGGGCGCGGCAGCGCGGTGCGTGACGAGGAGGGCCACATCACGCGCTGGTTCGGCACGATCACCGACATTCAGCACGTCGTCGACGCACGCGAAGTGCTATCACGCTCGCGCGAAGATCTGGAACGTGCGGTTGCCGAACGCACCGATCAGCTCATGGCGGCCGAGGAACAACTGCGCCAGGCGCAGAAGATGGAGGCGGTGGGCCAGTTGACCGGGGGCATCGCGCATGATTTCAACAACATGCTGGCCGTCGTCATCGGCGCGCTCGACCTGCTGGAGCGGCGCCTGGCGCAGGGGTCGACCGACATCGGGCGCTATGTCACCGCCGCGCGTGACGGCGCGACCCGCGCTGCGGGACTGACCCAGCGCCTGCTGGCCTTTGCCCGGCAGACCCCGCTGGCGCCGCGCGCGATCAATGTCGATGCGATGGTCAACGGCATGATCGAATTGCTGGCGCGCACAATCGGCGACGATATCCGGGTCGAAACCCGACTTGGCGGGGGCCTGCGCGACGCGATCGCCGATCCCAGCCAGTTGGAGAATGTCGTCCTGAACCTGGCGGTCAACGCACGCGACGCGATGCCGACCGGCGGGGTGCTGTCGATCGAAACCAGTCAGCAGCGCGTCGATGGCGACGAGGCCGGGCGGTTCGGCGTGACGCCCGGCGACTTCATCTGCCTGTGCGTTTCCGATACCGGCGCGGGAATGCCGCCCGATGTGGTGCGCCGCGCGTTCGAGCCGTTTTTTACGACCAAGGGTGTCGGCAAGGGCACGGGCCTGGGCCTCAGCCAGGTCTTTGGCTTCGTCCGGCAGTCGGGCGGCCATGTCCGCATCGATTCGACGCCGAACAAGGGCACGGCAGTGCATGTGTATCTGCCCTGCGCGCCCGCCGACCTGACCGATGCGACCACCCCCGACACCGCCAGCGGCGACGACAGCGGGATTGGCGCGCGCACGGGCGAACTGGTGCTGGTGGTCGAGGACGAGGAACGCGTGCGCGCCTTTTCGACCGAAGCGCTGGGCGAACTGGGCTACCGCGTCGAATATGCGCGCAACGGCCCGGACGCGCTAGCGCTGATCGAGGACGGGTTGCGCCCCGACCTGTTGTTCACCGACATGGTGATGCCGGAAATGACCGGCCGCGAACTGGCCGACCATGCCCGTGCGCGGGTGCCGGGTCTGCGCGTCCTGTTCACCAGCGGCTATACCCGCGAACAGGGCGTCGTGGTGGAGCCGGGGGGGCCGCCGCTGTTGCCCAAGCCATTTAATCTGGCCCAACTGGGCCGCCATGTCCGCCAGGCGCTGGACACATAACGGCGGCACGGGTGGACGGGACCGTCACCCGGCGATAGGGCGGGGCCGCATTTTTTCCAGTATCGAGGAACAGGCGTGGCGAATGTGGCGGTGATCGGCGCCCAATGGGGTGACGAGGGCAAGGGCAAGATCGTCGACTGGCTGGCGGAGCGCGCCGATGTGGTGGTCCGCTTTCAGGGCGGGCACAATGCCGGGCACACGCTGGTTGTCGGTGAAAAGGTCTATAAGCTGTCGCTGCTGCCCTCGGGCATCGTGCGCGGCACGCCCAGCGTGATCGGCAACGGCGTCGTGCTCGACCCCTGGGCACTGAAGGCGGAAGTGGAGCGGCTGCGCGAACAGGGCGTGACCGTCACGCCCGACACGCTGATGATCGCCGAAACCTGCACGCTGATCCTGCCTTTCCATCGCGATCTGGACGGCTTGCGGGAGGATGCCAGCGGCGCGGGCAAGATCGGCACGACCCGGCGTGGCATCGGCCCGGCCTATGAAGACAAGGTGGGCCGCCGCGCGATCCGTGTATGCGATCTGGCGCATCTCGACGATCTGGGTCCGCAGCTCGACCGGCTGAGCGCGCATCATGATGCGCTGCGCGCTGGGTTCGGCGAGACGCCGGTCGATCGCGATGCCCTGATCGCCGAACTGCGCGGCATCGCCGGTTTCGTGCTGCCTTTCGCCGCACCGGTGTGGCGGATGCTGAACGAAGCACGCGCGGGCGGCAAGCGCATCCTGTTCGAAGGCGCGCAGGGCGTGCTGCTCGACATCGACCATGGCACCTATCCGTTCGTCACGTCCTCCAACACCATCGCGGGCACGGCGGCGGGGGGTTCGGGCCTCGGTCCGGGGGCGGTCGGTTTCGTGCTGGGTATCGCCAAGGCCTATACGACGCGGGTCGGCTCTGGTCCCTTCCCCACCGAACTGGAAGACGAAACCGGCGAGCGGCTGGGCGTTCGCGGGCACGAATTCGGCACCGTCACCGGCCGCAAGCGTCGCTGCGGCTGGTTCGACGCCGTGCTGGTGCGGCAATCGGCGGCGGTCAGCGGCATCACCGGAATCGCCCTCACTAAGCTGGACGTGCTGGACGGCTTTGATGAGGTGAAGATCTGCACCGGCTATCGCCTGGGCGATACCCAGCTCGACCATTATCCCGCCCATGCCGCCGATCAGGCGCGCGTGGAGCCGATCTATGAAACGATGGAAGGCTGGTCGCAGACGACCGCAGGCGCGCGCAGCTGGGCCGAACTGCCGGCACAGGCCATTAAATATATTCGCCGGATCGAAGAACTGATCCGCTGCCCGGTCGCGCTGGTATCGACCAGCCCGGAGCGGGAGGACACGATCCTGGTTCGCGATCCCTTCGCCGACTGATATGAAAACGGCCCCGCATACACGATGCGGGGCCGCTGTTCAGTCACCGACAATTAGCCCTGCGGCGGCGTGTCGTCGGTTGGTTCGGTGGTTTCATCCGGCGCGGTCGGCTCCGTCGTCGTCGCCGGATCGTTCATGCCGTCATCGACCGTGCCATCGGGCGCCGTGGAATCAGGCATGGTCTGGTCCGGCATCGTCTGTCCCGGCGCCGGTGCCTGCATCGTATCAGGCGGCGTCTGGGGCGTCGTCTGCGGGGTCATCTGTGCGACGGCAGCAGTCGAGCCAAGCATCAGGGTCATGGCGAGAATAGCTTTATTACGCATTGGAACTACCTTTCCTCTTGCGAACTTGCAGCTATTAAACGCCCGTTCTCACCAAAAGGCCGCTCAACTGAACGACGTTTAGCATCCATTCGCCCGATTGTTGCCTTATTTGGCGCCGCTCAACCGCATTGGGCGCGGTGAAGCAGCTTCTGATCGGCCAGAACCAGCGCCAGCATCGCCTCCACCACCGGCACGCCGCGGATGCCGACGCATGGGTCATGGCGTCCGCGGGTCGCGATCTCGGCTGCTTCGCCGTCACGCGTTATGGTTTCCACCGGCGTCAGGATCGAGCTGGTCGGCTTGAACGCGCAGCGCAGGCGGACCGGCTGGCCTGTCGAAATGCCGCCCGCAATCCCGCCCGCATGGTTGGCGAGGAAATCGGGCGCGCCCTGACCGGGACGCATCGGGTCGGCATTCTGCTCTCCCGTCAACCGCGCGGCGTCGAACCCGTCGCCGATCTCGACGCCCTTGACCGCGTTGATCGACATGATCGCGGCGGCCAGTTCGCTGTCGAGCTTGGCATAAAGCGGCGCGCCCCAGCCGGCGGGGACGCCCGTCGCCTCTGCCGCCACCACCGCACCCAGCGACGACCCGGCTTTCCTTGCGCCGTCGACCAGCCCCTCCCAGCGGGCTGCCGCGACCGGATCGGGGCACCAGAACGGATTGCGCGCGATTTCCTCGGCATCGAAGCGGGCCGGGTCGATGGCGTCACCGCCGATCGATTCGACCCATGCGCGGATCGTCACTTCGGGAATGACCGCCCGCGCGACCGCGGCCGCCGCGACCCGGCTGGCGGTTTCGCGCGCCGACGACCGTCCGCCGCCGCGATAATCGCGAAAGCCGTATTTGGCGTCATAGGCATAATCGGCGTGGCCAGGGCGATAGGCCTTGGCAACCTCCGAATAATCCTTGGACCGCTGATCGACATTTTCGATCATCAGGCTGATCGGCGTGCCCGTCGTGCGCCCGTCGAACACGCCCGACAGGATGCGGACGGCGTCCGGCTCCCGCCGCTGCGTCGTGAAGCGGCTGGTGCCGGGGCGGCGCGCATCCAGAAACGGCTGGATGTCGGCTTCGCTCAGCGTCAGCCCCGGCGGGCAGCCATCGACGACCGCGCCGATGGCCGGTCCATGGCTTTCCCCCCAGGTCGTGAAGCGAAAGACCCGGCCGAAACTGTTGAAGCTCATGCATCCTCCGAAAGCGCGGCGAACGCCGGCGCATGGGTGGCCGCGCCGCGCACGCCGCACGGCATTCCGGCGGCCTGTAGCGGCATGGCCATCAGATAATCGCCGGCATAGGGGCTTTCGAAACCCCTAGCCCAATCGACCGCATAGCCGAAGCGCCCATAATAAGCCGGATCGCCCAGCACGAAGCTGAGCACCCATCCCGCCCGCGCCAGCGCGTCATGCCCCGCCGCGACCAGCGCTTCCCCCACGCCCTGCCGCCGCCATGGCCCGGCAACCGCCAGCGGCGCCAGCGCAACAGCGGGAATGGCCGCGCCGTTCACCGCCACGGCCATCCGGCTGAACACCGCCGCGCCGACCATATCGGGATCGCGTGCGATCATCGTCAGCACCATGTCGCCGTCGATGCACAGGCGACGCACCAGATCGGCCTCCGCCACACTGTTAAAGCTGGTGCGGAGCAGGCTGTCCAGCGCGGGCACGTCCTGTGGCCGGGCGGGGTGGATGTCCATCGTCGCGGCGCGTCAGGACAGCGCGATGTCGGGCGCGTCCTCGGCCTTCATGCCGATCACGTTGTAACCGCCGTCGACATGGTGAATCTCGCCCGTCACGCCCGACGCCAGGTCGGACAGCAGATACAGACCCGCACCGCCGACATCCTCGATCGTCACGTTGCGGCGCAATGGCGAGTTCAACTCATTCCATTTCAGGATATACCGGAAATCGCCGATGCCCGATGCCGCCAGCGTCCGGATCGGCCCGGCGGAAATCGCGTTCACACGGATGTTTTCCGGCCCCAGGTCGGCGGCCAGATATTTGACCGACGTGTCGAGCGCCGATTTCGCCACGCCCATCACATTGTAATGCGGCACGACCTTTTCCGACCCGTAATAGGTCAGCGTCAGCAGAGACCCGCCATTGGGCATCATCGCCCGCGCACGCTGCGCCACGGCAGTGAACGAATAGACGCTGATGTTCATCGTCATCAGGAAATTGTCGAGACTGGTGTCGTAATATCGACCGCGCAGCTCGTTCTTGTCCGAAAAGCCGATGGCGTGGACGACGAAATCGATCGTCTCCCACCGCGACCGCAGCGTTTCGAACGCGGCGTCGAGCGAGGCCATGTCGGCAACATCGCAGTCGAAGGTGAAATCCGAGCCGAGCTGTTCGGCCAGTGGCTTCACGCGACGCGCCAGCGCCTCCCCCTGATGGCTGAACGCCAGCTCGGCGCCCTGGTCCGCCAGTTGCTTGGCAATGCCCCAGGCGAGCGAACGATCGTTCGCCAGACCCATCACGAGTCCACGCTTGCCCTGCATCAATCCGCTCACGACGCCATATCCTCCTTCTGGACGTCGGCGGCCTCTAGCCCGTTTTCGGGCAGTTCCGCCAGTGCGGCGTTCAATTCGGCGCCGACGACCAGTCCAAGCCCGATAATGAAAAAGAAAATAAGTGCGATCATCACCCCGGCCAGGCTGCCATAGGTCAGATCGTAATTGCCCAGACCGCCCAGCACCACCGGCAACAATGCCGTGGTGGCGATCCACCAGATCGAGACCAGCAGCGCGCCCGGCCATTTGGGACATTTCGACCAGCGCCAGCGCGCGGGCGTCAGCGTGTAGAACAGCATATAGATCGCTCCGAACAGCGCGACGGCCGGAGCAATGCGGCTGATCGACACCAGTTGCGCCACGTCACCGGCAAAGGGCAGCAGCCGGACGATGAACGCCTCCGCCCCGGTCAGCACCACCTGAAGGCTGAACGCGATCAGCACCAGCAGCACCGATGCGATAATCAGCCCGATCGACCCCAGCCGATATTCCCAGAAGGGACGGGACATAGTGACGCCATAAGCCTCGCGCAGCACGCCGCGCACCGTCTCGATAAAGCTGGCGGTGGTCCACAGGCCGACGATCACGCCCAGCCACACCAGATTGCCTGCCCGCGCCGCCAGCACGTCGGCAATCGGTTTCTGCAACACCTCGGCGACGTCGGGCGGCACCGTTCGCAAGAACGCGTCGAGCGCGCGCACGCCGTCGCCAGTGCGCCCGAACACCCGCGCGATCGACGCCGCGACGATGAAAAAGGGAAACAGCGTCAGGATCGACAGATAGGCCAGGTTCCCAGCATGGGTGAAGCCGGTGGTGTAAGTGCCGATAGCGGTGCGCTTCATCACTTCCAGCGCACGCTCGCCAATGCCCAGCGACGCCAGATGGCGACGCACCACGCCCTGCTTGGCGCGCCCTTCGGGCGTCAGGTCATGGGGTTCGATGGTCATGCAATCGGTCAGACGCCAAGGCGGCCGCGCGGGTTCCCCTTGTGTGCGCCACCCCATGCCTCGACAAAGGCAACCAGCGCGTCATCATCGGCGGGCACGTCGATCATCAACGTGACCATCAGGTCGCCGCGCGTCCCGTCCTTGCGGTGAAAACCGCGCCCGCGCACGCGCAGCGTCTTGCCCGAACTGGTGCCACGCGGCACCTTCAGGCTGACGGTGCCGTCGGGGGTGGGCACGCGCACATCGCCGCCCAGCACCGCTTCCGCGAGGCTGACGGGCAGGTCGAGGCGGACGTCATCGCCCTCGCGCCGGAAAAAGGCGTGCGGCTGAACCTCGATCGTCACCATCGCATCGCCATTGCCGCCGGGGCCAGGCTGTCCCTTGCCGGCCAGGCGCATCTGGGTGCCGGTATCGACACCCGCGGGCAGCTTGACCTCGATCGTGGTGCCGTCGGGCAGGCTCAGGCGCTGCGGCGCCAGCGTCACCGCGTCGACGAACGGCACGACGACGCGGTAGGCGACATTTGCGCCTTTTGGCGCCTGTCGCCGCCCGAACCCGCTGGCAAAGCCGCCGCCACCGCCCGCGCGGGCGCCGCCGAACAATCCTTCGAAAATGTCACCGAAATCGCCGCCGTCATTGCCGTAATCGGGCCGGAAGCCGCCGCCCCCGCCGCCTGCGCCACGCCCGAAGCCGAACGGCGCGGTCGGGTTGCCGTCGCCGTCGATCTCCCCCCGGTCGAACCGGGCGCGCTTGTCCTTGTCGGACAGCAGGTCATACGCGTTGGTGACGAGCGAGAACCGCTCCGCCGCCTTGGGATTGTCGCGGTTGCGGTCGGGGTGCAGTTCCTTCGCCAGCTTGCGATAGGCTTTCTTGATCTCGTCCTCGCCCGCGCCGCGCGACACGCCGAGGGTTGCATAAGGATCGGCCACTTGATTCCCCGTTGAACAATATTCGCCCGCTAGATGGGCCGCGCGGGCCGCGATGGCAATCGCCGGGCGTCAGTCCTGCGGCGCGACATCGACCGAGACATGCATGTCCTGTGCGCCCGATCCCAGCACCACGCCGTCGATCGGGGCGATATCGCCATAATCGCGGCCGATGGCGACGATGACATGATCGGCGGCCATCCAGATGCCGTTGGTCGGATCGACCCCGACCCAGCCATGGTCCGGCCCGCACCAGATCAGCACCCAGGCGTGCGTGGCATCGGCCCCCACCAGCCGCGCCTCCCCCGGTGGCGGCAGGGTGCGGAGATAGCCCGAGGCATAGGCCCCCGGAATACCGGCCGCGCGCAGGCCGCACAGCATGATCTGGGCGAAATCCTGACACACGCCGCCGCGCTTGGCGAATGCCTCTGCCGGGGGCGTGTCGACCAGGGTGGCGGCGGGATCGAAATCGAACTCGCGCTGGATGCGCCGGGCCAGCGCAATGCCAGCTTCCAGTGCGCCGCGCGCGGGCGCCAGATCCTCCGCACACCAGCGCGCGATCGCTTCATTCACCGGGATACGCGGGCTGGGATAGAGATAGGCGGCGGGCGACAATGGCGACAGGTCGCGGCTCTGGCGCGCAAGCCGCGCGACATCGGCCACCGTCGGGTCGTCGGGCGACGGCATCGGGATCGCGCGGTCGACGACGATGTGCGCCAGGCTTTCGATCGTCAGCGCAAGCGTCGGCTGGTCGACCACCAGCCGCGTTACGTGCGCCAGCCCGGCCTGCGCGCGCGCCGGCGCGGTGCGACCGCCGGGGTGGATGTTGAGCGTATAATCGACCACGCGCTGCCCCGGCCAGTCGATCGGCTGGAGCCTGAGGTTACAACGCGCGAACGCCACCGGATCGGCATAATCGAACCGGGTCACATGGCGGATGGCATAGCGCATTTCGGTCATGCCAGCACCAGCCCGCCCGCGCGCAGCGGTTCGGCACCTTGCAGGAAATATCGACGCGCCACCGCATCGGCCAGCGCGAACAGCCGCCCCTCGATCGCACACAGCGCATCGCCGTCCATGATCGCGGCATCGGCAGTCGCCAGCATCGCGCTCAGTTCGGCGGCCACGCGCTGCTGCGGTTCGGCCAGCCCGTCGTCCTTCAGCACCGGCAGCGCCGCCAGATGTTCGGCGATGCGCGCCGCCTGAAACGCCAGCCCGCGCGGATTGCCGGGATCGAGCGCGACCAGATCGATCACCGCGATCCGCGCCACGCCGGTCAGGTAGCGCTGGCGATAGCTGATCTGGCTGTCTGCCAAGTCGAGCAGCACCGACAGGTCATCGGCGCTCGACGCCTCGATGCCGAAGGCGCGAATCGCCTGCACTGTCTTGGCCGCGCGTTCGATGCGGCGGCCAAGGTCGTGAAAACGCCAGCCATCGGTGCGGCCCATATGCTCGGCCGACAATCCCGCCAGCGCGGCATAGCGCCGCTGGAGCGACCCTGCCCGGTCGAGCACGCCGCCACGCGTCGGGTGCGGCGCATCGAGCAGCCGGATCATGTCGGCCGACAACCGGTCGCGGCTGACCCGGCCCAGCCCGCGCGCCTGCCGGTTGACGCCGCGCACCGAATACCAGCCGGTCTCCACGCTCTCCAGCGCGGTGCGCGCCATGGCGACCAGGTCGGGGCGGCGGTGGCTGACGGGCGCCGGTGCGGCCCCCAGCGACGCCAGCATCGCCGCGATCCGCTGCACCGTGGCCGGGGCCAGCGACGCGCCCGCATCGGCGGTGATCGAATGACCCAGCAGCACGCGGATCAGGCCCAGCAGCGCTTCGCCCCGTTCAAGATAACGGCCCAGCCAGAACAGATTGTCCGCCGCGCGACTGGGCAAGGTGCCCGGATTGCGGCGCAGGTGCAGCGAATCGACGGCGGGCAGCAGCGAGACCGGATCGACCGCATCGGCGCCATGGACGATCACGTCGGCGGACCATTCACCCTCCCCGATCGCGGTCATGCGCGGATCGGCGCCCTCCCCGATGCGCGCAAAACCGCCCGGCAGCACGCTCCAGCCGCCCCGTGGATCGCGCGCGGCAAAGACGCGCAGCGTAAAGGGGCGCGGCGTCAGTTCGCGGTCGATAACGACGGGCATGGTCGACAGGTGCACGACTTCCTGCCCGACATAATCCTGCGGCCGCCGTTCAATGTCGGCCAGCAGCGCCGCCCGGTCCGCATCCGACAGGTCGGCCCCGACCACCGGCCGCCCATCGGGCAGCGCCCGCGTCGCCACGCCGAATGCGGGCGCGATCGTCATGCTCGCCAGTTCATCGACCACCAGCGCGGCGTCGCGCGGCTGGCCGCACCACCAGGTGGCGATATTGGGCAGCGACAGCCCCTCGCCCGTCAGGCGCGTGCACAAGCCGGGCAGGAAGGCCGCCAGCGCCGGCGATTCGAGCACGGCGGCGCCCGGCGCGTTAGCGACCACGACATTGCCCGCCGCCATCGCGTCGATCAGGCCGGGGACGCCGATCGCCGATGTCGAATCGAACGCCAGCGGGTCGAGCAATGTCGGGTCGGTCCGCCGCCACAGCGCATCCACGCGCTTCAGCCCGGCAATGGTGCGAACGTAAAGCCGATCCTCGATTACCGCCAGATCGGCGCCCTCGACCAGCAGGAAGCCCAGATAGCGGGCCAGATGCGCCTGTTCGGCATAGCTCTGGTTCAGCCGGCCCGGCGTCAGCAGCCCGATGCGCGGCTCCGCGCGCGCGCAGGCTGCCGCCAGTCCGTCGCGCAGGCTGGCGAAAAACGGCGCGTGCCGCTCGACATTCAGCCGCGCCTGCAACCCACCCATCGTCCGCGCAATCGCCAGCCGGTTCTCCAGCGCATAACCCGCACCCACGGGGCCGCGCAGATGATCCGCCATCACCCGCCACTCACCCGTCGGCCCGCGGCACAGGTCGACCGCCACAACGTTCAGGTGATGACCGCCCGGCGGCACCAGTCCTTGCATCGGCCGCAGGAAATAGGGGCTGCCCGTCACCACCGCCGCCGGGATCAGTCCCTGCGCGACCAGCCGGGCGGGACCATAGAGGTCGGCGACAATCATCTCGAGCAATTCGGCGCGCTGCACCACGCCCGCGCGGATGCCCGCCCATTCATCGCTGTCGATCAGCAGCGGCACGGGGGAGAGGGGCCAGGGCCGCTCATCGCTGTCGCCCGCCACGCGGAATCCGGTGCCGATATCGTCGGCCTGCCGCTGTGCGCGGTCGAGCGCGTCCTCCAGCGATTCGCCGACATTGCTCGCCAGTTCCTCGAACAGGGCACGCCACGCGCCGTCGTCGGCAGCGTCGGCCATCACATCGCCGCGCAGCCGTGCGGCGCGATAGTCGGCGATCCAGCGATCGGCGACCACAGCGGCGTCGAACAAGCTCGCGGTCCGACTTGCCATCTGCATTCCCCCGCTTACGCTGCGTATCCTTCCTTTCCGCGAAAGCGAAGGCGCGCGCAATGGGCTTGCCGTCCGGCGCGGCGAACGGCAGCATGGGCCAACCATGACCCGCGGCAATCGCGGGCACTTCGGATATCGGGAGAGGGACACGTCATGAAAAATCCGGGCTGGCTTATCGCTGGTAACGCTATCATCGCCGCCGCGCTGTTCGCCGCCCCGGTTCGGGCACAGGACGCCGCGATCGTCCCCATAACCGCCCCGGCCGAACCGAATGCGATTCCGCTGGGCACCAAGGGGGTCGAAGGGTCGGCGGCCCGCGAAAGCTGGTTCCGCCAATATGGCACCGCGTTCACCCGCAACGTTACCGAAGCGACGCTGACGCCCTTCCTGCCCGATCCGGCCAAGGCGAACGGCACGGCGGTGATCGTCGCGCCCGGCGGCGGTTTCCTGTTTCTGTCGATGGAAAATGAGGGCTGGCGCGTGGCGCAGGCGCTGGCCGATCGCGGGATCGCCGCCTTTGTCCTGAAATACCGCACCCGCCCGACGCCTGAGGGCACCGAAGCGTTCAAACAGGCGATGGACGCGATGTTCGCCGGTGCCGCGCGCTCCACCCCGTCGCCCCGCGCCGCACCGCCCGCCGGACAGGTCGCGCCGTGGGTGGAGGATGCGCGCGCCGCATTCGCCCTGATCCGCCAGCGCAGCGCCGAATGGCGCGTCGATCCGGCGCGCGTCGGCATGATCGGCTTTTCGGCGGGTGCTGGCACGACGATGGCGACCGCGCTGACCGCGCCCGATACGAAGCCCGCCTTTATCGGCCCGATTTACGGCTCGTTCGGCACCGTCGACGTG
>NZ_DATJLI010000136.1:0-2623 GCF_035490575.1 Sphingomonas sp. | reverse complement strand
GCGGGGTAGGCGCGCACGCCCGCCTTATCGGTCACGCGGAACGTATTGGCAACGCTGCCGCGCTCAACGCGCGGGGCGCACGCGCCAGATTACATTGCCCACATCGTCCGCGACCAACAGCGCGCCGGTCCTGTCGCCGGTAACGCCCACGGGTCGCCCCTGTGCCCGTCCCTTGCTGTCGAGGAAGCCGGTCAGCACCTCGACCGGCAGGGCGCCCGTCGGGAAGCCGTTTTCGGCGAAGGGGACGAACAGCACCTTGTATCCGGCGGGCGGCTCCCGATTCCACGACCCGTGCTGGCCGATGAAGGCGCCGCGCCCGAAGCGGTCGCCCAAACGGATATCCTCGGCAAAGCTCAGCCCCAGCGATGCGGTGTGCGGACCCAGCGCATAATCGGGGCGGCGGGTATATTCGCGCAGTTCCAGCCGCTGCGGCTCGACTCGCTTGTCGGTGTATCCGCCCCAGTAATTCCAGGGCCAGCCATAAAATCCGCCAAACTCCACCCGCGTCAGATAATCGGGCGGCACGTCGGACCCGATCATGTCGCGTTCGTTGACGACCGTCCACAGCGACTGGTCGACCGGGTTGATCCCCATGCCGACCGGGTTGCGAAGGCCCGCAGCATAGACGCGGTAACGCTTCTGGTCGGGAAACACCTCAAGAATGGACGCGCGGTTGCGTTCACGGTCCATGCCGTTCTCGCCGATGTTCGAATCCGAACCGACCGCGACGAACAGGCTGTTGCCGTTCGGATTGGCGATGACGTTGCGCGTCCAGTGATTACCGGCGGCGGGCAGGTCGACGATCTTCTCGCCCTTCGCCTCGATCCGGGTCTGGCCGACCCTGAACGGGAAACGGACCAGCGCGTCGGTATTGCCGACATACAGCCAGTCGCCCATCAGCGCCATGCCGAAGGGCGAGTTCAGGCCCGACAACAGCACCGAACGGCCCTCCGCCCGGCCATCGCCATCGGCGTCGCGAAGCAGGGTGATGCGGTTCGCCGACGGCACGCCCGCGCCGGCGCGGCCCATCAGGAAATTCTGCACCCGCTTGACGATGCCACCGCCATCGCGCGGGGGCGAGTTGGTCTCAGCCACCAGCACATCGCCATTGGGCAGGCGATACATCCAGCGCGGATGGTCGAGACCGGTGGCGAACGCATCCACCGCAAGGCCAGCGGCGGGCGTGGGCTTTGCGCCGTTCTGCCAGCCGATCGGCTCGGCAATCTGGATCGTCGGGAAATACTGGCGGCGCGGGGCGGTGATCCTCGGCGTTTTGCCCATCACCTGCTCGATCGGAAGCTGCGCCTTGTCGGGACGCGTCATCCAGAAAAAGACCCCCGCTCCCACGGCGACGATCAGGCCCAGCACGATCAGGATATGTTTCCGCATGATGCTTGAGATAGCGTCTCGGCGCAAAAGCGAAAGGGTGATGCGGTTCGGCGTCGCGATATGCGGAGGGAACCGGGCGCCACGCTCGGCGCTTGATGGCGCATGAGAACGCTCCTGCTTGCGATGACGGCGCTTGCGCTCCCCCTGACGGCGTGCGGCGGCGCGCCCGAACGGCCCGCAAACGACATGGCCTCAGCCGCGCCCGGCAATATCGCGACCAGCATGGGCGGCGACGTGGCGGCGGTTCCCGGCGCTCTGCCGACCACCGCGCCGCCAACCGCTGCACCGGCGACCCCCGCCCCGGCGACGCCGATCCCGCAGGGCCCCAAAAGCTGCGCGGCCGAGATCGGTGAGGCCGCCGCCGCCCGATTGGCCGAGCAATGCCGCATGGTATCCCCCGCCACGCGGCCGCCCTGCAATGCCGCGAACAGTTGCGCGATGATCCGCGACGAGATCGCGCGAAGCTGCGACCTGTTCCGCGACGATCCGCCCGCCGAATGCGGCAACGCGTCGGAGGGGGAGCGCGCCGCCGATGTCGTCCGCCGCTATTATGATGCGATAAACGCGCGCGATTACTCGGTCGCCTATGCCCAATGGAGCGGTCGGGGCGCGGCAAGCGGCAAATCCTATGACGCCTTCGCCGCCGGCTTCGCCGATACGCGAAGCGTCACGGTGACGGCGCGCGAACCCGCCGATGTCGAGGGCGGGGCGGGATCGCTCTATGCCGAGGTGCCGGTCACGGTCGATGCCGCGCTGGCCGACGGCAAGCGACAGCGCTTTACCGGCGCCTATGTCATCCGACGCGTCAACGATGTCGACGGGGCAAGCACCGATCAGCGGCGCTGGCACATCGATTCGGCAAAGCTGACCCCGGCCTGACGCCTATTCCTCAGGCGCGTCTTCGCGCGGCGGATGCAGCCGCAGCCGCGCGACGCGCCGCGAATCGGCTTCCAGGATTTCGAGCAGCCAGCCGCTGGGGTGCGGCAGACAGGCACCCGCCTGCGGCACATGGCCCGCCAGCACAAAGGCCAGGCCGCCCAGCGTCTCGATATCCTCTTCGACTTCGGCAAGTCGGGGGTCGACCAGTCGCGCGACCTGTTCCAGTTCGGCGCGCGCATCGGCTTCCCAGGCGCCGTCGTCCAGCGCCACGATCAGTTCGTGCGGCGCCTCGTCATGCTCGTCCTCGATCGAGCCGACGATCTCTTCGACCAGATCCTCAATCGTGATGAGACCC
>NZ_DATJLI010000135.1:0-9206 GCF_035490575.1 Sphingomonas sp. | reverse complement strand
CGCCTCTACCGCAGCCAGCAGACCGTCGGCAAAGGGAAAGAACGCGTCCGACGCGACCGCCGAACCGATGGTGCGCGCCTTGGCCCAGCCGGCCTTTTCCGCCGCGTCGCGTGCCTTCCACGCGGCGATGCGCGCCGATTCCAACCGGTTCATCTGACCCGCGCCCACCCCGGCGGTTGATCCGCCCTTGGCATAGACAATGGCGTTCGATTTGACGTGCTTGGCGACTGTCCAGGCAAAGCGGCAATCGGCCAGTTCCTGTTCGCTCGGCTGGCGCCTGGTCACGACCTTTAGATCAAGGTCGGCCAGCGTGCCGCCGTCGCGCGACTGGACCAGCAGGCCCCCGGCGATCGACTTGACTGACAGGCCGGTGCGCGCCGGATCGGGCAGGTCGCCGGTCAGCAGCAGGCGCAGGTTCTTCTTGGAGGCAAACACGGCCTTCGCCTCGTCATCGGCATCGGGCGCGGCGACGACTTCGGTGAAAATCTCGGTGATCGCGCGCGCGGTATCGCCGTCCAGCGGGCGGTTGACCGCGACGATGCCGCCAAATGCCGACACCGTGTCGCAGGCAAAGGCCGCGCGATAGGCGTCGATCAGCGTGTCGGCGCTGGCGACTCCGCACGGATTGGCGTGCTTGACGATGACGACCGTCGGCGGGCCGTCGCGAAACTCGCTGACCAGCTCCAGCGCCGCATCGGCGTCGTTATAGTTGTTGTAGCTCAACGCCTTGCCCTGCAACTGGCGGGCCTGGGCAATGCCGTTGGCATGGGCGCCGCGCGGCAGATACAGCGCCGCCGACTGATGCGGGTTCTCGCCATAGCGCAGCTCGTCCGCGCGGGTGAAGGCCAGCGGCAGCGTTGCGGGAAATGCCGCGCCCTGATCGGCAAAGGCGAACCACTGGGCGATGGCCGAATCATATGCCGCGGTTGCGGCATAGGCCTTGGCCGCCAGCATCCGGCGCTGGTCCAGCGTCGTCTCCCCGCCCGACACCAGCACATAATCCGCCGGATCGGTGACGATCGCGACATAGGCGTGATTCTTTGCCGCCGAACGCACCATCGAAGGGCCGCCGATGTCGATATTCTCGATCACCTCGTCCCGCCCGGCGCCCTTGGCCACGGTCGCTTCGAACGGATAGAGATTGACGACCACCAGGTCGATCGCGCCGATGCCGTGCGCGTCCATCGCCGCCTTGTGCTCGGCATCGTCGCGCACGGCCAGAAGGCCGCCATGGACCATGGGGTGCAGCGTCTTGACCCGCCCGTCCATCATTTCCGGAAAGCCGGTCAGGTCGGAAATGTCGCGCACGTCCAGCCCCGCGTCACGCAGCGCCTTTGCCGTCCCGCCGGTCGAAACCAGCTCGACACCCTTTGCGGCCAGCGCCTGGCCCAGTTCGACGATGCCGGTCTTGTCGGAAACCGAAAGCAGCGCGCGGCGGATCTGGATATTGCTCATGGCCCGCGCGGTTAAGCGCGACCGCGCATGGGTGCAACCCCGTGCGTCAACGTGAGCGGTGGAACGCCCAACTGATGCTCGCGCCTCCCGGCGGCGCTTCGCCCGACAGCACCAGTTGCCGCGTGGTGACGGGCCGACCAGCGGCGTTCACCCACAGGCTCTCCTCGATCGTCAGCGCCGCGCCCTTGGCCCGGAACTGCCACAGGCGCTGGCCCGGCAGGCGCAGAAACGCGGCCTGACCGTCGGATGTCGGCGCGACCTCGACCTCGGGTGACAGGTGGAAGCGGATGGCAAAGGGCACGGTATCGCGGCGACGCTTGCGCCCTTCGGGCAGCAGCATGTCCTCCCCGCGCAGATCGCGCCCGTCATTGCCCAGCGCCAGCAGGCGGCGATGCTTGAAGCCGAATCGGCGACCATAGCCGTCATGGCTCGCCTCGATCCGGCTGGTCGGCTCGCTTTCCTGACGGCTGAGTTCGACTTCAACCACGCCCTTGCCCAGCGTGCCGTCGGCATTAAGCGCGGTCGAGTTCGAATCGCCCAGCACCAGCGTCGAGTGGGCGGCCGTGGTCCGCAGCGCCTCCGTCAGCGCCGCCGGCACCTGTGCCAGCGCCGCGCGCGCGCCACCGCAATTGACGACGATGCGGCAGGGTCCGTCCGACAGTTCGAACGCCAGCGTCGAGGCACAGCCGCCCTCGACGATCCGCGCAACGGGCGGCGGCGCGGCATCCATGATAACCAGCGTGTTGCCCGCCGACATCCGCTGATACCCCCAGTCGCGCGACTGGCGCAGCGGACGGGTGCGGATTCCGGTCGCCTCGACCGTCTGCATGACCAGATCGGGATCGATGGGCGCGCCGCCCTGCCAGCTCGACAGTGTTTTGTCGCCGTGACAACAGCCCAGCAACGCACCGACCATGCGCGGCAGGCGTTCGCCGATGAAGGCGGGCAGTTCCATGCGGCGCGCGGCATAGGTGCCGCGCAGCATCGTCAGCAGCTGGATCGCATCATACAGCGCGGCGGGCGACCGGCCGATGATGCCGCCATCGTCGGTCAGCGAGGCGCCGAGCGCGCGTTGCAGACCGCCTTCGCCGAATGCCCGGCGCGGATCGCCGCCGGGGATCATCAGGCCACCCGCGACGACGCCGCACCATGCCGCGATGCGCGCGGTGCCGGCGGGCGCCTTGTCCGCCGTCCGGTCCAGATGCCGGGCACCGCGCGCCAGCGCGTGCAGCACGTTCGAGCGATAGACAAGGTCGGTCGATGACAGGATCAACGGCGCGTGCGCGGTCCAGAACAGGATGCGCCGTCCCCACAGGTCGGGGCGCCACGCCGGTTCGGACACCACCTGCCCATGCGCGGCGATCCATTGCCGCATGATCGCTTCCGCCACCGGCGCGGCGACGGCGCGCGTGGTCACGCTCGACAGGTCGCGCAGCCAGGCAAAGGCGTGGATATGGTCGGCACAAGCGCGGCTGAACATCGGCCGGTCGAAACCGAGCGCGGTCAGGTCATGCTCCTCGCCGCGAAACGCCAGCCGACCGTTCAGCAACGCCTGACCCCGCGCGACATCGCCGAAAAACGGGTCGTCGGCGACCGTCAGCAGCTTGAGCGGATGCCGGCCCTTGAGCTTCAGCGTGTGCAGCGGCGTGCGCCAGGTCAGCCGTTGGAACCGTTCGGCAATGCGGTCCGACAGCGACAGCCCGCCATCGCCCCCCTGCCGGATCAGCCGCTTGCCTTCCTCGATCCCATCGGCGCCGGGATCGTCGGGCCGGGTGCTCAACCGCCCCTCAATGCCCGAATATTATCGGCATAGGCCGAAGGCCCGCCGCGAAACGCCGCCGTTCCCGCGACCAGTGCGTCCGCGCCCGCTTCGACCACGCGCGCCGCGTTCGACGGGTCGATACCGCCATCGACTTCAAGATCGATCGGCTTGCCCAGCTTGTCGATCATGTTGCGGATCGCGGTTACCTTGCGAAGCTGGCTTTCGATGAAACGCTGACCGCCGAAACCGGGGTTGACGCTCATCACCATCACCAGATCGACGTCCTCCAGCAGATAGTCGAGCATCTTGGCGGGGGTCGCGGGATTCAGGACGACCCCGGCGCGCTTGCCCAGCGCCTTGATCCGCTGGACGCTGCGGTGGCTGTGCGGCCCGGCTTCGGGATGGATCGAGATGCAATCGGCCCCCGCCTCGGCAAAGGCGTCGATGAACGGGTCGACCGGTTCGATCATCAGATGCACGTCGAACGGCTTTTCGCTGTGCGGGCGCAGCGCCTTTACCACCATCGGCCCAATCGTCAGATTGGGCACGAAATGGCCATCCATCACATCGATATGGATCCAGTCGGCACCGGCGGCGTCGATCGCGCGAACCTCATCCCCCAAACGCGCGAAATCGGCGGACAGGATCGACGGGGCAATACGGACGGGCTGCTGCATGATCGCGCTTCCTTAGCAGCCGCAACGCACGCGGCAACGCGGTTTATGGGCGGCGACGAAGTCGCGCGATAAAGAAACCGTCGATGCGGCCCTGATCGCCAAGCATCGCCGGCAATGTCCGCAAGGTGCCGTCATCGCGGGGCATGATACCGGCGGGCAGTTCGTCAGCTGTGATCGGTTCGATCGCATAGTCATCGCGCGACCCAAGAAAGCGTGCCAATTGCCCCTCGCCCTCAACCGGTTCCAGCGAGCAAACCGCGTAAACGATCCGCCCCCCCGGCCGCACCCAGTCGGCGGCGCGCGACAGGATGCTCGTCTGCAGCGCAGCCGTCTCTTCGATCAGGCGGGGATGGGCGCGGTGCAGCACATCGGGGTGCCGCCGGAAAATGCCGGTCGCGCTGCACGGGGCGTCGATCAGCACGGCATCAGCGGAGGTATCGGGCGTCCAGCGCGCGACATCGGCCGCAACCAGCGTGGCGGACTGGCGCGTCCGGTCCAGATTCTCGCGCAGCCGCACCAGCCGCTGTTCGGAAATGTCGACCGCGGTCACGTCCCATCCGGCGGCGGCGAGCTGCATCGTCTTGCCCCCCGGCGCGGCGCACAGGTCGAGCACATGGCCGCCGCCCGCGCCCAGCAGCCGCGCGGGAATCCCGGCGGCCAGATCCTGAACCCACCAGCCGCCATCGGCAAAGCCCGGCAACGCGGGCACGTCGGCGCCCGCGGGCAGCCGGACATGACCCGGCATCAGGCTGATCCCCGACAGACGCGTGGCCCATTCATCGGTGGCGGCGGGGTCGGCGAGCGTCAGGTCGACCGGCGGCGGCGCGGCGATGGCGGCACGCGCCGCCTCGACCATCGCCGCGCCATGCGCCTGTTGCCAGCGGACCGCGACTTCGGCGGGCAGGGTCGGCAACTCGGGCAGCGCCGCGCCGCCACGCATCAGCGCGCCGAACACACCGTGCACCAGCTTGCGCGGGCCTCCGTCGACCAGCGGCAGCACTGTCGCGATCGCCGCATGGGGCGGCGTGCCGAGCCGCAATGCCTGGACCAGCGCGATCCGCAGTGCGAACCGGGCCTTGGCATCGTCGGGCAGGCGTTGTCGGGTCGCCCTGTCGATCAGCGTGTCGAGGTCGGCCAGCCAGCGCAACGCCTCTGCCGCGATGGCATGGGCAAGACCCCGGTCGGCGGGCGCCAGCCCGTCGCCGGCGCGCGCCAGGCCGGTCTCGATCGGCTGGCCCCGTCGCAAGACGGCGTCGAGCACGCGCAGCGCAGCACGGCGCGACGCCGTGCCGACAGGGTCGAATCGCGGGCGCATGGCGGATCGGGGGCGGGCTTTTGGCGTATCGGACAAGCCGCGGCTCTAGCGTGCGGCGGCAGCGTGGTCGAGGGGTCAGCCCGCGTCGCGATCGAGCGCGGCGACCATCAGGTCGCGCAACTGGCGAAGCGGGTTGTCCTGAACGGCGGTGGTCAGCTTGCTGGCGCGGGGACTGGCAGTCGCCTCACTGTCCAGAAGCTGCTGGACGCCGCGGATCGTATAACCCTGCTGGTTCAGCAACTGGTCGATGCGCCGCACCAGCGCCACATCCTCGGGTCGGTAATATCGGCGCTGGCCGGCGCGCGTCAGCGGTCGAAGCTGCGGGAAACGCTGTTCCCAGAAGCGCAGCCGATGTTGGGGCAGGCCGGTTTCCTCGGCAACCTCGCCGATCGTGCGGAACGCGGTGTCGGCCTTGGCAGGCCCCGTCATCGCGGCGTCCGTCAGCCGCCCGCGACGATGCGGTCGCGCATCATCTGGCTGGCGCGGAACGTCAGGACGCGGCGCGGCGCGATCGGCACTTCGACGCCGGTCTTGGGATTGCGGCCCACCCGCTCGCCCTTGTCGCGCAGGATGAAGCTGCCAAAGCCGGAGATCTTCACATTCTCACCGCGCGCCAGCGCCTCGCACAAATGGGTCAGGATCTGTTCGACCAGTTTGGACGAATCCGTGCGCGACAAGCCGACTTCACGATGCAATGCGTCCGCAAGATCGGCGCGCGTGAGAGTCCCGACAGCTTCCATCACCCAGCCCTTAAGCGTGTTGTTGCCCCTAACCCTATCAGAACGCGGCAAACACGCAACGCCGCTCCTTTGGGGGATGCGGTCGGCACGCGTCCTAATAACGGACGACGGCCGCACCCCAGGTGAAACCACCGCCCATCGCTTCCAGCACCAGCAGCTGTCCGCGCTGGATGCGGCCGTCGCGAATGGCGGTGTCAAGCGCAAGCGGCACCGAAGCGGCGGAGGTGTTGGCGTGCTGATCGACCGTCATCACCACGCGTTCGGGCGGCAGGTCCAGCTTGCGTGCGGTTGCGTCCAGGATGCGGGCATTCGCCTGATGCGGAACGACCCAGTCGACGTCCGATGTTTCATGGCCGGTCACGGCCAGGGTCTCGCGCATCACCGCGGCCAGATTCACGACGGCGTGGCGGAACACCTCGCGCCCCTTCATCCGCAGCTTGCCGACGGTGCCCGTAGTCGAAGGGCCGCCATCGACATAGAGCAGGCCGTTGTGGCGCCCGTCGGCGTGCAGCCGCATCGCCAGAATACCCTCATCCTCGCCCTCGCGCGCTTCCAGCACGATCGCGCCTGCGCCGTCGCCGAACAGGACACAGGTGGTGCGATCCTCCCAATCGAGGATACGGCTGAACGTCTCCGCCCCGATCACCAGCGCCCGGGTATGCGCGCCCGCGCGGATCATCGAATCAGCGACCTGCAGCGCATAGAGGAAACCCGAACACACCGCCCCCACGTCGAACGCGACGCAATCGTCAATGCCCAGCGCCGCCTGAACCCGCGTGGCGCTGGCGGGAAACGTCTGATCGGGCGTGGCGGTCGCCAGCACGATCAGGTCGATGGCCCGCGCCTCGATCCCTGCCGCCTCCAGCGCGCGGCGGGCGGCATCGGTCGCCAGCGTGGCGGTGGTTTCGCCTTCGCCAGCGATATGGCGGAAACGGATGCCGGTGCGCTCGACGATCCATTCGTCGCTGGTATCGACACGCTCGGCCAGCTCGTCGTTCGAGACGCGGCGATCGGGCAGGGCCGAACCGGTGCCGGCAATGACCGAACGAATCGTCATGCCGCCCGCGCCTCGATATTGCCCAGATCGTCGCCGATCCGGCGGGTCAGGTCATCATCGACCAGCTTGGCGGCGAGTTTCAGCGCATTGGCGATGCCCGCGGCATTGGCGCCGCCATGGCTTTTGACCACCAGCCCGTTCAGGCCCAGAAACACCGCGCCATTGTGATTATTGGGGTCGAGGTGATCGCGCAGCAGCTTGGTGGCGGGGCGCGAGATCAGGAAACCGATCTTGGACCGGATCGAGCTGGAAAAGGCGCGCCGCAACAGGTCGGCGACGAATCGCGCGGTGCCCTCAGCCGTCTTGAGCGCGATATTGCCGGTGAAGCCGTCACAGGCGATGACATCGACCTGGCCGCGCGACAACCGGTCGCCCTCGATAAAGCCGGTGAAGTCCATCGGCAGATGCCCCGCCGCGCGCAGCCGACTGGCGGCGTCACGGATGATATCGGTGCCCTTCATATCCTCGGTGCCGATGTTCAGCAGCGCCACGCGCGGCCGGTCGAGGTCGAGCGCCGTGCGGGCATAGGCCGCGCCCATGACCGCGAACTGCACCAGATTGCGGGCATCGCAATCGGTGTTCGCGCCAAGGTCGAGCATCACGGTATCATTGGCGCCAAGGCTGGGCAGCAACGCCGCCAGCGCGGGCCGGTCGATGCCGGGCATGGTCCTGAGCGACAGCTTGGCCATTGCCATCAGCGCGCCGGTATTGCCCGCCGATACGGCAGCCCCGGCACGTCCCTGCTTCACGGCGTCAATGGCAAGACCCATCGACGTGACGCGCGCACGGCGAATCGCCGTGCTGGGCTTGTCATCCGACGTGACAGTTTCAGCTGCGTGCACAACTTCGACCCGATCCACCAGCGCGGATCGGGCGCGAAGTTCGGCATCGATGACCGATTGATCGCCAACCAGCAGGAACGAAAGGTCGGACCGCTCGGCGGCGGCGCGCTCGACACCGTCGAGCATGACGGAAATCCCGCCATCGCCGCCCATCGCATCGACGGCGATCCGGGTGCTGCTCGCCATGTCCTCTTGTCGTTCCCCGTGATCCGGCGTGTTCGTCCTCAGGCTTCGACCGCGACGATCTCACGGCCATTATAATGGCCGCACGCGCCGCACAGGATGTGCGGACGCTTGAGTTCGCCACAATTCGGGCACTCCTGGAACGACTCGACCTTCAGCGCATCGTGCGAACGACGCATGCCGCGCCGCGACGGCGTGGTCTTTCTCTTGGGAACGGCCATCTCGGCACACCTTCTTCGATTCTGTAACGTCGGGGTCGCGATACGCCCCCTGCGCGGGTCGGGCAAGCGTGCGAACAGGCACGCATCCTTTCACCGCGGATACCAGGGCAGGTCGCGAAGCGAGCGTGCGCCTATAGCGATTTTCGTGTGCGTTGCAAGCCGTGCGCGACGGTGGCAAGCATCGGACCTGCAAGGGGGATTGATGATGGGCCTGTCGGTAACGCTGGCGACCGCGGGTGTAGCGGCGCTGATAAACCTGTGGCTGGCATTGCGAATCCTGCGGATTCGATTTGGCCAGCGGATCATCCACGGCGACGGCGACGATCCGGTGCTGGCGCAGCGGATGCGCGCCCATGCCAACTTCGCCGAATATGCGCCCATCGTCCTGATCCTGATTGCCGCGATCGAATGGACGGCAGGCACGTCATGGTGGCTGGCACTGGCGGGCGGTCTATTCATCGCCGGCCGAATCGCGCATCCGTTCGGGATGGCGGGCTGGCTGCCCGCGCGCCAGCTCGGGACCGGCATCACCCTGGCCGTCACCGCACTGCTGAGCATCGCGGCGATCACGCTGCCGTTCGTGCAGAAGCCGGTGATGGCGACTGACGGGCCGTTCGTCCCCAATATCTATCGCGGTTAGGCGCCGCCCAGGATGCGGCGGTAAAGCGCGATATAGTCGTCCGCCATCCGCCCGACCGAGAAGCGCGCCTCGACCGCGCGGCGACACGCGGCGCGGTCGATCGAATCGACATGCTCGACCGCCGCCGCCGCCTGTTCGATCGAATCAACCAGAAATCCGGTCACGCCGTCCTCGATCAATTCGGGCATCGATCCGCGCCGCATGGCGATGACGGGCGTGCCGCACGCCATTGCTTCCACTACCGATAGCCCAAACGGCTCGTCGAAATTGATGAGGTGGAGCAGCGCGCGCGCGCGTCCCAGCGCCTCGACCCG
>NZ_DATJLI010000134.1:0-8191 GCF_035490575.1 Sphingomonas sp. | reverse complement strand
TCGACCGGCCCGACCCGCACGAAGCCGCGCTCTCCTTGCGCGCCGATGACGAGCCACGGCCGGTCGGGATTGGCGCCATAGCTGCCCCAATAGAGCCGCGGATGCGCGTTGAAGATCATCAGCCCGCTCATCAGCATGACCAGCAGCGCCAGCGCGTTGGTCCAGTGCCACAGCCGCGTCGACAATCGGTGACGCTTGACGAGGTCGCCGTCGCGCGGCGCAGGCTCCTCAATAACGGTTTTCATAGGGTGCTCCGGCCAGATCGATGCCGATCGCGGCCTGTTCGGTCGGGCTGGCGTTCCAGAACTCGAAGGCGGCGCAGGTATCGGAAAAATGGGCGAGACGTTCCGTTGTCATCGCCGCGTCCGCCTGCGAAACGCTGATCTCGTCGAAGAAACGGGCCATGCGGGGTGTGGTGACGAGGACCAGCGCGACCTCGGTCGGCCGGTCTTTGCACAGCGCCGGGGCGATGCTGCGAATGACAGCATATCTTATGCCGTCATTCGCATCTGGAAGGTCGAGCAACGGTCCCGAGTTCTTTCGCATGCCGGGCCGCTGCACGGCGAAGATGGTCGAGGCGGTCATGCTGCGGTCTCCTGAGAACCGTTGGCGATCGAGGTGATAAGGCCGTCGGCGATCCACCGGCCCAGCCATCCCCCCGCAAGCGCGGTGCCCTGCTCCTGCCCGAAAGCATCGGCGGTTGCGTCGCACAGGACGCCAAACGACCGACCGGCGCGCACCTGCATCAGCGCCTGGCGCTCGAGTGCATCGATCGGCCGGATGCGTGCGCGATAATCCTGCCGCCAGACGATGGCCGCGCCGGGGGTGTCGAGACGGTCGGCTGGCGGAGGCGGCGTCTCGGCCACGAGGGCGGACCAGATCGCAAAGGCGTTGGTGTCGAGGTCGACGAGATCGATCGTCGGCGCGATGCCCAGGATCGCGCGGTCCCATGAGACGTCCTGCAACTGGTCGACGGCAATCACCCGACAGTCCGGCGCAACGAACACTTCCTCGATTGCCAGTTCGATACGTGCGATCTCGCTGATCTCCGGATCGTCCGGATGGAGCGTGGCGAGGGTCATCGGGAAATCGCGCGAATAGGCATCGAGCGTCCAGCTACTGGGCGGGATGCGATCGATGTGGAGCACCGCGGCATGAAGAAACGCCTCGTCGCCGATCCAGGCCTGCGTTCGCGCAAAACTGCCTTCAAGACAGGCGACGAGCTGTGAACGGTAGTTGTTCTGATAAACGTCGAGGCCGGGCTTCGCCATCGCGCCTATGCGGCCTGCCGCCGCCGCATCCTCGTGCACGAGCCAGGCGCGCATGTCGCGCTGGAGCGCCAGGAGGCTCATGCCGCCGCCGCCATCTTACCCGCCGTGATGCGCCGTGCGGTGCCGAGCTCGGCCAGCAGTTCGGACAGCGGCGGGATGTCGTCGTCGCGCTCGATCATCGTCGCCACCGGGCCGAGCCGCGGCAGGACGTGCGCGTAGAGGTCCCACACCGACGGCGGCACCGGACGGTCATGCGTATCGATCAACAGCCGCTCGCCCTGGCTGTGCCCGGCGAGGTGGATCTGGCGGACGCGCGCGTGCGGCACGCCATCCAGATATTCGAGCGGATCGAAGCCGTGATTGCTCGCGCTGACGAACACATTGTTGACGTCCAGCAGCAGGCCGCAGCCGGTGCGAGCGCACATCGCGTCGAGAAATTCCCACTCGGTCATATCGGCGGGCGCGAAGTCAATATAGGTCGACGGGTTCTCGATCAGCATCGCGCGGCCGAGTGCGTCCTGTGCGAGGTCGATATTGGCGCAGACCAGATCGAGCGCCTCTTTGGTATAGGGCAGCGGTAGCAGGTCGTGCGAATTGAACCCCTCGATCCGCGACCAGCTCAGGTGGTCGGAGACAAATAGCGGCTCGACCTCGTCGACCAGCGCGCGCAATCGCGCGAGATAGCCGGCATCAAGGCCGTCGACCGAGCCGATCGACATCGACACACCGTGCAATGCCACCGGATAGCGCGCCCGGATGTCGCGCAGGATCTGCCGCGGCCGCCCGCCGTCGACCATGAAATTTTCGGAGATCACCTCGAGGAAATCGACCGCGATGCGGTGCTCGAGGAACGCCGCATAATGCGGTTTCCGAAGGCCGAGCCCGAAGCCGGCGAAAGAGGGGGTCATCTGGGCGCTCCTTGGCTGCAAAGGGCGGCCCGGCGCCGAAGCGGACGCCGGGCCGTGCGCGTTACTTCGCCTCGGTCAGGCTGCCGCCGGCGGTCTTGCAGGCTTTTGCGGTCAGCGCCTTGAATCCATGACCCTTGCACTCGTTCTGGCCCTTGCACTCGCTCTTGGCGGTCTTGCAGTCCGACGTGCCTTTGCAGGTGTTGATGCCGTAACAGTGAACGACCTCGCCCGATGCGCCGTCCTGCGCGAACGCGGCTGTCGGCGCCGAGGCGGCGGCGATGGCGATGACGGCAGCGGAAGCGGCCATGCCGATGCCGGTGTCGAGGGTGAGCATGATGAAGTCTCCAGGAAATGGTTCTGCCGTGATGGCATCGTCATTTCGCGAGAGGACGCAGGGTGGTTACAGCCTCTGCGAAATAACCGGCTCGAATACGGCCAGCGGCGCGGGCGGACGACGCCCTGCGGGTCGGCCAAGTGGGGGACGAAGGTCAGCACCGCTCCGTTCATGCAGTAGCGAAGGCCGGTCGGACGTGGTCCGTCGTTGAAAACGTGGCCAAGATGGCCATCGCAGCGCACTTCGGTGCGGATCATGCCGAGGCTGCTGTCGCGGCGCCGGCTCACCGCGTCGCCGGGCGGAGTCCAGAAACTCGGCCATTCCGTGCCGCTGTCAAACTTCGCCCTGGAAGCGAAGAGCGGCAGGTTGCAGCCGGCGCAGGCGAAGGTTCCGGTCCGATGCTTGTCGTTGAGCGGACTGGAGAACGCCCGTTTCGTCGAACCGCGGCGCAACACGGCATAAGCGACAGGCGACAATCGCTGTCGCCACTGCGTCGGAACGTCGTAACGGGGCGGGAGCGGCCGCCTGTGCTGACGCGACACGGCCGACCCCGGCGACGACGAGGGCGATTGCAGAGGGGGTGATGAACCGGCGGCGATTTTGAAAGGGTGTCATACGCGCGATACGCGCCCGGCGCGCGAACGGTCACGGTGTAACCATCGCGCCGTGGTGTGCGAACTCCGGATCTCGGATCGTCCGGCCCTTTTTCCGGACTCTTCTTGTCTCGTCGCGCCCATGTGCGGACTGAATCTCAAGGATCGAACATGAAACTGCTGCTCGCATCGACGCCGATCACAGGTCACCTCATCCCGCTGCTCAATCTGGCCGGCATAACGATGGCACAAGGTGCGGAGGTGCTCGTCACGACCAGCTCCGTGCTCGCGCCGAGGGTGAAAGCGGCGGGCGCCCGCTTCGCGCCATTGCAGGGCAAGGCCGACATGGATTTCACGCGCGTCGAGGAGTTGTTCCCGGAACGGGCATCGCTGCCTGCCGGCCCGGCGCAGATCCGCTTCGACATGGAACGCATCTTCATAGATCCGATCCCGGAACAGGCCGCAACGCTCGACACGCTGATCGCGGATTTCGGACCGGATGCGATCATCACCGACTCCATGTTCTTCGGCCGGTTGCCGTTATTCTATGGCGAGCCGCGACCACGCCCCCCGATCATCGGCCTCGGCATCACCTTCATGATGCTCCCGCGGCTGGACGGAGCGCCGATCGGTCTGGGCTTGCCGCCGGCCCGCAACGCCGACGAACGTGACCAGTATGCCGCAATCGCGCGCGACGTCGATGCCGCGCTCCTCGGTCCGGTGAACGCCAACCTCTTCGCCACACTGGCCGGTATGGGCGTGACCCCACCCCCATGCGGTTACTTCGAAGCCTCGGTCCTCGGCAACGACATGTTCATGCAACCGACGGTGCCCTCGTTCGAGTATGATTTCGGCGATCCGCCAACCGATGTGCGCTTCGTCGGCGCGCTTCCGCCATCGTCGCGCCGTTTCGAGCAGCCGGACTGGTGGGACCGGCTCGACGGATCACGTCCTATCATATTGGTGTCTCAAGGCACCGTCGCGAACCGTGACTTCGACGAACTGGTGAATCCGACGATTGAAGCGCTTGCCGGGCGCGACGACCTCCATCTTGTCGTCACAACCGGCGGACGTCCGGTTGAAAGTGTCAGGGCAGAAGCGAGCGACAACATCTTTGTCGCATCGTATGTTGATTTCGCCGAGTTGATCCCCCGCCTGGCGGGTGTCGTGACCAACGGCGGGTACGGCACCGTTTCCCTCGCACTGCAGGCGGGCGTTCCCATCATCGCGGTTGGCCGTTCCGAAGACAAGGCTGAGGTCGGCGCGCGCGTCGCATGGTCGGGCGTCGGGATCGAGCTGCCTGCGGTGCCACCCGCCGTTGACGACCTGAGAGACGCGGTCGACCGTCTCCTTGGCGAACCGTCATTACGGGCTCGCGCGCAAGAACTGGCATCCGAGTTCCGCAAGATCGATACGCCGCGCGAGATCATGGCGGTCATCACCGAGATGACAAGCCGAGCGCGGCCGCCGCAAACATCGGAGTAATTTGCGAACTGCGTGCCGGCATGAAGCTCGGCACGCAGTTTCCGTAGCTGGAAGCAGATCGGGATCGTCGAATCTTGTCCGCCAAGGCAGAGCGCTTGCTCGGCTGGCACCCGCGCCCGGCCCGCGAGGCGGTGATCGCAGCACGCCAGAGCATCCCGAGCGGCGACGGCACGAACCTCGCCGGCGGCGCCCCGGACCCGCGGCTGCTGCACCGGTGAGCGCGGGAGCCGCTCCGTCAGGGTTATTTCGGTCAACGCATGTAACCATTGCAGCCCGTGATGCGAACTACGCGATGTGGGTGGTGCGATCTCCATTCGGCTCGGACACCCGCGGGCGAACCGCGGGTTTCTCCCGAACGCAGTCCCCCGCGTGCAGAACGCATAAAGGGAGTGACCATGACGACGACCGCATCCTCTTCTCGCGCGATCAAAATGGTTCAGCCGATCCTGCAGGGCCTTGTTGCATTCGTCTTTCTTGCGGCCGGCGTGCTCAATCTGGCTGGTATGATGACCGAGGAAATGATGCGCCTTGGCTATCCGGGCTATTTCACGACCATTACCGGCGTGGCCTATATCATCGGTGTGATCTGCATTTATCAGCCACGCTTTACCTTCCTGCAAGATTGGGCCTTCGGCGCCATGGCGGCCACGCTTGTGGGCGCCGCGGGTACGCACATCCTTGTCGGCGACCCTGTCGGCAGTGCCGCGCCGGCGATTGTGACCCTGGTTATGCTCGTGGTCGCCTATGCGATCCGCGAGCGGTGATCGCAGCGAACCAGACCATATTGGACAACATGCCGCGATAAGTGGGCGAGGTCCGCGGTGCCGAGCGGCTTCGGCAGGACGAACGGGTCGTTCATCGAAGTGACAATTCGAGTATCACGGCGCCGACCGACGAAGTAGATTTTCCTATGGCGTGCCGGCGTAGCGCTGCACGCCAATCTTTCCTGTATGGTGGTCAGCCTCATGCGCTTACCACCGCAACAGGCGAGGTCCGAGCAGCGAGCCGAGCAGCGTCGCCAGCAGGATGCCGAGCGAATACCACGTCAGCACGAAGATCGCGGATACCTCCGGACAGTGAAGACAGTAGACGGTGGCGGCGAAGGCGCCCGCCGACAGGCCCGCCGCCGCACCGGCGGCGCGCAGCCGCGTCGGCGCCAGCCTGCGGAAAGACCATAGCAGGCCGACAAAAATAGGAGCCGCCAGCGACAGCACCCGCCAGGGGCACGTCTTCCAGCTTTGCCCAAGCCACATCGCCAGCCATTCGGCCGATGGCGTACGTACCAGCTCAAGCAGTCCGACGAGTGCTAACAAGCCGACCGGCACCGCAAGCAGCCACAGGCCGCGCAGCCGACGTGTGTCTGGGCGAGCGAGCTGCGCGGTCATCGCGAGTGCTGCTGCCGCGAGCGACAGCGTGTAGCCCCATTTCAACCAGAATGAAGCTCCCTGCATCGCCGTGCCGAGATCGGGGCGGATGCCGATCCAAGATGCAACGAGGATCGCGGAGCCGATGCCACCGATCACCACACCGAGCGTGATGCGCCGACCAACCGCTCGGCTGCTGACCGGGGGCGTGTCCTGCGTGAGCTTCAAAATCAGGTCGTCGGTGTTCATCGTGTTGTCCCCTGGACGCGCGCCATGAGGGCCTTGAGTCCGCGATGGACGGATACCTTCACGTCAGACTCGCCGATCCCATCGGCAATCGCTGCCTCGGCAACGCTTAGTCCGTCGATCCGGGTCGCTCGGATCATTCGCGCCTGCTTGGGCGGCAGTCCAGCTAATAGCTCCGCCACGTCGAGCTTCGCGATCGCGCCGGCCTCGAAATCTTCTGCGACCAGATCGCCCTCGAGTCCGTCGATCGGTCGTAGGCGACCGGCACGGCGGAAATGATCGACCATCTTGTAACGCGCGACCGCGAACATCCATGCGGTGAAGGCGCGATCCCGGTCGTAGGATGCGCGCCGGGTGTGAACGGCAATCAGGGTTTCCTGCACCAAATCCTCGACATCGTCGTCAGCGCCGCGAACGCGTCGCCGATAGAAACCCCGCAACAGCGGAACGAGAAGGCGCAGCAATGCCGTATGGGCCGCGGCATCGCCATCCAGCCCATCGATCATCAAGCTACGCAGAACCTCCTCGTTCGTCCGCATTCAAGCTCCTCGCCCCATCTTCGGCGCAGACCGCGGGATGGTTACAGCACCCTCCAGAATTCTTTCTTCCGTATCGGTTGTAACCTCGTCAGCCCCCTCGACGAACTTGCCGGTGTGACCGGGCATCCCCGCCGCCTCCCCGGTCATCGCGCGGTCCGGCCCCTCCCTGGGCCGCGCGCAGAGGCGAGCCGGATCAGAAGGATAACATCATGCGCAACACCCACGCGGCGCTTGCCGCCAGCATCGCCATCGCCTCCACCATTGCGCTCACGGCGCCGGCGAGCGCACAGACCAAACCCGCCATGGAGAAATGCTACGGCGTCTCACTCGCCGGCAAGAACGACTGCGCCGCAGGCCCGGGCACGAGCTGCGCCGGCACCTCAAAAGTCAACTACCAGGGTAACGCGTGGAAGCTGGTGAAAGCCGGCACCTGCACCACGATCAAGACGCCCAAGGGTAACGGATCGCTTTCTCCGAAGGCCTGACGAAATCGGCCGGGGCGCTGCCGCGTCCCGGCTGCTCATACCGGAGATGACCGATGCGCCTGCGCTACGACCAAGTTCTGCAACGCGTCTCCGCGCTGCTGCCTGACGCCCTGCTGCTGCTCGTCGCCCGACTGGGCGTCGCCTCCGTGTTCTTCCTTTCCGGACGAACCAAGGTGGAAGGAATGATAACGATCACAGATGGCACCTACGAACTGTTCCGCAGCGAATACGCGTTGCCCCTGGTGCCGCCCGAAGTTGCGGCCACTCTGGCTACTTGGGCCGAACATGCTTTCCCGCTGCTGCTCGTGATTGGGCTGTTCACCCGTCTGTCCGCGCTTGCTCTGCTAGGCATGACGTTGGTGATCCAGGTCTTTGTCTATCCGAGCGCCTGGTCGACCCACCTAAGTTGGGCGGCGATCCTGTTGCCGCTCGTCACCCGCGGCGGTGGTGCCTGGTCGATCGATGCTCTGTTGCGGTCCCGGTCTACACTTGCGTCGGCGATGGCGATGTAAGGAGACCGATGGTCGCGGCTGATCACTAACAATTATTTTCTACTGGAAAAGTGCGGGCAAAGAAGCGTGTCGCCGAAAAATCCGTGTTCGCCGATCGTCGCCTTTGATTGCTGAAGCCAAATTGAAAGTGGGCATGCAGGTGGGCACGAGACCAGATCACGCACCTAAAGCATGCAGAATCAATAAAACCTGGCGGGCCGCGCCCGATCAAGATGGGCAAAATTCTTACGCTATGGCGCTACGATAGGGCCGCATTATCTAATGGAAATCGTGGCTCCTGATCGGAATGATGTCGTCATCCTTCCAGTGCCAGTCAGATCGCACCTGTGGTTGCCATCCGTGGTCTCCCCGATCCGGCGCGCCAGGATAGGTGGCGGCGTCGCCGCGAGAGACGAGGCGTGGCAGATCGATGTCGCCGACCTGGCGAAGCAACGGCGTCAGGTCGGCCAGCCGG
>NZ_DATJLI010000133.1:0-4292 GCF_035490575.1 Sphingomonas sp. | reverse complement strand
CCGCCTCTCCCACCGTCGCCGTCTGCTCGGAGACCGCTGCCGGATCGGGGCGATCGGCGGCAGCGCAAGCGGCAAGGAGCGAGACGGAGGCGAGCAACGCGCCGGTTCGGATCATCGTCAGCATGGATTTTCCCAGTTGTTTCGGTCGTTCCCCCGGATGTAGACCGAACGACCGGCGCGGCCAATATGGTAACAAACCATACCGATGAGCAGATAGCTTGTGCGAATTGGTGCCCCGAGAGAGACTCGAACTCCCGACCTGCGGTTTAGGAAACCGTTGCTCTGTCCTGCTGAGCTATCGGGGCACGGGTGCGTGCCTATGGCAGCATCGGCGAAGAATCAATTGCGCGTCTCGGGCGGGATGACCGGAAAAGGCAGCGGCGCGATCGACACGCCTTCTTCGGCCAGCGCGCGGGCGTCGGCCAGCGTCGCCTGTCCGTGAATCGGCTGCGTCGGCGCTTCGCCCAGATGCATGGCGCGCGCACTGTCGACAAAGGCAGTGCCCACCCAGCGCGACTTTTCGAGCGCCTTGGCCTGTATTTTCGCCAGCGTCTCCAGCGCGGCCTTGACGGCTTCGGGCGACGGCGGGGTGTCGGTCGGAGCGGGAACGGTCGCGCGCATTTCGGAACGATTGCCCTTGGCCGCGATGTTAGGGGCCATCACGGCCTTTTCGATCCGGCTGTCCTCGCACAGCGGGCAGGCAATCAGACCATCGGCGCGTTGCGATTCATATGCGGCGGAAGACGCGAACCACGCCTCGAACACATGCCCGTCGCCGCAGCGAAGGTCGAAGACGATCATGCGCCCACCCGCTCGACGGGTGGAATTGCGCGCCGATGAGTCATGGCCGGAATACGCGCGCGCGCCGAAGCCACCGCCCCTTCATCGAGCACCACGAAATCGACGCGCGGGCCGACACCCATGTCGAGCAGCACATCGCCCCAGGGGTCGACCACCAGCGATCGGCCGTAGGTGAGGCGCCCGTCTTCATGGTCGCCGGTCTGCGCCGCCGCGATGACGAAACAGCCATTTTCGATCGCTCGCGCCCGGATCAGCGATTCCCAATGCGCCTCTCCCGTGGCGCGGGTGAATGCGGCGGGCACTGCGAGCAATTCGGCACCCGCCTCGCCAAGCGCCTGATACAGCGCGGGAAAGCGCAAGTCGTAACAGATCGTCATGCCAAGCTGTCCTGCCGGCGTCGCCGCGACCACCGCCCGGTCGCCGGCAGCAAAAGCCGACGATTCCTGCCAGCGATTGCCGGGGCCGACATCGGCATCGAACATGTGCAACTTGTCATACCGCGCACGGATGATGCCGCGATCGTCGATCAGGATGCTGCGATTTGCAAAACGTCCGTCGGGTCTCCGCACCGCCAGCGACCCCAAATGCACCCAAACGCCATATTCATAAGCTGCGCGGCCGACCGCCTGCAGCACGGGGTCCTCATGCTCGGCGACGATCTTGGATGCCGAGCGATTGCGATCGCGGTCGATCAGGTTGGACATTTCGGGCGTGAACAACATCGTCGCCCCGCCCCGCCCCGCATGTGCCACCGCATCGGCGACGGTCGCGGCGTTCGCGACGGGGTCCAGCACGCCCGTCATCTGAAGCAGCGCGATCTTCACGAATTGAGCAGCGCGTCGAGCCGACCCTGAGCCTCAAGCGCGGCCAGGTCATCCGATCCGCCGATATGCCCGCCATCGATGAAAATCTGTGGCACCGTGGTGCGCCCGCTCGCCCGGTCGATCATCTCGGCGCGCCGCGGCCCACCCATGGTGATGTCGATTTCCTCGAACGCCGCACCCTTTGCATTCAGAAGACGCTTTGCGCGTATGCAATAGGGGCACCATGCCTTGGTATAGATTTCGACCTTTGCCATGATTGCCGACGTGGAAACTATGGTCGCGCTTGTCAATCGGCATCGCCGGGCATGACGCGCGCAAAGGTGAGGATACTGACCCGCGCCGCGCCGGCCGCCGCCAGCACCGCGGCACAACCATAAGCCGTCGCGCCGGTGGTGAACACGTCGTCGACCAGCACCACATGCCTGTCCGCCAGGCTTTCGGCGCGCCGCACCGCAAAGGCGCCCGCGACCGCCCGCCGTCGCGCCGCCGGGCCAAGGCCCTTGAGCACCGGCGTCGCGCGGGTGCGAACCAGAACGTCGTGCGCCACCGGCACGGCGCTGCGCCGCGACAGGGCGGAGGCAATCAGCCCCGCCTGGTTATAACCGCGCGACCACAGCCGCCGCCAGGCCAGCGGCACCGGCACCAGCAGTTCCGCGTCGTCCGGCACCAATCGCCGCATCGCCGCCGCCGCCGGTTCGGCATGGCCAAGCCGCCGTGCATATTTCAACTTGAGCAGCACCGCGCGCGCCACATCGCCATAGGCAACCGCCGCCCGCACGCCCGCGTCGTCATCGTCGCCGGGCGGGCCAAGGAAATCGAGCCGCACCCAGCAATCGGCGCAGAAACGGTGCATGTCCCCCGTCACCGCAGCACAGGCCGGGCAGCGCGGCGGCAGCGCATGATCGATCAACGCCGTGGCGACCCGATGGGCGACTTCCCTCATCCACCCCTTGTGCGGCGGCTTTCGGCGGCGCACAAGCGTCCACGATGCTGAGCGACACTCCGCCACCCGAGCCGTTCCGCCGCCACGCCCGCCGCCTGCGCCGCGACCGCGCCGCCACGGGTTTCGCGGGCCATGATTTCCTGCGCGCGGCAATGCTGGACGGGATTGATGAACGACTGGCGGCGGTCAAGCGGCCGATGCGCGACTTGCTCGACCTGGGCTGCTTCGACGGCGCGTTTACCCCCCCGCCAGGTGCGCGCGTCGCCCGACTGGATGCCGGTTTCGGCTTTGCCCGCGCGGCGCAGGGGATACAGGCGGATGAGGATCGCATCCCCTTTGCCGATGCCAGTTTCGACGGGGTGATATCGGCGGGCGTGCTCGATCAGGTGAACGACGTGCCGGGCGCGCTGGCGCTGGTCCGCCGCGTGTTGCGGCCCGATGGGCTGTTCCTGGGTGCGCTTGTCGGCGCGGGCAGCCTGCCGGTGCTGCGAAGCGTGCTGATGGAAGCCGAAGCGCCGCGTGCGGTCGCACGTATCCATCCACAGATCGACGTGCGCTCGGCCGGTGATCTGCTGATGCGCGCGGGCCTTACGCTGCCCGTTGCCGATATCGAGACGCTGTCGGTGCGTTATTCGAGCCTGGGCCGGCTGATCGAAGACCTGCGCGGCATGGCGGCCACTAATTTGCTGCGTGACACGCCCCCCCTTACCCGCTCGACCCTCGCGCGGGCAGCGGAGGCGTTTGCCGCCCGTGCCGATGCCGACGGGCGCGTGACCGAACGTTTCCAGGTCATCTTCCTGACCGGCTGGGCGCCCGATCCCAGCCAGCCCAAGCCCGCCCGGCGCGGCAGCGGCAAGACGTCGCTGGCGGACGCGCTGCGAGTGCCGGGGATGCCGCAGGACTGAGCCGGCGCCGCGCCCCTAAAGCGGCCTTCTGAATTTATCATCCCTTACCAGCGGTGCATCCGGCTCGCTGAACTCCACGACAAATTGCTGGATCGACGGGACGGGCTTCCCCTGCTCATCAAGTGCGGGCTTCAAGGACAAACGAGTCGTGGCCACGTCGCAAAGAGCCTTGTCGAGCGGATCGGGGGTGCCTTCTTTCCTCAGATTATGGCAGCCCACGACCTCACCGGTAGCGGATACCGACAGCGCAGCCTCACGCCGAACAAAGGGATCGCTGCCGGGCGGGAGGCGGTTTACCGCCAACGACATGTCCGCCATTGGCGGAGTCGTCACCGATCGGTCGCCGATGCGATAGACGATTGAGTGCGTGAAGGTGCCATAGGCTGGCTGGCCGTCGGCATCGCGCGCAGGACGTGCCTTGGCAACCGCATATGCCGCGCATAACGCCTCATCCAGTTCCCTGGCGCCGCTTTCCACGACGACTTCGCAACGGATGACTTTTCCCGAAGGCGCGGCCGTGATCTGCGCGCGGGCGAACCCGTCGACGTTCCGGTTCGCTAACATTCGTGGATATTCGGGGGTGCGGCTGCGGATCAGTTTGGGCGGCACCGGCCCCTGCGCGGCCACGGCAAGCCAAAGCATCGTTCCGAACATTACCCGCTCCCCCAACCCGCCCTGACGGAAAGCTTGCCGCGTCAGCGGAGCCGGATCAACCTTACGCCGCCAGCGGGAAGCGCAACAGCCGGTCGCCCGCCGTCACAAGCGCCTGCGCGCGTCCGCCGACCGCCCGCATCAATTCGGGGTGCGTTGCGTCCAGCC
>NZ_DATJLI010000132.1:0-14409 GCF_035490575.1 Sphingomonas sp. | reverse complement strand
GAAGAAGACATGACCGCTTCAAGAAGGACCCTCAGCCGGCGCGACGCATGCGGCCGCGTCCAGCACCCCGGGAGGCAGCGCCGCCCGCAGTCTTGTCGGCAAAGAGCTCTGCCAGCTGCTCGGTCATGGCACCGGCAAGCTCGTCGGCATCGACGATCGTCACGGCATTGCGATAATAGCGCGTCACGTCATGGCCGATGCCGATCGCCACCAGCTCGACAGGGGAGCGCCCCTCGATCCAGCCGATGACCTGCCGCAGATGACGTTCCAGATAGCTGCCCGAATTGACGCTGAGCGTCGAATCATCAACCGGCGCGCCATCCGAGATGACCATCAGGATCTTGCGCTCCTCCGGCCGGGCGATCAGGCGGCTGTGCGCCCAGAGCAGCGCCTCGCCGTCGATATTTTCCTTGAGCAGCCCTTCGCGCATCATAAGGCCCAGCGACTTCTTGGCGCGCCGCCACGGCTCGTCGGCTTCCTTGTAGACGATGTGGCGCAGGTCGTTCAGGCGGCCCGGGGCCAGCGGGCGGCCCTGTGCCAGCCAGGCGTCGCGCGCCTGACCGCCCTTCCACGCGCGGGTGGTGAAGCCCAGCACCTCGGCCTTGACGCCGCAACGTTCCAGCGTGCGCGCCAGAATGTCGGCGCTGATCGCCGCGATCGAGATCGGGCGGCCGCGCATCGAGCCGCTATTGTCGATGAGCAGCGTGACGACCGTATCGCGGAAATCGGTGTCGCGTTCGATTTTGTAGGACAAGGACTGCATGGGATTGACCACCACGCGCGCCAGCCGCGCGGCATCGAGCAGCCCTTCGTCCTGATCGAAATCCCATGACCGGGACTGTTGCGCCATCAACCGCCGCTGCAGGCGGTTGGCGAGTTTGGTGACGACGCCCTGCAGGTGGACAAGCTGCTGGTCCAGATAGGCACGCAGCCGGTCGAGTTCCTCAGGATCGCAAAGGTCGGTCGCCGATACGACTTCATCGAAACGGGTGGTATAGGTCCTGTAGTCGAATTGCGGCGGCAGGTCGCCGGTGGGACGATTGGGGCGCACGGGCAACATGCCGTCGCCGCCATCGTCGCCGTCCTCGCCCTCCATATCGTCCTGCGGGTCGCCCGAATCGTCGCGTTCGTCGCCTTCGCCCTGTTGATCGTCGCTCTGGCGTTCCTCGCCGCGGGCTTCCATTTCGGCATCGCCCTGACCTGACTGGTCGTCGTCGCCCTGATCGTCGTCCTGCCCTTCATCCTCGCCGTCATCGGCGTCGTCGCCGCCGTCATCGGCGTCATCCGGCTCGATCTGGCCCTCGGTCAGCTCCAGATCCTCGAGCAG
Source organism: Sphingomonas sp. (assembly GCF_035490575.1). Taxonomy (GTDB): domain Bacteria; phylum Pseudomonadota; class Alphaproteobacteria; order Sphingomonadales; family Sphingomonadaceae; genus Sphingomonas. The sequence goes on along the minus strand of NZ_DATJLI010000132.1, from coordinate 13,082 downwards.
CGTGGCGACCCGTTTCGCGAACGCGGCCTGATCGTCGATCGTCAGCGCCAGCGCGTCCAGCTCGGCCCCGGCCTTTTCCTCGATCCAGTCGGACACCAGCGCCAGACCGCCTGCCGCCGCTTCGGGCGCGGGCTTTCCGGTCAGCCGTTCGCGCACCATCAGCTGAACGGCGGTCGACAGCGGCACTTCGTCGCGGGTCCGCGCCCGCGCGATCGGGTCCGAGCGCATCCGGGCGCCCAGGCTGGCGTCCAGATTGTCCGCGATCCCCGAAAAGCCGCGGCCGCCCAGCGCCTCGATCCGGGCGGTTTCCACCGCGTCATGGACGGCGCGCGCCACGGGTTCGACCGGCGCGCCGCGTGCATGGAGCGCGGCGTCGTGCAGGCGCAGGCGAAGCGCGAACGAATCGGTGAAACCGCGTGCCTCCGCCACCTGATCGGCGGGCAATGCGCGGCTGGGCATCGGCACTTTCAGGTTTCGTCCCGACTGGACCGGCGCATCGGCGGTGAACGCCAGTTCGACATCGGCGTCGCGGGAAATGGCGCGGGCGGCGCCGGCAAGCACGTCGCGCAGCTGGTCGATCGGGGTTTGGGTGGCCATTGCCGGATCGTCCTACCAAAGCGACGCGCCGGCTCCAACCCGGCCGAGGGGCGAGGGGCCGGCAAAACACGATATCCGATGTGATTGACGCGATCCGGAAGGCGGCTTAGGACCGAATTAATCAGAGTAATAAGCGGTCCGGTGCAACGGACGCCGATCGGGGGAGTAGCAGGCACGCCGGCTCAGGCGCGTCGGACATGCGCCCGGATCGGTCGCCCGCCACCGGAAATCGCCGGTCGGAACCGTAACTGAGAAGGGGAATGCCATGCTGTCTCGTTCCTGCCGCGCGATCGCGCTGCTGGTGGCTGCAACCGCGATGACGCCGGTCGCGACCGTCGCGCAACAGGCCGCGCCCGCACCTGCGCCAGAGCTGGCCGCACCACAGGCGCCGGGCGCCAATGCCGTGCTCCATGCCGACCGGCCAGGCGCGAAGATCGATCGCCGCATCTTCAGCCAGTTCGCCGAGCATCTGGGCAGCGGCATCTATGGCGGCATCTGGGTCGGGACGGGGTCGAACATTCCCAATACGCGCGGTTATCGCAACGACGTCGTCGCCGCGCTCAAGGAGTTGAAGGTGCCGGTCGTGCGCTGGCCCGGCGGTTGCTTCGCCGACGAATATCACTGGCGTGAAGGCATCGGCCCGCGCAAGGACCGCCCGACCAAGGTCAACACCAACTGGGGCGGGGTGACCGAGGACAATTCGTTCGGCACGCATGAATTCATGAACTTTGCCGAATTGATCGGCGCCGAAGCCTATGTCTCGGGCAATGTCGGCAACGGCACGCCGACTGAAATGGCCGAATGGGTCGAATATATGACCGCGCCCGCCGGCAGCCTGGCCGACCTGCGCGCCAAGAACGGCCGCAAGGAACCGTGGAAGCTGCCCTTTTTCGGCATCGGCAATGAATTGTGGGGCTGTGGCGGCAATATGCGCGCCGAATATGCCGCCGACGTGACCAAGCGGTTCGCGACCTTCATCAAGGTGCCCGCCGGGACCAAGATCGACAAGATCGCCAGCGGCGCCAGCGACACCAATTACGACTGGACTGACGTGATGATGCGCGAGGCCGGCAAGCTGGTCGATGGCGTCGGCGTCCATTACTACACCATCACCGACAACTGGACGAAAAAGGGATCGGCCACCCAGTTCGAGGAAGTCGATTACGCCCGCACCATCGAAAAGACGCTGCTGATGGACGAGCTGGTCACCAAGCATTCGGCGGTGATGGACAAATATGACCCCGAAAAGCGGGTGAACCTGGCGGTCGACGAATGGGGCACGTGGTTCGACGTCGAACCGGGCACCAATCCGGGCTTTCTGTATCAGCAGAACACGATGCGCGACGCGATCCTGGCGGCGCTGAACATCAACATCTTCACTCGTCATGCCGACCGGGTGCGGATGACCAACATCGCCCAGATGGTGAACGTGCTGCAGGCGATGATCCTGACCGACGGGCCGCGCATGGTCCTGACGCCGACCTATCACGTCTATCACATGTACAAGCCGTTCCAGGACGCGACATTCCTGCCGATGGACGTGAAATCGACCTGGTATAGCAAGGACCAGTGGGCCGCCCCGACCGTCAGCGCGACGGCCGCGCGCGGCACCGACGGCCGGGTGCATGTCGCGCTGGTCAATACCGACCCCAATCGCCCCGCCACCGTCAGCACCGCCATTCAGGGGATGCAGGCGACCGGCGCGACGGGCATGGTGCTGACCGCGCCGCAGGTGAACGCGCATAACACCTTCGATGCGCCCGATACGGTTCGGCCACAGCCGTTCAACGGCGCGACTGTCGGGCCGCAGGGCCTGTCGGTCACGCTGCCGGCGGCTTCGGTCGTGGTGCTGACACTGAACTAAAGAAGGATCGGGCGGCGTTCCCCGGCGGGACGCCGCCCGATTTCCATCAGGACGCCTTTTTCGCGACGCTTTCGGGCAGGTCCTTGCCGAACACGCGCTGATAATATTCCGCGACCAGCGCACGCTCCGCCTCGTCGCACTTGTTCAGGAACGACAGGCGGAAGGCGAAGCCGACATCGCCGAAGATCAGTGCATTCTGCGCCCAGGTGATGACGGTGCGGGGCGACATGACGGTCGAGATGTCGCCGTTGATGAATCCCCGCCGCGTCAGCTCGGCCACGCGCACCATGTTCTCGACCGCTTCCTTGCCGCCGGGTTTGTCATATTCGCCCGACTTGGCGAGCACGATCTGCGCCTCGGTCGCGGCGGGCAGATAGTTGAGCGTGACGACCACGTTCCAGCGGTCCATCTGGCCCTGATTGATCTGCTGCGTGCCGTGATACAGGCCCGACGTGTCGCCCAGGCCCACGGTGTTGGCGGTGGCGAACAGGCGAAACCAGGGGTTGGGGCGGATGACGCGGTTCTGGTCGAGCAGTGTCAGCTTGCCCTCCGCCTCCAGCACGCGCTGGATGACGAACATCACGTCGGGGCGCCCGGCGTCATATTCGTCGAACACCAAAGCGGTCGGCGTCTGGAGCGCCCAGGGAAGCAACCCCTCGCGGAACTCCGTCACCTGCTGTCCGTCCTTGAGCACGATGGCGTCGCGCCCGATCAGGTCGATGCGGCTGATATGCGCGTCGAGGTTGATGCGGATGCACGGCCAGTTCAGCCGCGCCGCCACCTGTTCGATGTGCGACGATTTGCCGGTGCCGTGATAGCCCTGGATCATCACGCGCCGATTATGCGCGAATCCCGCCAGCACCGCGAGGGTGGTGTCGGCGTCGAACACATAGGCCGGATCGAGATCGGGCACGCGTTCGTCGGCTTCGCTGAACGCGGGCACCTGCATGTCGATGTCGATGCCGAACACGTCGCGCACGCTGACCGTCTTGTCAGGCGCGTCGAGCAGCGTCGTCTGGCGGCTGTCGGGCTGGATATTGGGCAGGTCGTTCATGCGCGCTCGGGCCTTGGAAGCGGATCGGAGATGCCGGTCACATAGGCGCTGCGCGCGCCGACGCAAACCGGCCAACGTCAGGTGGCCTTGTCCGGCAGTCGGAACAGGTCGATGAACGCGGCGGCGATGGCGGGGTTGCCGGTCATCGCCAACGCGCCCTCGCTGCCGGGCGGGCGTTTGCCGTATATGGTGACGCGCATCGCCATGGTGTCGCCGGTAAAGGTCAGGTGCGGGTCGGCCACGGTGCCGCGCGCCACGTCGATCCGGCCATCGCCGACACGCACGACAAAGCTGTCGTCGGGGAAGCGGAAGGCGACGCACATTGCCTGCCGCGCGGCGGCGGCATCGCCCAGCGTCTGGAGCGACATCATCGCCGATGCCGGCGACATGAACAGGAACGGATCGTGGCGCGGCGATCGCGCGGCCCAGCGGCCCAGCGCGCGCATGACGACCTGTGCCTCATGCCCCCACGGCGTCAGTTCATAGACCTGGACATTGGCGGGCGACGCCAGCCGCTGCCGCGTGAGGATATCCGCCGCTTCCAGTCCGTTCAGGCGCTGGGTCAGCACATTGGCGCTGATGCCGGGCAGGTTCGCGCGGATTTCCCCGAACCGCCGGGGACCGTAAGCCAGCTCGCGCATCACCAGCAGCGACCAGCGCTCACCGACAAATTCCAGCGCCAGCGCGGTGCCGCACGCATCGTCATACCACCGCTTGTCGCTCGGCTCACCGCTTTTGGTTCTTTTTTCTAACTTCATGGTTGCTTTTGATAACCATCGTCGGCACCACCGTCAATGTCGAGCGAATCGGCAGGGAGCGGATGGATGGCGGAAAGGATGTTTGTCAGCCGATCGGTGTCGATTCGGACCACCCTGGCCATCGCTATCGCCGCTTTCCTGGCGACCGCCACGGCGCTTGCCCTTTCCGCCACGATCGCGGGCGCCGGGCCGTTCGCCTGAAAAGACCGGGGAAGAGGAGACGATCGATGGACAGGATCACACCGTGCATCTGGTATGACGGCGACGCACTGGGCGCGGCCGAATTCTATGTGACGCTGCTGCCAGACAGCCGGATCGCAAAGGTGACGCGTGCCCCCCTCGACACGCCTGGAAACCGGGCGGGTGACGTGATGATGGTCGAGTTCGAGCTGGCCGGCCAGCGTTTCATGGGGCTGAACGGCGGACCCGTCTTTCCGCAGACCGAGGCGGTGAGCTTCGTCATCCGAACCGATGACCAGGCCGAAACCGACCGGTTGTGGGATGCGATCGTCGGCAATGGCGGGAAGGAGAGCGCCTGTGGCTGGTGCAAGGACCGCTGGGGGGTCAACTGGCAGGTGACGCCGCGCCGCCTGCTCGATCTGGTGGGTGATGCCGACGGGGTTGTTGCCGCGCGCGCGATGACCGCAATGATGACGATGCGCCGGATCGACATCGCCGCGATCGAGGCTGCGGCCGCCGGGGCGAAGGCCTGACCATGGCTGTCGATTCCCATGCGGCGCTGACCATCACCGCCTTTGACTGGGTGCCCGACTTCGCGCGCGGGTTCGTGCGCGACCTGCGCCCGCGCTGGGCGTGCGAGGAGATCGGCCTGCCCTATGCCATCCGCCTCATCAGCGCGCGCGAGCGGCCGGGTTGGTATTATGACGACCAGCCCTGGGGCCAGGTGCCGGTGGTCGAGGCGGACGGGCGCATCCTGTTCGAAAGCGGCGCGATCCTGTTGCACCTGGGCGAGAAGGACGACCGGCTGTTGCCGCGCGACCCGGCGGCGCGCGATCGCGTGATCTGCTGGTTGTTCGCGGCTTTCAATTCGGTCGAGCCATGGGCGATCGAACAGGCCAATGTCTCGATCTTCGCGCGGGACGAGGAATGGGCGCGGTTGCGCCGCCCCGGCCTTGCGCGGGAGACCGGCCAGCGGCTGGACCGATTGCAGACCGCGCTCGGCGATCGCGACTGGCTGGCGGGGACGTTCAGTATTGCCGACATCGCGATGATAACCGTGCTTCGCGAGTTCGAACGCACACCGATGCTCGGCGACCGGCAGGTGCTGGCCGCTTATGTCGAGCGCGGCATGGCCCGGCCCGCTTTCCGGGCCGCGATGGCGGCTCAGCTTGCTGATTTCGACGGCGCCAATGCGCCACAGGCAACCGCGAGGAGCAGTCAATGAGCGATGGACCCTTCGAACTCACCGTTGAACGCCGCATGGCGGTGCCGCGCGAGGCCGTGTGGCGGGCGTGGCGCGATCATGCCACCGAATGGTTCTGCCCCCCGCCATGGCAGGCGCCGGAAGTCGAGTATGACCTGCGCCCCGGCGGCCGCAGCCATGTCCGCATGGTCGGCCCGGAGGGAGAGGACATGACGATGCTGGGCGTCGTGCTGGAAGCGGTGCCGGGGGAGCGCGTCGTCGTCACCGACGCCTTTGCCCCCGGATGGGTGCCGCAGGCGCCGTTCATGGTCGCCGTCACGACCTTTGCCGACGATGGTGAAGGCGGCACGCTCTATCGCGCCACCGCCCGCCACTGGAGCGCGGACGCGATGCAGCAGCATGAGGCGATGGGTTTTCATGACGGCTGGGGACAAGTCGCCGCACAATTGGAAGTAGTGGCACAACGCCTCCACCAACAGGGCTGAACCTGGCAGAAGGAGTGATGCAATGACCTATGTCGAGGGATTTCTGGTCGCGGTGCCGACCGCGAACAAGGACCGGTATCGCGAACATGCCGAGCGCGCCGCGCCGGTCTTTCAAGAATTCGGCGCCACCCGGCTGGTCGAGGGCTGGGGCGACGATGTGCCGCGCGGCGAGGTCAATGACCTGTATGGCGCGGTGCAGGCGGGCGAGGATGAAACGGTGGTGTTCAGCTGGATCGAATATCCCGACAAGGCGGTGCGCGACGCCGCGAACCAGCGCATGGAAAATGATCCCCAGATGGCCGGGATGAGCGCCGAAATGCCCTTTGACGGCAAGCGCATGGTGTGGGGCGGGTTCGACAGCGTGCATGTCGACGGATCGGGCGGCGCGTGCGGTTATATCGACGGCGTGGTGATGCCGGTGCGCGCCGACGGGCGCGATGCCTATGCCCGCTTTGCCGCAGCGACGGGACCGGTGTTCCTTGAACATGGCGCATCGCGCGTGGCCGATGCGTTCGCCGATGATGTGCGTGACGGCACGCTCACCGACTTCAACCGCGCGATCCACCGACAGAATGGCGAAACGGCCGCCTTTGGCTGGATCGAATGGCCTGACAAGGCGACGCGCGACGCCGGCTGGGAAAAGATCATGGCCGACCCGCGCATGACCGGACAGGACGCGCCGTTCGACGGCAAACGCATGATCTTTGGCGGCTTCACGCCGCTGGTCGATCGCTGAGCGAGGGGAGATCACCGACATGGCCCGCAATCCGCATGGCATTCCGGTCTGGTATGAACTGATTGCCGATGATCCCGACGCGGCGCAGCGTTTTTATGGCAGCATCCTTGGCTGGGGCGCGCAGGATTCGGGGACGCCGGGCATCGACTATCGCTTGCTCGGCGCCGGCGACGATGCCCATGTCGCGGGCCTGATGCGCCGGGCGGAAGCGATGCCGCCTGCAACCTGGCTGATCTATTTCGGCGTTGATGACGTCGACGCGGCGGCAGCGAAGGTGACGGCGGCGGGCGGAGCGGTGCATATGCCGCCCATGACGATGCCCGGCGTCGGCCGCATGGCGATGGCCACCGATCCACAGGGCCATGCATTCTATCTGATGCGCGGCGAGCCGGACGAGCCGAGCCGTGCGTTTCAGGCTTATGCCGGACCCGGCAGCGTCCAGCCGGGCCACGGCGTGTGGAACGAACTTACCGCCGCCGATCCTGATGCGGCGATGGCGTTCTACGGCGGTGTGCTGGGCCTGCGGCACGAAGGCGGGATGCCGATGGGCGATCTGGGCGAATATCGCTTCGTCCATGCCGGCGATACCTGCATCGGCGCGTCGATGACCGCGCAGCCTGACTGGCCGGGCGGCTGGCAGCCCTATTTCCTGGTGGACGATATCGATGCCGCGGCAGCCCGGATCGGGAGCGCTGGCGGGCGCGTCGTGCAGGGACCGGACCCGATTCCCGGCGGCGATTTTTCGGTCGTGGCCGCCGATCCGGCCGGCGTGCGTTTCGGCCTGGTCGGGCCACGGCGCTAGCTAGGCGAAGGCGGGCGCCTTTTTAAGGTGCTGATACGCCTCCACTACGGCTTGCAGCCGCGTCTCGTTCGACCGGTCGCCGCCATTGTGGTCGGGGTGAAGCTGGCGGACCAGCGCCGCATAACGCTGGCGCAGCGCCCGGCGGTCGGCATCGGTCGCAAGGCCGAGCGTCCGCAACGCCTCCCGGTCGCGCCCCGACAGCGGGCGGCCATCGGCGCGCTCACGCTCGGCGGCCATGCGGTCGCGGAACCGCGCCCCGATGGCGTCCATCGGGTCGCTGAAATCAGCCCAGCGCGGCGGGCGATCGGCGCCGTTGGCGGCAAAGGCGCGGGTTTCGCGCTCCCATCCGGCATAGGGGCGCTGGGCATTGTTGATCTCGTCCACGCTCATGCCGGCGAAATAGTTATAGCCGGCATTGAACGCGCGCACATGGTCCAGGCACATCCAGCGATAGTCGCCCGGTCCGTCAAAGCCCGATCGCGCGCCGCCGGGCGCCCGGAACTCCCCCGGTTCGTCGCAGCCGGGCACGGCGCACACTCGCCCCTCGGCCTCAATACGACCATGGAAACGGGCATTCGGGCGGTCTTTGCGGTCGGCGCGCGGCACGAAGAGGGTTCCTGAAGCGTGAAAAACGCCAGATATAGGGGCGATGACCGACTCCGCCACCACGCCCCGCCCTGCCCATGACCAATCCGTCGTCGACCTGATCGCCGAACGGCTGACCGACGCCCTGTCACCGACTGCGCTCACGGTCGAGAACGAAAGCCATGAACATGCCGGCCATATGGGCGACGACGGCACGGGCGAGACGCATTTCGCGGTCGAGGTCGAAAGCACGGCCTTTGCCGGGCTGAACCGCGTCGCGCGACAGCGGCTGGTCAACCGGGCGCTCGCCGATCTGCTGGCCACTCGCATCCATGCGCTCCGCATCCGCGCCCGCGCGCCGGGAGAGGCGTGATGGCCTACAAGCTGTGGTATTGGTCGGGCCTGCAGGGGCGCGGCGAATTCGTCCGCCTGCCGCTGGAAGCGGCGGGCATCGAATATCGCGACATGGCGCGTGAGCAGGGGGACGAGGCGCTGCTGGCCGACCTGAACGCGCGCAGCGGCCGCACGCCCTTTGCGCCGCCCTATCTGGAGCTGGACGGTATCGTCATCGCGCAGGTCGCCAATATCCTGCAATATCTGGGCGAGCGGCATCACCTGGCGCCGGCGGCGATGGCCGACCGGCTGTGGCTGAACCAGCTTCAACTGACGATCGCCGATTGCGTGGCGGAAGCACATAATGTCCATCATCCGGTCGATGGCGGCGCCTATTATGACGACCAGCGGGCCGAGGCGGCACGTGCCGCCGCGCAGTTCCGCGCCGAACGCCTGCCGAAGTTTCTCGGTCATTTCGAGGATGCCGTGGCGGCCAATCCGGGCGACTGGCTGATCGACCATCGCTGGACCTATGCCGATTGCTCGCTGTTCCAGCTGGTCGAGGGGCTGCGGTATATGTTTCCGCGCCGGATGGCGGCGATCGAGCAGGACTATCCGCGCCTGACCGCGCTGCACCGGAATGTCGCGGCGCTGCCGGGTATCCGCGCCTATCTGGACAGCGGTCGCCGCATCGCGTTCAATCAGGACGGCCTCTTCCGCCACTATCCCGAACTGGACAGCGAATGACACGCGACGATCTGATCCTGCAGGAAATCCTGCCCACGACGCATGATCTGGGCGGCTTCAAGGTGCATCGCACGCTGCCGTCGCGGCCGCGCACGATGGTGGGACCGTTCCTGTTCTTCGACCAGATGGGACCGGCGGACATGCCGCCGGGCGCCGGCATCGACGTGCGGCCGCATCCGCACATCAACCTGGCGACCGTGACCTATCTGTTTCGCGGCGCGATCGGCCACCGCGATTCGCTGGGCACCGATCTGGTGATCGAGCCGGGGGCGGTCAATCTGATGACCGCCGGGCACGGCATCGTCCATTCCGAACGCTCCCCCGGCGACGAACGGGCGAAAGGACCGGCGCTGTTCGGCATCCAGACCTGGCTGGCGCTGCCCGAAAAGGATGAGGAGACCGACCCCGCCTTTCAGCACGTTGAAAAGGCGGCGTTGCCGGTGATCGAGGACAGGGGCGTCCGCGCGCGCATCATCATGGGCGATCTGTGGGGACAATCGGCGCCAACCACCACCTATGCCCAGACCATCTATGCCGACATCATGCTGGACGCAGGCGGCGCGGTGCCGATCGAGCCGGCGGCGGACGAGCGCGCGCTGTATGTCGCCGACGGCGATGCCAGCATCGACGGCATGACGCTGGAGCCGCTCATCCTCTATGTGCTGCGTCCCGGCCTGCTGGCGACGCTGCGCTCCGAACGCGGCGCGCGGGTGATGCTGTGCGGCGGTGAGGCGTTCACCAGCCCGCGCCATGTCTGGTGGAACTTCGTCTCGTCGCGCCGCGAACGCATCAACGAGGCCAAGGAAGCATGGAAAGCGGGCCTTTTCCCCAGGGTGCCCGGCGACGAGAAGGAATGGATTCCCATTCCCGAAGTGCCCAATACCGTCAGCTATCCATGATCCGCGTGCCGCTTTCGGCCGGGGTTTCGCTCGACGTGGCGACCGCGGGCGATGCGGGTTCGCCGGCGATGATCTTCCTGCACGGCTTTCCCGAATCGCACCGGACATGGCGGCATCAACTGGCCGAGTTCGCTCGCGACCATTTCTGTATCGCGCCCGACCAGCGCGGCTTTGCGCGGTCGGACAAGCCGGAGGGGGTGGCGGCCTATGCCCCCGACCGCGCGGTGGCCGATCTGATCGCGCTGGCCGATCATTTCGGCGCGGCGCGCTTCACGCTGGTCGCGCATGACTGGGGCGGGGCGGTCGCGTGGCTGGCGGCGCTCAGGCACCCCGAACGGATCGCGCGGCTGGTGATCGTGAACGCGCCGCACCCGCTGATCTTCCAGCGCAGCCTGTTCGACGATCCCGCCCAGCGCGCGGCCAGCCAGTATATCCGTGCCTTTCGCGACCCCGGCCTTGAAGCGCGGATCGAGGCGATGGGCCTGTCGCGTTTTTTCGACACCAGCTTCGCAACGCATGTCGATGCCGCGCTGATCGCGCCGGAAAAGGCGGCCTATCTGGGCGAATGGTCGCAGCCGGGGACGCTGACCGCGATGCTGAACTGGTATCGCGCCAGCGCGATACAGGTGCCGGCGATGGATGAGCAGCCCGCACGCCCCGCCTGGCTCGACGCGCCGTTCCCGCCGATTCGGCCGCCGACGCTCGTCATCTGGGGGATGCGGGACAAGGCGCTGCTGCCCGTGCAACTCGACGGACTGGCGGCGCTGGTCAGCGACCTGACGGTCGAGCGGATCGAGGAAGCAGGGCATTTCGTGCCGTGGGAAATGCCGGGCGAAGTGAAAGCCGCGATCCGTGCCTGGACGGCACGGCAACCCGCCTGAAGCGCTATCTGGCGCAACGCGCGACCTTGGCTTAGATAGCCGCCCCTTATGGCGCGGATCGAAACCCCAAAGCGCGTGCGCGGCACGCAGGACATTTTCGGCGACGAACAGCGCCGTTTCCAGCGCGTGGTCGATGCGTTCGACCGGGTGCGGCGGCTCTATTGTTTCGGGCGGGTCGAGCTGCCCGTGTTCGAACCGACGGCGGTGTTCGCCCGCTCGCTGGGCGAGACGACCGATGTCGTGTCCAAGGAAATGTATTCGTTCGAGGATCGCGGTGGCGATTCGCTGACGCTGCGCCCTGAGTTCACTGCCGGTATCGCCCGCGCCTGGCTGAACGAGGGGTGGCAGCAATTCGCGCCGATGAAAGTCGCGACCCACGGTCCGGTCTTTCGCTATGAACGTCCGCAAAAGGGGCGCTATCGCCAGTTTCATCAGATCGACGCCGAAGTGCTGGGCGCTCCCGAACCTGCGGCCGATATCGAACTGCTCGCCTTTGCCGATCAGTTGCTGCGTGAGCTGGGTATCGCCGATGGCGTGACGCTTCAGCTCAACACGCTGGGCGATGCCGCGACGCGGGAGGCATGGCGCGCCGCATTGGTCGAGCATTTCGAGGCGCATCGCGGCGACCTGTCGGAGGACAGCCTGACGCGGCTGGACAAGAACCCGCTTCGCATCCTCGATTCAAAGGACCCTCGCGACCGCCCGATCGCCGATGCCGCGCCCGATATCGACCGCTATCTGACCGCTCCGGCCGGCGATTTCTTCGCTGCCGTCACCGCCGGGCTGGACGCGGCGGGCGTGCCATGGACGCGCAACAGCCGCCTGGTGCGCGGGCTGGATTATTATCGCCACACCGCGTTCGAATTCGTCACCGACCGGCTGGGCGCGCAGGGGACCGTGCTGGCAGGCGGGCGTTATGACGGGCTGATCGAAAGCCTGGGCGGCGCGCCGACGCCTGGCGTGGGTTGGGCCGCGGGAATCGAACGGCTGGCGATGCTGACCGAATTGCCGATGCGCGAGAAGCCGATCGTCGCGATCATCGCCGACGCCGCCAGCGAAGAGGCGCGCGCGCTGCAACTGGCCCGCACGCTTCGCGGCAGCAATGTCGAGGTGTTCACCGGCTACAAATCCAATCCCAAGAAGCGGGCCGAACAGGCGCGCAAGGCCGGGGTCGATGCGCTGGTCTATCTGCGCGCCAGTGACGATCCGGCACAGCGGATGCATGTGACGGTGATGCCCGAATCGCCGATCGACCGATCCGAGCTGGACCTGCTCGTCCTGCAACTGCGTGGCGCGGCGGGGCTGGCCGACGCATGACGCGCATCTCGGCCGAGCGCATCGCCGCGATCGAGGCGCGGCGCGACGAATTGCAGGCGATGATGGCGACCGGCGACCTGCCATCGGATCGCTTCGTCGCGATATCCAAGGAATATGCCGAGCTGGAGCCGGTGGCGCAGGCCGCGGGCGAGGTCCGACGGCTGCGCGCCGAGGGCAAGTCGCTGCAACACATGACGCAGGACGGCGACGACGAACTGCGCCAGATGGCGGCCGAGGAACTGCACCAGAACAAGGCCGCGCTGGAGCGCGCCGAGCGCACGCTGGCGCTGGCGCTGCTGCCGCGCGATGCCGCCGATGTGCGCCCGGCAATGCTGGAAATCCGCGCCGGAACCGGCGGCGACGAAGCGGCGCTGTTCGCCGGCGACCTGTTCCGCATGTATCAGCGTTATGCCGACAGCCGGGGCTGGCGCGTCGAGCTGATCTCCGCCAGCGCGTCGGAGGCGGGCGGCTTCAAGGAAGTGATCGCCAGCGTCGAAGGCACAGGCGTGTTCGCGCGGCTGAAGTTCGAAAGCGGCGTGCACCGCGTGCAGCGCGTGCCCGTGACCGAAAGCGGCGGGCGCATCCACACCTCGGCGGCGACCGTCGCGGTGCTGCCCGAGGTTGAGGATATCGACATCGA
>NZ_DATJLI010000131.1:0-4261 GCF_035490575.1 Sphingomonas sp. | reverse complement strand
GGCCCAGCCCGACGCAATGCCGCCCGCCGTCACCAGTTTGCGATATCCGTTCAACCCCACCTGCACCACATTGGCGATGCTGCGGATCGGGCTTGCCGATTTCAGCGCGGCGTCGATCACCTGGTCGATCTCGCGCGGCACGGCATATCCGCCCTCGGCGCCCGTCACCCCGGTGAACGCCTTGGCCTCCGCCATGCCGGTCCCGGCACGCAGGAACCCGTCGAACACCCCGCCGCCGGGTGCCCGCGCACCCTCCAGCATCGGCCGCGAAGCTCCGGCCGGAATGGCGCCTGCAAAGCTCATGTCGATTTTCGTCATGCCGTTTCTTCCTCCTCAAACCACTCGATTGCCGTGACCCGCGCCAGCGGCTGCATCGGCTGCGCGACCAGGCTCACCTCCTGCAGGTCCAGCCGGATCAGTTCACGATATGTTCCCTGCACCACCACCCGCGCCCGATATCCGAACGACAGACCCGTCAGCGCCCCGCACGCGACCATCCGCGCCAGTTCGGGCCGCTCGACCCGGCCTACGACGCACAGGCCCCGCGCATCCTCGACCAGCGCGTCGATCCGGCCGACCGGCGGCCCGCCATGCTGCCACAACAGCGGCACGGCCCCCGCACCGGCAAAGGCGCCGCGCCGCACCACGTCCCCGCCCCGGTCCGCCCGGTCGAACACCGCGGCGTAACCGGCAAAGCGCAGCACGCTCCTCACTTCACCCACCCCGAAAAGCCCAGCTTCATCGCCAGCCCGACCAGCAGGCACGCCGTCAGCATGTGCGTCATCCACGCCAGCACCGCGCGCACCGCCGATCGCTTGGCGTCGCGCCATGCGCCCAGCAACTCGCGCAGCTCCGCCATGTCCTTGGCCGCGCCCGCGTCCGCCAGCCCCAGCCGCGCCAGCGCCCGCGCCGCCGCCGTTTCCCCCGCTTCCTCGGCAATCCCGCGCAACACCGACAGGCTGGCGCCCTCTTCCTGACCTTGCGCGATCAGCTCGGCCAACAGCCCGCTCATGGCGCCACTCCCAGCATCCGGCGCTTTTCCTCGTCGCTCAGGAAATCGGCGCCGCCGACCCGCTGCCACAATGCCGCGCGCTCCTCGCTCAGCACGCCCACCCGGTCGACCGCGACCGACAGCCGCGCGTCGGGGAACCAGGGCCGCAGCGCCTCGGCGATCGCGCCCAGGATATTGTCGGCCAGCGGCACGATCGTCTGCCGCCACAAAGCGCGATTGGCCTCGCGGTAATTGGCATAGGCATTGTCGCCCGGCAGGCCCATCAGCATCGGCGGCACGCCGAACGCCAGCGCGATCTCCCGCGCCGCCGCCGCCTTCAGCCCGACGAAATCCATGTCGGCGGGCGTCATGCTGATCGCCTGCCATTTCAGCCCGCCTTCCAGCAGCATCGGCCGCCCGGCATTGCCCGCCCCCTGGTATGCGGCGGCCATTTCCGCCTTCAGCCGCCGGAACTGCTCCGCCGACAGGCTCGATCCGTCGCCGGGGTCGTAAACCAGCGCCCCGCTCGGCCGCGCGGCATTGTCCAGCAGCGCCTTGTTCCACCGCGTCGCGGCATTGTGGATGGCGATCGCCCCCATCGCCGCGCCCAGGCACCCCAGCCCCAGATGATCGTCCAGCGGGTGGAAATGGCGGATATGGATCACGCCCGGCCGCCCGCCCGCATCCTCGACCGGCATCGTCATCACCCGCGCGCCGACGCCGTATCGATATGCCACTGGCCAGCCATTGGCGTCGGTGTCGATCCCCACCCGTTCGGGCCGCAGCGCAAACAGCTCCGCCACGCCGCCCGCCCCGTCGCCCAGGATCTGGGCATAGGCATTGCCGTGCAGCAGCATCTGCGCCGCCAGCGTCTCCATCAACGGCTGTCCGTTCGACCGTTCCGCCACCATCGCCGCCAGCGCCGGATCGCTCGCCTCGACCGGCGCCGACGCCACCGTTTCCGCCACCAACCGCACCGCGCGCTGCGCGACGGGGTTGCCGCAATATCCCTCGCGCACCTGATCGGCATAGGCCACCGGCCACTCCCCGATCCGCGCGCCCTGCCCCGCATGTCCCAGCAACGGCCGCGCGCCCTCGCGCCCGGCCGCCTTGCGCCCGAACCATTTCATGGTCGTTCTCCCGAAAAGTCAGTTTGGGGTCGTCACACCCCGCGCACGCCGACACGGCCCCGCCGCCCCAGCATCAGTTCGCTCAGCGCCCACACGCACGCATCGGCGCGGTCGGGGGATCGGCCCGGCCCTTCATAACCGCCGCCCGCGATCAGGCCGCACAGCTCGTCCTCCAGCGCGGGGAACGCGCCGACATGCGCGACGCGCCCCTGTTCATACAGCGCCGCCACCGGCTCCGCCCGCGCCGCCTTGCCGCGTGTCGCATGGACGCTGCGGACCGGCAGCGCGGCATCGACCGCGCGCAGCACGCTGGCGACCATCGCACCGCCCTGGTTCACTTCCGCCACCACCCGCTCGGCATCGTGGCGCGCCGCGCACGCCACCACCGCCCGCGCCCAGCCTTCGGGGGAGGCGCCGACGACGCTCGCATCCTCGATCACATATCCGCGCCCGTCCTCCCCCAGCCCGACCGCGACGATGCCGCACGCATCGCCGTCCATTCCTGCCGGTGGATCGACCCCGACGACGACGCGCACCAGCCGGGACGCCGCGCGCACCCGCACCCGCTCGATCAGCGCGCGCGACCACAATGCGCCCGCCACATCCTCGATCAGTTCGCCGTCCAGTTCCTGCCGCCCCAGCCGCGTGCCGCCATAGTCCGCGATCATCGCGCCGACGAAGCTGACGGGCAGGTGCGGATTGTCGCGCGTCCGCCCCAGCGTCTCGACCAGCCCCGGCAGCGCCATCACCCGCCGCATCAGCGCGGTCGGGCGCGGCGTCGTCGTCACCAGCACGCGCGGCCGCTCACCCAGGCGCAGACCCAGGCGAAGATTGTCCCACGTCGCCGCCCCGCTGCCCGCGCGCCATTTGCCCAGTTCGTCGCACCAGGCGATGTGATGCTCCGGCCCGCGCAGCGTCTCCGGCGCGGCGGCGGAATAGATGAACGCCTCCGCCCCGCTCGGAAACCGCAGCACGCCGCCCCGCCATTGCATCGCCTCACGCTCGGTCGCGCGGGCGACGGCCAACAGGCCGCTCGGCCCCTCCACCATCACGCGCCGCGCTTCCTCGATCGACCCGCCGATCAGGGCGATGCGCGCGCCGGGCATGTCGCGCGCGACCGCGCTCACCCATTCGGCCCCCGCGCGCGTCTTGCCGAACCCCCGCCCCGCGCGGATCAGCCACACGCCCCAGTCGCCCGGCGGCGCCAGTTGCCCGTCATGCGCCCATGCCGACCATTCCTCGTCAAATGCCGCGATCTCCCGCTCGTCCAGGTCCTTCAGCACCAGTTGCCGTGCCCGGTCCCCCGCCGCGCCCAGTTCGGCCCAGGCATCGCGCCCGCTCAATCCGCCGACCCCTGCCGCCGCGCCAGTGCATCCAGCTTTTTCAGGATCTTGGCCTCCACCGCCTCGCGCGTGACCGGAACCCGCGGACGCCCGAATGCCTTGGCACGCCGCCGTTCCTGCCGTTCCAGCAGCCACTGAATCAGCTTCACGTCGATCTCCACCTTGTCCCCGATCAGCACCGCCGGCGGCCAGCCGGTTCCGTCGACGCGCCCCGTCGCCACCACCTCACCCGGCTCCAGCACATCCGGGTTCAGGTTGCCGAACGCCTTGTCGATCAGCGCCTGCTCCAGATGGTCGAATCCCTGGTCGATCGCTTCCTGCCACAGCGCGTTGAACGCCGGATCGCGCCGCTTGAGCGAATAGGCCGTCGTCGTGTGCACCCCCACCGTCCGCGCCGCCAGCTTCACATTCGCGCATGTCGCCAGCACGTCCAGAAACTGCTTGCGCCGTGCCGCCGTCCAGCCGTGCTTGACCTCACGAAGCTGGACATGACGCCCGCCGCTGCGCGCGATAATCTCATCTCCCATCATCTGCCCCCGCCCCAAACGCGAACGGGCCGGAAAGCGTCCACCGCCCCGGCCCGATTCGCAATTCTCCAGCGTGGTTGTTATTGCCAGAACAGCGTGACGATGTCAAGTTTAATGTGCCTATCTGGTTAGTTTCATGTTCTGGTTGTCATGCCCGTTCGCCCGCGACATGGTCCCCGCCAATGACCGACATCACCCTTTATCTCGCCCGCGCGGCCAATGGCGTGATCGGCGCGGACGGCACGCTGCCGTGGCGGCTTCCCGCCGATC
>NZ_DATJLI010000130.1:0-22613 GCF_035490575.1 Sphingomonas sp. | reverse complement strand
TTGCGCTACTGGTAACGGGCGTCGCGGCGACCGCGCGGGCGGCGCGCGCAAGCCGGTTGGCGGGGCGGGCGATCCTGGTTTTCATGATCTGCCTGTGGACATCCTCCGCACTGGGCGCGTTGTTCACGCTGACGCTGCTCGACCTGTTCCCGCTGGGCGCACAGGCGGGGGCGGCGCTCAAGGCCAGTTTCGCCGGTGCCGCGCCCGTGGGCGAAGTGCCGCCCTTTTCCGAGTTTCTGGTCGCGATGGTGCCGACCAACCCGGTATCGGCGGCGGCGGAGGATGCGTTCCTGCCGCTGATCGTGTTCACCACCACCTTTGCCTTTGCCCTGACGCGCCTGCCTGCCGAGCCGCGCGAATTGCTGACGCGCTTTTTCCAGGCGGTGGCGGATGCGATGCTGGTGATGATCGGATGGGTGCTGTGGCTGGCGCCGCTAGGCGTGTTCGCGCTGGCCTTTGTCGTCGGGGCAAAGGCGGGGACGGCGGCGTTCGGCGCGCTGGTGCACTATGTCGCGATCGTCGCGGGCACGGGCATATTGATCTGGCTGCTCGCCTATCCGACCGCCATGTTCGCCGCGCGGGTCCGGCTGCGCGACTTTCTGCGCGCGACGTCGCCTGCCCAAGCAGTGGCGATCAGCACCCAGTCGAGCCTCGCTTCGCTGCCCGCAATGCTGCGGGGCGCCGAGGCGCTGAAGCTGCCGGTCGCGGCGTCGGGCGTGGTGTTGCCGCTGGCGGTCGCGATCTTTCGCTTCACCGGTCCGGCCATGAACATCTCGGTCGCGCTGTATGTCGCGCATGTGTTCGGGATGCAGCTCGGCCCCGAACAGGTGGCGATCGGCATCGCCGCCGCGGCGATCACGACGCTGGGCGCGGTCAGCCTGCCCGGCACGATCAGCTTTGTCTCCTCGATCGCGCCGATCGCGCTGGCCATGGGCGTGCCGATCGAGCCGCTGGCGCTGCTGGTCGCGGTGGAGACAATGCCCGACATCATCCGCACGCTGGGCAATGTGACGATGGACGTGGCTGTCACCGGCGTGGTCACGCGCGGCCAGGCCGAGGGTTTGGGACAGAGCGAGGCCGACGCGCTGCTGTGCGACTGAAACGTCGCTCAGGCAGCGGCGCGTGCCAGCCGGTCGTTGATCGCTTCGCCCAAGCCCTCCATCGGCACGGGCGCGACCGCGATGGCGCGGGCGGCGCTGGCATCGGCGCGGTGCAGCGCATCGAACAGCCGCGCCGCCGCTTCCACCGGATCGCCGCTCGCCGACAGCGTGTCATCGCCCGTCACCGGCCCGAAACCGATCAGCCATTCACCCGCCCGCGCCGCCACGGCGTTCAGCCGCACCGGCTTGCCCGGCGCATAATGGCTGGCAAGCTGCCCCGGCGCGGTGATGGTCCCGTCATCGACCGCGCGCGCCAGCCCCAGTGCGGCACGGTCGACCGGCCCCGGCCGCAGCACCAGCCCACGCGCCACATCGACAATCGTCGACTCGATCCCCGCCGGTGTCGCCCCGTCGTCGAGGATCAGCGGGATGCGCCCGCCAAGGCTGACCGTGACATGTTCGGCGCGCGTGGGACTGATCGCGCCGCTGGCATTGGCCGAAGGCGCGGCGAGCGGACGCCCGCTCGCCGCCAGCAGCGCCTGCATCGCCCGGTGCGCGGGCACGCGCACGGCGACGGTCGCCAGCCCCGCCGTGACCAGCGCGGCGATCCCGGCATCGGCGCGCAGCGGCAGCACCATGGTCAGCGGCCCCGGCCACCAGCGCGCGGCAAGCGCCTGTGCCGCGGCACCCACATGCGCGATGGCGCGCGCTGCGGCCAGGTCGGCGACATGCACGATCAGCGGATTGAAGCTTGGCCGACCCTTGGCCGCATAGATGCCCGCGACCGCGCGCGAATCGGTCGCGTCGGCGGCAAGGCCGTAAACCGTCTCGGTCGGCACCGCGACGCAGCCGCCATCGGCGATCACCCGCGCCGCTTCGTCCAGCGCGCCCGCATCGCCGTAGCGTAAGGTCCGGGTGACGAAGGGCGGGTTTGGATATGGCACCCCAAACCCGCTATATCGCGGGCAAAAGCACGACAAGAGAGGATCGATGAGCTTCATCCCCGCCACCGCCGAACAGCGTTTCGTGCTGACCCATATCGCCGGCGTCGACGCGCTGGCGGACAGCGAACGCTTTGGCCATGCGACCCCCGACATGGTGGAGGCGGTGCTGGACGGCGCGGGCGCCTTTGCCGCGGGCGAATGGGCGCCGCTGGACCGCGCGGGCGACACTGTGGGTGCGCGGCTGTCGGGCGAAGGCGTGGTGATGCCCGACGGCTTTCGCGCCGCCTATCAGGCTTATGTCGAAGGCGGCTGGGGCACGATCGGCGCGCCCGCCGACCATGGCGGACAGGCAATGCCCTTCGCCATCGCCAGCGCGGTGCTGGAGACGCTGGGCACCGCCAATATGGGGCTGGCGCTGTGCCCGACGCTGACCGTCGGCGCGATCGAGGCGCTGATGCACCACGGCTCCCCCGAACAGCAGGCGACATGGCTGCCGCATCTGTCGAGCGGTGCCTGGACGGGCACGATGAACCTGACCGAACCGCAGGCGGGCAGCGATGTCGGCGCGCTTCGCACTCGTGCCGAACCGCTGGGCGATGGCCGCTGGTCGATCACCGGCACCAAGATCTATATCAGCTTCGGCGACCACGACCTGACCGATCAGATCGTGCATCTGGTCCTGGCCCGCACCCCCGGCGCGCCCGCCGGGACCAAGGGCCTGAGCCTGTTCCTGGTCCCCAAATACCGGTTATCGGATGACGGCACGCCGGGCGCGGCCAACGACATCCGCGTCGTGTCGATCGAACACAAGATGGGACTGCACGCATCGCCCACCTGCGTGCTGTCGTTCGGCGACGATGGCGCGTGCCACGGCGAACTGATCGGACATGAAGGCGGCGGGATCGCGGCGATGTTCACGATGATGAACAATGCGCGGCTGAATGTCGGGTTGCAGGGCGTGCAGGTCGCCGAACGCGCGACGCAGCGCGCCGTCGCCTATGCCCGCGACCGGGTGCAGGGCGCGCGCGGCGGACAGCCGGTGGCGATCATCGAGCATCCCGATGTGCGCCGCATGTTGATGCGGATGAAGGCGCAGACACAGGCCGCGCGCGCCTTGGTCTATCTGGCGGCGGGCAAGGTCGATCGCGCGACATTGGGCGACGGTGATGCGCGCAAGCGCGTCGACCTGCTGACCCCGCTGGCCAAGGCGCATGGCACCGACATCGGCAACGAAGTCGCCAGCCTGGGCATCCAGGTGCATGGCGGCATGGGCTATATCGAGGAAACCGGCGCCGCCCAGCATTTCCGCGACGCACGCATCACCCCGATTTACGAGGGCACCAACGGCATCCAGGCCGCCGATCTGGTCGGGCGCAAACTGGGCCTCGACAATGGCGGGGTATTCCTGTCGCACATTGCCGATATGCGCGCCGATGCCCGCGATGCCGGGCTGCTCGCGCTGATCGACGCGTGCGAGGAGGTGGGCCGGCAGTTGATGACCGCCGATGCCGATGACCGGCTGGCGGCGTCCTACCCCTTCCTGACCATGGTGTCGGTCGCGACCTGTGGCTGGCTGATGGAGCGACAGGGCCGCATCGCGGCAGCGGCCGATGGCGATGCCGATTTCCTGGCCCAGAAACAGGCGGTCGCGCGCTTCTATGTCGAACAGATCGTGCCGGAAGCGATGGGGTTGAAGGCGGCGGCCACCGCCCGTGCCGACGCGCTTTACGCCATTCCGGCTTCAGCGTTCGCGGCCTGAGGCGATGGTGATGTCCGCAAGTGCCGGCGAAGTGCGGGCCAAGCAACTTGCGCGAGCAGTTCGCCGTATCGCGGCCCCGCCCGCCGATCGGCTCAGGCTTGTTCGGTGAGCAGCCTTCCGGCAAGGCTGGCCTCGTCACATCGACCATGCAGGGGGAAGCGAAGCACCGGTCAACATCGCGGACTTGTCCTGACTGCCGGGCCAGCTTCCGCTGCTCGCTTCACGTGTGTTGGTGCGGCGGCAAGTGGATTCGCACGATCGTCCCGCTTGGCACGGCGCTCGATATCGACACCCGACCGCGCAACCGCTCGACGATCTGCCGCACGAGATTGAGACCCAGCCCGGCGCCCGTGGTCCTCGGCCGGAGCCGGTAAAAGGGTTCGAAGACGTTCGACCGCTCGTCAGCGGGAATGCCCTGGCCATCATCCTCGACCTCGAGCGTCGATCCGACGACGCGGATGACGATACGCGGACCACCATGCTCCATCGCGTTCTGGGCCAGGCTGACCAACACCCGTTCTATGGCGCCCGGATCCGACAGCACCGTTTCGGGCGCGTCGATCTCGACTGCGATCGAACGATCCTGCGCGATCACCAGCGGCGCAAGATCACCCGCAACCGCGCGTGCCAGCGAGGCGAGATCGACCGTCTGCTCCTTGCGGTTTGTCTCGACGCGCTGGAGGTCGAGAAGCTGTTCGGCGAGGTTCGCCAGCCGGTCGACATCGGCGCTCAATCGCCGCGTTTCGGACTGGTTCGACGCATCGATTTTGGCGCGCAGAATGGCGATCGGCGTGCGTAGTTCATGCGCGGCGGATGCGATGAAGCGCCGCTGACGCTCATAGCCCTCGTCCAGCCGGCAAAGCGCGTCGTTCACGGCCTTGACGAGCGGCGCGATCTCACTTGGTACCTGCGCGTCGCTCAGCCGCCAGCCACGCTGATCGGGATCGATCTTCTCAGCCTCCGCCGCGATCCGCTTAACCCCTGCGAGCGAGCGTCGAACGATCCAGGGAATAAGCAGCAACGAGATCGCCACGAATATGGCGAAGATGGGTATGACGACGATGTTTGACGCCATGAAAACGACGAAGGTCAGACCCGTCAGCTTGCCATGACCCAGGATCGTGATCGGCCCCGCCGCCGACATTTCCCGACGGATGACGGCGGATAGCCGGTAGGGCGGGGCGCTGTCGCGGAGATGTGCGTAGCCGACCGTTTGCAGCACCCCCATCAGCGACGCATATTGATCGGGTATCCTGCCATGGGTGATGCGCCGGCCCGCTTTATCTTCCGCGACGAACCAAAGATCGGGTGTTTCGGCCTGCAACCGGGCCAACTGCTCGGTCATCCGAATGGCCAGGCCGCCATCGCCGCTCCGAACGACGGCATCGGCGATGATCGGCGTGATCGATTCGTCGGTATACAGGCCGCCCACGTCCGCGCGGATGGCCAGCGCCATGAACACCGTGCACATTATCAGCAGCGTGACGAGCTGAAAGATCAGCGGCTGAATGATGAGCGGACGTTTTAGAGAAGGAGCACGTCTCTTCAATTGATCGCCCTCAACAGATAGCCGACGCCCCGAACCGGATGTATCCCGACATTCGCATTCGCATCCGAAAGTTTGCGTCGCAGCCGGGACACATGTGCATCAAGCGTATTGGATTGGATTTCGTCGTCGAACCCGAATACCGCCTGTTCCAGCACTTCACGCAGGACCGTGCGGCCGTGCCGCTTTATCAGCGCCGATAGAACCCGCATTTCCCGCCGCGCGAGGTCGAGGCGCTGGGTGCCGACCCTGGCTTCGTCGTTCGTCAGATCAAAGATCAGCGCACCCACGGCGATCTCTTCAGGCCCCATTTCCGCCGGGCGCCGCCGGATCGCGCGAATGCGGGCGAGCAGTTCGTCGGCAGCGAACGGCTTGACGAGATAATCGTCGGCGCCGCCGTCCAGTCCGGTGACGCGATCTTCGATTTCGCCGTGTGCGCTCAGCACGATCACCGCCAGCCCGGAATTGTGCCGTCGCAATGCCGACATCAGCGTGAGCCCTTCTCCGTCAGGCAGGTTGCGGTCCAGCAGGATCAGGTCATAGGAGCCCGACAGCACCGCTTCCCGTGCCATCGCCATGCTTTCGACATGATCGACGATGAAATGCTCTCGCTCAAGGATCGAGCGCAGGGCGCCGGCAAGTTCGGCTTCGTCCTCAACGATCAATATCCGCAAGCTGCACCTCGAACATCGGGTCGGATCATGGATCGACGCCCGCCGCGAGCGCATCGATCAACGCGTCGATCTGCTCGACCTGCTGCTGCGAATATCCCGCAGACACCAGACAGTCCGCCGTCAGGACCCGGAAGCGCCGGAACAAGGCGCGACGCAATTCCGCATAGGCGCATAGCATTTCGAGCTTTCGATCATCATGGGCTGGCGAACGCGAACCGTCGAACAGTCTGAGCACACCCGAGACGCCGGCGCGGTCCAGCGCGGCTTCGGCAGCGCGCACCCCTGCAACGAGCGCATCGCACTCAACGAGACCGAAACGCATCGGGCCGGCTGCGCTGCCCCCGGCATCGGGAACGATCCTGGTCGTCGATGCCCGGATCAGCGCTCTGTCGGTGCCGGTCGACTTCGATCTGGACCGTCGCTCGGACCCGTCACGCCCGCTCGGACGGGTGAATGCCGGGCAGCTAGTCAAGGGCTGCCACCTGCTTGCAAGCGGTCGGCGCGGGCGAAGCGATGGCCGCGCACCTCACCGCCCGCACTCCCGACGATCGGGATTGCGACGGCAACGGTCCCTGCGCGCCCGTTCCGCCATGATCTGTCCGTTTTTGGCGAGTTCCGAGGCCATCCGCGCCTTTTCGAGTGATTCAAGCTGCTTCACATCGCGCCGACGTTGCTGGGCGAGCATACAGTCGCCATAGGCCGGCGAGCCGTAGCGGGACCCGAAACGGGCGCAGGTGCCCGCATCCTCTTGCAGATTGACATGTCGCCGCTCCGCGCTCGACATACATGCCGAAAGGCTTGCGCCCAGCAGCGCAAGGACAAGGGGCGACAGTCGAGTTGCCAGTGGGCGTTGCCGCATAATCAGATCTCCTGCTTTGTTCGTGCGATCATCGGTCCTCCTCCCGGAGGATCAGATGCCGACCTCCAGAAGCAGGCGAAGATTGCGCGAACATGATCGGACGGGATGATGCCCCTCATCGGGTCGCCAGTGCGTGCCCAGGGAAACGGGGCGCCGCCGTTCGACCAGGCGACGCTGCTGGCCAAGGTGACGAGGCCTTTGCGGGGGCCTGCCGCGAACGGGATTGTCACATGGTCGTCGGATATCGATCCTAACTGGTGCTGGGGCGACGTGCCCGATGCCATGGCGGGATACAGCCGTTCCGCTGGCCGCGACCCCGTGTCGCGGTTTACGGACTTCCGGAATCGCCGGGCAATCGCGTAGCGTCGTCACATCCACCGACCGTCCGACCGCGACAAGATCGCGACTCAGGCATGTTGTCACAGGAGACGCAGATGACGAACAGATGGCCCGAACTCGACTATGGCGACTGGCGTGAGACGTGCTCGGCGCTTCATCTCTATCTGCAGATCGTCGGAAAATACCGGCTGGCGCACAGCCCCTGGCTCAACCATTCGTGGAACGCCACATTCTATGTGACCCCGGTCGGCCTGACGACGTCGCCGATCCCCGATGCCAGCGACATCGAGATCACGTTCAATTTCCATGCCCACCGCATTGATGGCGTGAACGGCGAGGGGCGCACCGCCGCGTTCGCGCTGCGTCCGACAACGGTCGCGCAGTTCCACGCGGACTTTGTGGGGCTTGTGACGGCGCTGGGCGGCGATCCGACGTTCGACGGATCGCCGAACGAAGTGCCATATCCGGTGCCGTTTCAAGACGATCATCGGGATCGCCCATATGATCGCGAGGCTGTCGAGCGGTTCCACCGGGCGTTGATGTCGATCGATCGCGTGTTCAAGGCGTTTCGGACGTCCTTTCTCGGCAAGTCCAGCCCGGTGCATCTGTTCTGGGGCGCGCTGGACCTGGCGGTCACGCGCTTTTCGGGGCGTCGCGCGCCGCTTCATGCCGGCGGCATCCCGTCCTTGCCCGACGACGTGGCGAGAGAGGCATATGACCGGGAGGTTTCGTCGGCGGGTTTCTGGCCGGGCGGCAACGGCATCGATTATCCGGCTTTCTACGCCTATGCTTATCCGGCGCCGAACGGGTTTCGCAGCGCATCGGTCCGTCCCGACGCGGCATTGTGGCACGACGCGCTTTCGGAGTTCGTGCTGCCTTATGATGCGGTGCGATCGGCGGACGATCCCGATGCGGCGCTGATGGCGTTTCTGGTCTCCACTTATGAGGCGGCGGCCCAGGGGGCGGGTTGGGATCGCGACATGCTGGATTGCGGCCCCGGTCGTCCAAGGACGGTGCGGGCGCCCGATGCGGCGTGAGGCGCGGGTGGCGACTGGGTCAAAGCGCTAGCGACAGCGCCATTTTAATGCGCCATGATCGAACAGGGACGGCGGCGGGGGAGCGATAATGGGGCATTACCAGATATTCATGGCGCTTCTTGCCATCGGCGCGCCCGCCGCCACCCAGCGTTCGACCGAGCAGGCGCGCATGATCGCGGGAGAGCCGGTGACGGCGCCGCAGCGGCTGACCCTGACCGATCTGCCCGCGCCGACGGGCGAGCGGATTTCGCTGTTCGATGGTGCCAGCCTGACAGGCTGGGAACCCTGGCTTGGCTATGCCGACCCATCCATCACCTATCAGGATCGCCCCGGCGCAACGCCGATCGGCGTCAGCCGGGACACCAGTGGCGACTTCGCGGTTCGCAGCGTCGACGGTGCGCCCGCGATCTGGGTGAAGGGCGAGACATGGGGCAGTCTGGTCCACCGCGCCGATCTTCGCGATTATCACCTTCGCCTTGAGTTCAAATGGGGCGCGAGAACCTGGGCGCCGCGGGAAAAGCTGCCGCGCAACAACGGGTTGCTCTATCATACGCATGGCAGGCCCGGCGAAGTGTTCGGCACCTGGCGGCCATCGACCGAATTCGAGATCATGACCGGATCGACGGGCATGATCGTCGCCGTCGGCGGCAAGGTGCGGGGACATACCGATGTGACCTACGACCCGTCGCTGGCCGCACCCCATCTTCGCTTTCGCGCCGGCGGGCGAGAGATCGACATCGTGAACGGCAGTCCCACCTGGAACGTCGAGGCCGCGACCGACGCCGAGCGGCCGGTCGGCGAATGGAATATTCTCGACCTCTACGTCGTCGGCGATCATGCGGTGCATGTCGTGAACGGCGTGCCGGTTGCCGAAGTGCGCGATCTGGCGACGATCGCCCCGGACGGTTCCCGAACGCCGCTGACGCATGGGCGTATCCAGCTCCAGTCCGAGGGTGCAGAAACCTGGTTCCGGTCGATTACCGTCGAGCCGATTACGACGTTGCCGCGAATCGTGGTCGAACCGAACTAGTGCGGGTCGACATTCAACGTCGTTAGACGCGGTATCCATGTCGTGTAGGCATCCGCGAATGCTATTGACAATAACTCTCAACAGCATCTAGGCGCGCTTCCGTGGCAGGGAGGGCATGATGCAAAGGACTTTGTTGTTTGGCGTGGCGGCGGCGGCGTTGATTCCGCACGCCCCGCTGCTGGCGCAGGACGCGGCGGCAACGCCGTGCGAAGCGACCCGCGACGATTGCCCGCAGCCCGAACGCGCGCTGGAGCATGAGATCGTCGTCGTCGGCGCGCTGACCGATGTGGCGATCGACCGCGACCGCATCGAACTGACCCAGGCCAATGACCTGGCCGACCTGTTTCGACAGGTGCCGTCGGTCTCGGTCGGCGGGTCGCTGGGCATCGCCCAGAAAATTTATGTGCGGGGCCTTGAGGATTCGCTGCTCAACGTCACGATCGACGGTGCGCCGCAGCGCGGCACGCTGTTCCATCATGTCGGCCGCGTAACCATCGAGCCGGAGCTGCTCGAATCGGTCGATGTGCAGGCGGGCGCGGGCGAAGCGACGTCGGGGTTCGGCGCGGTCGGCGGTGCGGTCCGCTTTCGCACGCGTGATCCCAACGACCTGTTGCGGCCCGGCCAGTCGATCGGCGGCATCGCCAAGGCAGGCTGGTTCTCGAACGACGGATACAAGGTGTCGGGCACGCTGTTCGCGCGGCTGACCGGCGATATCGGCGTTCTCGGATCCTATGTCCGCACCGACCGCGAAAACTTCCGCGATGGTGACGGGGACGAGCTGCTCGGCACGTCGGCCACGCAGGAACTGGGCTTCGTCAAGGTCGGCGGCGAACTGGGCGGCGGGCACCGGCTGAGCGCCAGCTATGAGATGCGCGACGAACAGGGCGCGTTCGGGCAACGGCCGAACTGGCCTGTCCTTGAAGGCGCCGACCTGTTCCCCGCCGAGGGCCAGCGCCAGACCGCGATCCTGAATTACGGCTATCAGGGACCCGACGGCATCGGTGTCGAGGCCACCGGATACTGGACGCGTTCGGAGTTCACGCAGGACCGTTACGACCGCTGGGGCCTGTATGGGGCAGAGATCGAAACCTATGGCTTCGACGTGCGCGGGCGGCTGCAAAGCGGTGGGCATGACGTGATCGCCGGGTTCGAACATCGCAACGACCGCGTGGTCAGCCGGTATCTGGGCGACGCGGCGATGTGGCAGCCCTGGGCCTGGGACCCGGCGGTCGGCCGGTTCGAGGAGCGCGGCGGGTTGATGGGCCTGTATATCCAGGATCACTGGCAGGTGATCGAGCCGCTGCTGCTCAGCTTCGGCGCGCGATATGACGCCTATGACGTCAATCTGCTGACCTATGGCGAGGCGACCGACAGCGACGGGCTAAGCCTGAACGCGGGCGCGCAGCTTGAGGTGCTGCCGGGGCTGAAGCTGAATGCCGGCTATGCCGAGGCGTTTCGCGGCAAGGAGATCGGCGACGCCTTCACGCTCGAACAGCGGCCCGGCCGCCTGACGCTCCAGCCCGGCCTGGTCCCTGAACGCGTCGAGAATATCGAGGCGGGCGTCAGCTATGCCGCCGCCGGATTCCGGGCATCGGCAGCCTATTTCGACATGACGATCGACGATGTGATCCTCGACCAGCTCGGCACGCGCCGCCCGGCGCCGGGACAGCCGCTGGAAGGCGGCGTATACTATGAAAACATCGGTCGTTTCCGCTCAGAGGGCGTCGAGCTGCGCGCCGGCTACACAACCGGCCCCTTCTCGATCGACGGTTTCTACAATCATTATGATTCGCGCCTGAACGGCAACCGGATCGAGGGTTATGAACAGATCGCGCTGGGCAATTCGATGGGCGACAACTGGAACGTGACCGCCGGCTATGCGCCCTCGCCCTCGCTCAGCTTTCAGGCGAGCATGACGCGGTTCGAGGACCTGAACGATATCGAGGTGCTGTTCCGCGAGACCGAACTGGGCTTTATCGACGGCACGCGCACAGTCGACAAGCCCGGCTATACCGTGGTCGACCTGTTCGCGCGCTGGCAGCCGTTCGGGACCGAGATGCTGGAGTTGCAGGCCGCGGTCTATAACCTGTTCGACCTGCAATATCGCGCCCATGCCAGCGTCGCCGATTACAGCGGCATTCCCGGATACGAAATCGTCGCGGGCCTGCCGGAGCCGGGGCGCAATGTCCGCCTGACCGCCGCCGTGCGCTTCTGATCGGATGCGCGGGCGCCGCCAAGCGCTGAGGCTGTGGCATCGCTGGTTCGGGCTGGGCGCGGGGCTGTGGCTGGTGCTGCTCAGCCTGACGGGTATCGCAATCGCATGGTATGACGAGATCGACACCGCGCTGAACCCCGATCTGCGGCGGGTGGCCGTCAGCCAGGCGCCCCCTGCGCCGCTGGCGAGCGTGCTGGCACATGCCGAAGCGGCATTGCCGGGGTTTGAGGCGCGGCAGGTGCAACTGGCGGGTGAGCCGGGGCGGACGCACTGGCTGATCGGGCGCGCGCGCGGCGACGATGGGGCGTCGATCGGCGTGCAGGTCTTTGCCGATCCGGCGACGGGCGCGGTCGCCGGGTGGCGCGAATCGGGCGCGTTGCGCCTCGACCGGCGGCATTTGATGGATCTGATCTACGGCGTCCACACCGACCTGCTGCTTGGCCCGGTGGCGGCCTGGCTGCTGGGCCTGATCGCGCTGTTGTGGCTGGCCGATCATGGGGTCGGGCTGGTCCTGTCGTTCCCACGTGGGGAGCGGTGGCGCGATGCGTTCGGGCTGGCGGGGCGATCGGGTTCGCTGCGGCGGCTGTTCGACTGGCACCGCGCCAAGGGCATGTGGGCATGGCCGCTGACCGCGACGCTGGCGCTGACCGGCCTGACGCTCGCCTGGCCGGAGACGACGCGCGAGGCGGTGCGGCTGGTGTCGCCGGTGAACGAACGGCTGCACGAGCATTTGCCGAGGCAGGCGGATCCGGCCGCCCCGAACGTCACGCTCGATCAAGCGGTTGCGCGTGTGAGCGAAGGTGGCCGCGCGGTGCACAGCGTGCGACCGATGCTGCAACAGGGTCTGTATGCGATCCGCACCTTCGACCCGCGCGATGTGGACAATCAGGGGCGGCTATGGACCTATGTCTCGGCCGCCACGGGGCAGATTATGGGCGCGCGGCACGATCGCGGCGACAGCGCCGGCGACGCCTTTTTCGCGTGGCAATATGCGCTGCATTCGGGCCACGCCGCCGGTGCGCCGGGCCGCATTGCGGTCAGTCTGGGCGGCGCGGTGACGATCCTGTTGTGGTGGAGCGGCATCCGCTTGTGGTGGCGCCGCCGCCGCCGATAGCTGCCCGCCGATCAGATCGTGCCGGCCTTCATCTCCCTGACCGCATGATCGGCCGCGCGCGCGGTCATCGCCATGAAGGTCAGCGACGGATTGACACACGATACCGACGTCATCTGTGACCCGTCGGTGACGAACAAATTGGGCGCGTCATGCGCCTGGTTCCATTTGTTCAGCACCGATGTGGCGGGATCATGCCCCATGCGCGCGCCGCCCATTTCGTGGATCGCCTCGCCCGGAATATGCGCGCCGCGCCAGCTTCGCACATTCTGCAACCCGGCCTGACGCAACATGATCTCGCCCTGCGCCTGGGCATCGTCCATCATCTTGATCTCGTTGTCGCGGAACTGCATGTCGAAACGCAGCAGCGGCGTGCCGAAACGGTCGGTCTTGTCGAAATTGAGCAGCACGCGATTGTCGTCATAGGGCAGGCATTCGCCGAACGCGCTCATGTTGAAGCGCCATGGGCCATATTCGCGCATGCCGTGCTTCATTTCGGCGCCGAACCCCTGGGGTGCCGGGGCGCTGCGGCTGGCGCCACCCTGATAGCCATAGCCGCGCTTGAACGGCAGATCCTCGGCATCGAGGTTGCGGAAGCGCGGCACATAGACGCCGCCCGGCCGCCGGCCATATTCGACATAGTCGGTCATGCCCGGAATCTCGCCCGAGACGCCGACCTTGAAGATATGGTCCATCACCGCGCTGCCCAGCGCGCCGTTCGAATGGAAATAGCTGCGCTGGCTGTCCGGCGCCCGCGAATTGAGCAGGATGTGCAGCGAACTGCCGGTCGAGGCGCACAGGAACACCATGCGCGCGGGCACGACTTCGGCCACGCCGGTATTGGCGTCGACCATCCGCACGCCCGTCACCCGCTTGCGCGTGGGATCATATTCGATGTTCGTCACCCAGGTATCCGAACGCAGCGTCAGCCGCCCGGTGGCGCGTGCGGCGGGCAGCGTGACCGCCTGGGTCGAGAAATAGGCGCCGAAGCTGCAACCCCGGTCGCACTGCGCGCGCTTCTGGCACCGCGTGCGGTTCTGTTCGGGCTTGTCCTCGGTAATGTTGCTCAGCCGGGCGTTAATCAGCTTGCGGCCGGGAAATTCGCGCTCAAGCCGTTCCTTCAGCCATTCCTCAGCGACGTTCATCGGAAAGGGCGGCATGAACTCGCTGTCGGGCAGATAGGGCAGGTTTTCGCGCCCGCCCGACACGCCGATATAATTCTCGACATAGCGATACCATGGCTCGACATCGCCGTAGCGGATCGGCCAGTCGATGCCGATGCCTTCGCGCTTGTTGGCCTCGAAGTCGTTGGGACCCCAGCGAAAGCTCCACCGGCCCCAGGTCAGCGACTTGCCGCCGACAACCGACGGGCGCACCCAGTTGAACTTCCTGGGCGCGTCGTAATCATAGGGGTTGAGGCGGTCGTTGATGAAAAACGGCTGCGTCGCGGGCTGAACCCAGCCGTTCAGCGCGAAATAATCGCTTTTGACCAGCGCGGCGGGCATCCGGTTGCGCGCCGGGATTTCGTAGGCCGATTTCCCGTCAAAGGGATAATCCTCCCCATGTTCGACCATCCGGCCGCGATCGACCATCAGGACGCGCAGCCCCTTTTCGGTCAGCTCCTTGGCGGCCCAGCCACCGCTTACGCCGGAGCCGATGACGATTGCGTCGAAGCGGTCAGTTGCTGCCATGAGAATTGCCTGTCGAATCTGAAGGGGTTCGGAACGGTCGGATGGCGCGGCGGCGCACGGCCGCTAGGACGAGAAGATGCGCTTGACCTTCGCATAGGGATAGGCGCCGTCATAATCGCCGGGAACGGGCAGGTAATGCCGCTCCTGCGTGATGCCGACCTCCGACGTGTAATAGCCGGTGACGACGAGTTGCCGGAACGCTTCGAAAAAGGGCGCGCCGCCGGGGATGCCGTCGCCCATCGCCAGCCGCAGCAGTGCGTCCTGTTGCGCCGGGGACGCCTTGACCGCGGGCGTGCCGTAATCGGCCACGGCGCGCGCGTCGATCGCGGCAAGGCCGCCCAGGATCAGGTCGCGATCGTCGTTGATCGCCCAGTCGCCCATCATGTGCTCGATATAATCGGGCACGCCCGCGGCAATCGCGCCCGGCGTATCGGTGGTCGGCATCACGCGTTCGCTGAGCGCCGCGACCAGCGCGCGCTGCGCGGGCGTGAAGACGGGAGCGGGGGGGCCGGTATTGATGACCGGATTGGGAATATATTCGGCGGCGCGCGCGATGGGCGCGAACAGGCTGGCGCCGAACACGCCGACAATGCCCGCCAGCGCGGTTCTGCGGTCGATCAACATGGGATGCTCCGGCAAATGACGGTGAAGCGGGAAGGGAATGCGATGCCGATCGCGCGCGATGTTGGCGCTACCACGCAGCGATGCGCGCATATCGAGCGCCGATTGCCGGACATCATGCTCTCTCCCACCCCTTATTTCCTATAGGATATTCGCTTGTTTGTGTGACAGTCAATGCGCTGAGGGCTGCCGATGTCGCTCGATCCCCGGCAGGAACAGGAAAAAGCCCGCTGCCGACAGCGCCAGTGCCCCCGACAGCAGCGCCATCGGCGCCAGATTGCTGCCTGTCGCGTCGCGCACCGCGGGCACGATGTTCTGCGCGACGAAGCCGCCCAGATTGCCGACCGAGTTGATCGCCGCCAGCCCGGCGGCGGCGTGCGCGCCGGTCAGCAGCCGCTGCGGCACGCTCCAGAACATCGGTTGCCCGGCAAACACGGCGGCGGCGGCGACGCACAGACAGGCGAACTTGATCGCGGCGCCGGGCAGCAGCACGCTGCCCATCAGCGCGGCGGCGGCGACCAGCATCGGGCCGACAATGTGCCACCGCGTCGCGCCATAACGCGCGCCGTGGCGCGGCACCGCCCACAAGGCGACCGCGACGCACAGCCACGGAATGACGTTGAGCAGTCCGTTTTCGATGTTCGACGCGCCAAATCCCTTGACGATCGTCGGCAGCCAGTAGCTCAGACCATAGGCACCCAGCGGCATCCCGAAATACAGCGTCGCCAGCACGATCACGCGCCGGTCGAGCAGCGCGCGCCATGCCGACCCCTCGACCGCCTGTTTGGGTTCGGCATCGAGCTGGGCGGACAGCCATTGCTTGTCCGTGTCGCTCAGGAACCGGGCCTCGGCGGGCGTGCTGGGCAGCGCCATCAGCACGACCGGCACCAGCAGGACGGCAGGCAGGCCGGTGGCCAGGAACACCCATTGCCAACCCGCCAGACCGCCCATCCCGCCCAGTTCGAGCAAGGCACCGCCGACCAGCGAACCGACGGCATTGGCGATGGCGCTGGCGATCATGAACCAGCCGACCATCTGCGCGCGGCGCGCCTGCGGATACCAGAGCGTCAGCATGTAGAGGACGCCGGGAAAGAAGCCCGCCTCCGCCACGCCCAGCAGGAAGCGCAGCACGTAGAACATCGTTGCATTCTGCGTGAAGCCGAGTGCGATCGTCACCAGTCCCCACGTGCCCATGATCCGCGCGAACCACAGCCGCGCGCCGACCCGCGCCAGGATCATGTTGGCGGGCGCTTCGAACAGGAAATAGCCCAGGAAGAACAGGCTTGCGCCCAAGCCATAGGCCGCTTCCGACAGGCCCAGCGCGCCCACCATCTCCAGCTTGGCATAGGACACGTTCTGGCGGTCGATATAGGCGATCAGATACATCACGCACAAAAGCGGCATCAGGCGGCGGCTGATGCGGCGCAGGATCGCTTCGCCGTCGGTCGTCTCGGGGGCGGCGGTCGTCGGCTGATCGTGCATGGCGGTCTCCCCTTTGCCGGTGCTTATGCACGGACACGTCGCATCGGGCCAGCGCGCGCGTTCGACGCTGGCGCAAAGAGCCGTTAGAAAGAAGGCAAAACAACGACCGGGGAGGATGAAGGATGAGCCTGTTCGCAATCGCGCTGCAAGTCACGTCGCTGGGGGCCACCAACTATGCCGCCGATGCGCCGATGACGCCGCCCACCGCGCCGCCGACCATCGCCGACGAGTTCGACGGACGGACGGTCGATCGCGCGACATGGCGCTTCGACACTGCGTTCAACGAGAAGGGCTGGTTCAACAACGAACGCCAATATTATGCCGAGGCACGGCCCGAAAATTCGCGCATCGAAAACGGCGCGCTGGTGATCGAGGCGCGGCGCGAGACGCTGGACAAGGCGCGGTTCCCCGACTGGGGCGGGCAGGGCTACAGCTCGGCCAAGCTCGTCTCGCGCCAGCCCATGGGTTATGGATTTTATGAAGTGCGCGCCAAGCTGCCATGCGAACGCGGCGGCTGGCCGGCGATCTGGCTGTTGCCGCAAGGCGGCAACTGGCCCGACATGGGCGAGATCGACATCATGGAAATGGTCGGCTGGGACGCCAATGTCATCCACGCCACGCTGCATTCGGGCAGTTACAATCACGCCAAAGGCACCCAGCGCGGCGCGCAGAAGCGGATTCCGACGGCCTGCACCGCGTTCCACGACTATCAGCTCGACTGGCGGCCCGATTCGATCACCATCGGCGTCGATGGCCGTGCCTATATGCGCGTCACCAACGACCAGCCGGGCGACAAGGGGGCGTGGCCGTTCGACCGGCCCTATCACCTGATCCTGAACCTGGCGGTCGGCGGCGACTGGGGCGGCAAGCAGGGGATCGATGACGCCGCCTTTCCGATGCGCCTGTCGATCGACCATGTCCGTTACTGGCGCGCGCCCTGATCGCGGCCGCGCACCGCCAGGATCGCGCCGCCGCCCGCCAGCGTCAGCAGCGACAGCGCCAGCAGCGCGCGGGTGAAATCGTCGGGCGTCGCCAGGCTCCACGCCAGCGCCGGGCCGATCAGCGACGGCGCGGTATTGGTCAGGTTGATGATGCCCAGATCGCGGCCCCGGTGGCGCGGATTGGGCAGCAGCAGCATCGCAAAGCCCGAATGCAGCGCCAGAAACACCGCCGACCCCACGGCATAGAGGGCATAGCCGACCGCGCCGACCATCATGCCGGGGGCGGCCGCCATCGTCGCCAGCCCGGCGGCGGCGATCGTCGCTGCGCCGAACAGGATCGCCTTTCGTCGCCCGGTCCGATCCGACAGGCGGCCGATCGCGATGGCGGCGGGCAGCGACAGGACATAAGCAAGCGTCATCAGCACGCCGACCTGCCCGGCCACGCCAACCCGCGCCGCGCCGGTCGCCAGCGACTGGAAGTAATAAAGCAGGTAAAGCGTCAGCACGCTGCCCGACAATTGCACCAGCAACCGCGCGATCCATGCGACTGCCAGGTCGCGGCGGTCCAGCGGGCGAGTGGCGGCGGTCACGGTCGCCTTCACGCGCACGCCGCGCGTCATCAGGAACGGGCCGACGCACAGCGCGACGCCCAGCGGAACGACCGCGATGCGGCTCACTTCGTTCAGGCCGGGGGCGGCGATCAGCAGCGCCGAAAAGGCCGATCCCAATGGTGGGCCGACCGCCAGCAAGCCGCTGGCCACGCCCTTTTGCGCGTCGGGGATCTCATCGGCCATGATCGCCAGCAGTGGCGCGAGCAGCGCGTTCGCGGCCAGTTGCACGCCGATCACCGCCAACAGGATGGCGGCAGGTGTTGCCGCCATCGCGACCAGCGGATAGGCAAGGGCGAGCGCGGCGATGCCGAACGCCACCCATCCGCGCCGCCCGCGCCCGCGCGCAACCGACCGGTCGCTGGCCCAGCCGAACAGGATGTTCGCGCCGCTTGCCACCACCGCGCCGACGATCGCCACGATGGCGGCATAGCCGATGCGCGCGTCGCCCATCACCGCTTCGATCCTGAGCGGCAGCAACAGCGATAACAGCGGCAGATAGGCAATGACCCCTCCCGCGCTCGCCAGCGCATAAAGCGCGAGGAAGACAGTGGAACGACGGGGGAGAGCGGGCGCGCGCATCACGCGCGGGTTATCACGCTCCCGTGCTCAAAGGTAAGCGATCCTGGCGGCCATCGCGGGACAGCCTTTCCGCAACGCCCGCCCGCACCGATGGGGGCGCGGCGTCCCTGTGTCGTCGCAGAACCGCAAATGCGGCGTTGGACTGCAAGAAAGGGCAAGCCGGGAACGTTCCCAAACGTCCTGTTGCGTTCGCGTCACACGCCGGCGCTGATCGTGCCGGATGATACCGCCAACGCTTGACAATCCACCGCGCCGGCGTGAGTGAACGTTCCCATCAACAAAGCACGCGGTTAACCGTGCGACATATGGGGAGGACGGGGATGCTGGGCTTCAAGGCTCGTTCGATTTCGCGATTCGTGGCAAGTGCATCGGTCGTGGCCATGGCCGCGGTTCCGGGTGTCGCATCGGCGCAGGACGCGGCCGCGACTGTCGGCAATACCGGCCCTTCCGAGGTTCAGGATAGCGCGCCCGTCGAACAGCCCGGCGAGGAAATCGTCGTCACCGGCATCCGCGCGTCGCTGCGTGAGGCGGTCGACATCAAGCGTAACGCGCAGGGCGTGGTCGATGCGATCTCGTCCGAGGATATCGGCAAGTTTCCCGACACCAACCTGGCCGAATCGCTACAGCGCATCACCGGCGTGTCGATCGACCGTTCGAACGGCGAAGGTTCGACCGTCACCGTGCGCGGCTTCGGACCCGAATATAACCTTGTCACGCTGAACGGGCGCCAGATGCCGACCTCGACGCTGGGCGACGGCGCCAGCGCGCCGGCCTCGCGCTCGTTCGATTTCGCCAACCTTGCGTCCGAAGGCATTGCCGGGGTCGAGGTTTACAAGACCGGTCGCGCGGCGGTGCCCTCCGGCGGTATCGGCTCGACGATCAACATCCGCACCCCGCGCCCGCTCGACCGGCCGGGTATGCGCGGATCGATCGCGGCGCGCGGCGTGCTCGACACTTCGCGGAACGACGGCAGCCCGATCACGCCGGAAGTGTCGGGCGTCCTGTCCAGCACCTTTGGCGACGACCGATTCGGCATTTTGCTGAGTGGCGCGTATCAGCGCCGTCAGGCCAGCGTGAACTCGGCCACGGTCGGATTCCGTGACGGGTTTCTTGGAGAAGAGAATAACTGGGGCTCGCTGCCGCAGCCGGGCATGCCGGGCGCAGATCAGATCACCAACCGCCCCGGTCCCGGCGATGTTTACGAAGTGCCGCAGGAAGCCAGCTACAGCCTGATCGATATCGACCGTGAACGCATCAACGGCCAGCTGGTGTTGCAGGCCAAGCCGACCGACAGCCTGACCGCGACGCTCGATTACACCTATTCGAGCAACCAGGTCGAAGCGCGCACCGCCAGCACCGGCATCTGGTTCAACTTCGGCAACACGTCGAGCGAATGGACCGATGGGCCCAATGCCGGCCCGGTTTTCTATGCCGAGCAGTTCGAGCCGGGCAAGGACCTGTCCTATTCCAGCGCGCTGACGGCGAACAAGTCGATCAACAAGTCGCTTGGCGGCAACCTGACCTGGGAAGCGCCGGGCAATGTCACCGTGTCGCTCGACGCGCATCACTCGACCGCCGAATCCAAGCCGACCAACGAATATGGCAGCAGCACCTCGATCGGCGGTGCGATTTTCGGCGTGCAGTCGCAGCGGCTCGATTTCACCAACGACCTGCCGGTCGTGTCCTATGCGATGTATCCGGGCGTCGATGCGCTGAACCCCGCGCTCATCACGCCGACGGGCAATGCGTTCCGCAACGCCTATTTCAAGAACACGCTCGATCAGGTTCAGTTGAAGGGTCGTTACGAGCATGACGGCGCGTTTCTCGACAGCATCGACGCCGGTTTCTCGTTTGTCGATAATCAGGTCCGCTCGGCCTATGGCTTCATCCAGAACGAAACCTGGGGCGGCGTCGACCCGCGCGGCCAGTCATTCGGCGCCGACGCCGTGCCCGATGATTTCTTCGAGCGCGTGAGCCTGCCCGACAAGTTCAGCGGCTTTGACGGCAGCGCTGGCCTGCCGTCGGCGATCTACACCTTCAATTTCGAGCAGATGGCCGAGCTGCTGCGTTCGACCTACAATATCTGCGAAAACCCGCAGGTCGGCGTTGTGGCACCAGGCACCTGCCTCGCCAATTATACCACCGACCGCCGCATCCGTGAAAAAACGATTTCGCCCTATATCCAGTTCAACACGCGTTTCGACGTGTTCAACAACCCGGCGCACATCATCGCGGGGCTGCGTTACGACCAGACCAACGTGGAATCCTCGGCCCTGGTGCCGGTGCCGACGGGTGCGCGCTGGACGGGGGCAAATGAGTTTGCGCTGACCTTTGCGCCTGACGCGGATTTCACCACGTTCCGCGGCAGTTACGAAAACTGGCTGCCCTCGATCGATTTCGACATCGAACCGCTTCGCAACGTCAAGCTGCGCGCATCCTATAGCCACACGATCACGCGCGCCGATTATTCCAGCCTGCAGGGCGGGCTGGAGCTGGATACCAATCCGCGCATCGGCGGCGGCACGGGCCGGTTGGGCAACCCCAACCTGATCCCGTTCAAATCCAAGAATATCGATTTCTCGGCCGAATGGTATTTCGATCGCGAAAGCTATCTCTCGATCGGCTATTTCAACAAGGATGTCAGCAACTTCATCGGCAGCACCCAAGTCGATCAGTCGGCCTTCGACCTGCGGAATCCCGGCTCCGGCCCGCGTTACCGCGCGGCGGTGGCGGCGCTGGGCACGACCGATGCGGTGCGCGTGCGCGACTATATCCTGCGTAATTATCCGGCATCGTCCGAAGTCACCGGCACGACCGAGGCAGGCGGCGTAAATTACCTGACGGGCAACATCTTTGGCCTGCCCGAGGATGATCTGTTCAATTTCCAGATCACCCAGCCGTTCAACAGCGACCAGACCGCCAACATCAACGGCTGGGAATTCGCCGTCCAGCACCGGTTGTGGGACACGGGCCTTGGCTTCATCGTGAACTACACAATCGTCAATGGCGACGCGCAATATAACAACACGCTGAACCCCAGCATCGGCCAGTTCGCGCTGACCGGGTTGAGCGACAGCGCCAATGTCGTCGGTTATTACGACAAGAACGGCATTCAGGCGCGTGTCGCCTATAATTGGCGCGACAAATTCTACGCCGGCGGCGCGTTCGATCCCACCTATGTCGAGGCCTATGGTCAGGTCGACGCCAGCGCGAGTTGGGAGTTCATGCAGGGGCTGACCGTCTTTGCCGAAGGGATCAACATCCTGGGCGCCAACCGGCGCGGCCATCGCCGGTCGGAGGAGTTCGTGACCTTTGCCCAGCCGGGTTACGCCCGGTATATGGGCGGGCTGCGCTTCACTTTCTGATCGGGCATCGAACGGGCCACCCCGGCGCAGGGCGGGGTGGCCTTTTCACGACACGCGCGCCAACATGATGAATCGCGCGAATGTGCGTGAGCCGGAGGAGCGGATCGGTGGACAGGGGTATCGCCCATGTGGTGATCGTCGGCGGCGGCACGGCCGGCTGGCTTTCCGCCTGTCGCATCGCCGCCGCGTTGGACCCCGCCGCTGCCCGGCCGGTGCGCGTCACGCTGATCGAATCGCCTGACATTCCCACGATCGGCGTGGGGGAGGGCACCTGGCCGACGATGCGCCGCACCTTGTCGCGCATCGGCATTGCCGAGGCCGATTTCCTGCGCGGCTGCGACGCTTCGTTCAAACAGGGGTCGCGGTTCGTCGGATGGCGCGACGGGAGCGCCGATGACGCCTATTTCCATCCGTTCATCGCACCGGTGGAGGGCAATGCGCGGGCACTTGTGGCGGCGTGGCGCGCGGCGGCGCCCGACCTGCCCTTTGCCGAGGCGGTGTGCCCGCAGCCGCTGGTCGGTGCGCGGCATCTTGCCCCGCGTCAGAGCGCAATGCCGGATTATGCGGGCGCGTTGAACTATGCCTATCATCTCGACGCGGGCAAGCTGGCCGAATTGCTGCGGCGGCACGCGGTCGAGCGGCTGGGCGTGCGGCATGTGCGCGATCATGTCGACGGCGCGACCATGGCCGACAATGGCGATATCGCCGC
>NZ_DATJLI010000129.1:0-28070 GCF_035490575.1 Sphingomonas sp. | reverse complement strand
TGCTTACGGCGCGGAAACGCGCTGGGCACCCGAGCCGGTGACGGTGACGCTGGGCGGCGTGCCGGTGCCGCTGCCGCCGGGTGCGTTCCTGCAAGCCACGGTCGAAGGGGAAGCGGCGCTGGTTCAGGCGGTGCGCGCGATCGTCGGCGATGCGCGTAACGTGGCCGATCTGTTCGCCGGCCTCGGCACCTTTGCGCTGGGGATGGCGCCATCGGCGCGCGTTTATGCCGGGGAGGGCGCGCGCGACGCGGTCCTGTCGCTCAAGGGCGCGGCGGCGCAGGCAGGGCGGCTGCTGTTCGCCGATCATCGCGATTTGTTCCGCCGCCCGCTGACGGTCGAGGAACTCAATCGTTTCGACGCGGTGATCCTCGACCCGCCGCGCGCGGGCGCGCGCGAACAGGCTGCGGCGCTGGCGGAATGCGCGGTGCCGCGCATCGCCTATGTCTCGTGCAATCCCAGCAGCTTCGCGCGCGATGCGAAGGCGATGTGCGAGGGCGGCTATCGCCTCGACCGGGTGCAGCCGGTGGGGCAATTCACCTGGTCGACGCATGTCGAACTGGTGGCCAGCTTCAGCCGCTGACGGCAGCCGTCGGATAATCGGCGCGCAGGAAATACAGGCCATCGGGCGGCGCGTTCAGGCCCAGCGCACCGCGGTCGCGCGCGGCCAGCGCGGTGGCCATGTCGTCGGGCGTCCAGCGGCCCTGTCCGACCAGCGACAGGCACCCGACCATCGAGCGGACTTGATGGTGCAGGAACGACCGCGCGGAAGCGAAGATGCGGATCAGGTCGCCGTCGGCCATCACCTCCAGCCGGTCGAGCGTCCGCACCGGGCTGTCCGCCTGACAATGCGCCGAGCGGAATGTGGTGAAGTCGTGCCGTCCGACCAGATGCGCCGCCCCCACCGCCATCGCCGCCACGTCCAGCGGCGGCGCGACGCGCCACACAAATCCCGATTCCACCGTCAGCGGCGCACGGCGCGCGCGGATGCGATATTCATAATGGCG
The DNA here is from genome assembly GCF_035490575.1 of Sphingomonas sp. Classification (GTDB taxonomy): domain Bacteria; phylum Pseudomonadota; class Alphaproteobacteria; order Sphingomonadales; family Sphingomonadaceae; genus Sphingomonas. Next base: position 27,066 of record NZ_DATJLI010000129.1, on the reverse strand, counting down.
CGCGACACATGAAAAGCGGGCATGCCAGTCGTCGGGCACCACTTCGCACGCCAGCACCGCGACCGGGTGCGGGCGCAGCCGCGCGTTCAGCGCCTCCATCAGGCGAAAGGGTGCGATCGGCTTTTCGATGTCGCAATGCGCGCGCATCCCCAGCGCATGGACGCCGGTGTCGGTGCGCCCGGCGGCGTGGACCAGCACATCCTCACCCGTGACGGCATGGGCGGCATCCTCCACCGCCTGCTGCACGCTGGGACCGTGCGCTTGATGCTGCCACCCCATGAACGGGCGGCCGTCCCATTCGATCGTCAGGGCAAAGCGCGTCACGACAGGATCGTCCCCGGCGCGATGGCGAACCCGCGCAGCAACTCCGCCGGGGTCATCGGCCCGCGGCCTGCGCGCTGGACCAGTCTGGGCACGATCAGCCCCTCGCCACAGCCGATGGTGAAGCCTTCCCGCTCTTCACCTACGGCGCCGTTCGGGGCGCTGCCCAGCGTGGCATCGGCTTCCAGCAGTTTCACCCGTTCGCCGTTCACTTCGAAAAACGCGCCCGGCGCGGGGTTGAAGGCGCGGACCTGCCGCTCGACCTCGATCGCAGTTCGCGAGAAATCGAGCCGCGCCTCGGCCTTTTCGATCTTGGCGGCATGGGTCACGCCGTTCGCGCTCTGGGCGACGGGTGGATAGGCGTCCGGGTCGGCCAGAACCTGGACCATCGCCGCCGCGCCCATGGCGCTTAATTCGTCGGTCAGCGCGCCTGCCGTCTTGCCCTCGACCGTCGTGCGGCGCTCAAGCCGGAGCGGGCCGGTGTCCAGCCCAGCTTCCATCTGCATGATGCCGACGCCGGTTTCCGCATCGCCCGCCAGGATCGCGCGCTGGATCGGCGCGGCCCCCCGCCAGCGCGGCAGCAGTGATGCGTGGACGTTCAGGCAGCCAAGGCGCGGCGCGTCCAGCACCGCGCGCGGCAGGATCAGGCCATAAGCCGCCACCACGGCCACATCGGCGGCGTGTGCGGCGAATGCGGCTTGCGCGTCCGCATCGCGCAGCGTCACCGGGGTCAGCACCGGCACGCCCAGCGTCTCGGCCCGCGCATGGACGGGGGTGGGGGTCAGCGCCCTGCCCCGGCCGCTGCGACGCGGCGGCTGGCTGTAAACTGCGATGATGTCGTGGCCCGCTTGTACAAGTGCGTCCAGCACCGGCACGGCGAACTGGGGCGTGCCCATGAAGATGATCCGCATGACGCCTGTCTCAACCGCTTGGCAGGGGCGGGCGCAAGCCCCTATCTGTAGAGGCAATGGCTTCTCATGAAATCGAGGCACTGGCACAGGCGCTGTCGCGGCTACCCGGACTGGGGCCGCGTTCGGCGCGGCGTGCGGTCCTGCACCTCATCAAACGCCGCGAAACCGCGCTTGCGCCGCTGCTGGATGCGCTGGCGGCGGTGAACGACCGGCTGGTGACGTGCGCGACGTGCGGCAATGTCGACACCAGCGATCCGTGCGCGATCTGCGCCGACCCGCGCCGCGATGCGCGCGCCTTGTGTGTGGTGGAGGAAGTGGCCGATCTGTGGGCGCTCGACCGGTCGCGCCTGTTTCCCGGTCGTTTTCATGTGCTGGGCGGGCGGCTGTCGGCGCTGGAGGGCGTGCGGCCGGAGGACCTGTCGATCGACGCGCTGATGCGCCGGATCGAAGGGGGCGGCATTGACGAGGTGGTGCTGGCGATGAACGCCACGCTGGAGGGGCAGACGACCGCCCATTACCTGGCCGAGCGGATCGAGCGGTTCCCGGTGCGCGTCACGCAACTGGCGCACGGCCTGCCCGTCGGGGGCGAGCTGGATTATCTGGACGAGGGGACGCTGGCCCAGGCATTGCGCGCGCGGCGTCCCGTCGCTTGACCCGATCGCGGCCAGCCGCCATTTTAGGGCGATGGCCGTTCTTCCCATCATCGAGATTCCCGATCCGCGCCTCAAGCTGGTTTCCGAACCCGTCGAAACCATCGACGACGGCGTGCGCCAGCTCGTCGCCGACATGTTCGACACCATGTATGACGCCCCCGGCATCGGGCTGGCCGCGATCCAGGTCGCCGTGCCCAAGCGCATCATGGTCATCGACCTGCAGGAGCAGGAGGGGGAGGACGGCAAGCCGATCCGCGACCCCCACGCCTTCATCAACCCCGAAATCCTTGAAGTCTCGGACGAGCGCCGCTGCTATCAGGAAGGTTGCCTGTCGATTCCCGACCAGTTTGCCGAAGTCGAGCGGCCCGACCGCTGCCGCGCGCGCTGGCTGGATGTGGACGGCAATATGCAGGAAGCGTGGTTCGACGGGCTGATGGCGACCTGCCTCCAGCATGAGATGGATCACCTGAACGGTGTGCTGTTCATCGACCATCTGTCGCGCCTGAAACGCGACATGGTGCTGAAGAAACTCGCCAAGGCGCGCAAGGCGGCGGCTTGAGGCTTTGATGCGGGCGGGTTAGGTTCGCATTCCGTTCACCTCCGGAGTTTGCGTCGGCCATGGACCCTGTTCTCGCCATTCTGCTCGTCGTCGCCGCGCTGGTCGTCGGTGCCGTGCTGGGCTGGTTTCTCGGCAACCGGGGGGTCGATGCCGCGCGCGCCGAACGCGACGCGCGCGAGGCCGATTTCAAGAAAGCAATTACCGACCTGGCGCTGGCCAGCGACCGGGCGGCGCGCATGGGCGAGTTGGTAAGCGAGAACGAAACGCTGCGGATCGAGCGCGATACCGCGCGGCTGGACCTTGCCACGCTCAAGGCCGATGCCCGCGCGTTCGAGGCGCGGCTGGAGGAGTTCAAGGCGGCCAAGGACATGATGGCCGGCCAGTTCGCCGATGTCGCCAACAAACTGCTGGGCGACGCGCAGGCGGCGTTCCTCAACCGCGCCAACGAACGCTTCCATCAGGCGGGCGAGAATAACGAGATCAAGATCAGGGCGCTGCTGGCCCCCGTCGAACAGACGCTGAAGCGCTATGAAGCGCGAATCGAAACCGTCGAAAAGGAACGCACCGAAGCCTATGGCCAGCTAAAGGGCCTGATGGAAGGGATGCGCGCCGGACAGGAAGGCGTGCGGGCGGAAGCGGCCAAGCTGGTCAATTCGCTGCGCGCCGCTCCCAAGGCGCGCGGCCGCTGGGGCGAGCAGCAGCTTCGCAACGTGCTGGAAACCTGTGGTCTGGCTGAACATACCGACTTCATGATGGAAGTGTCGGTCGACACCGACGGCGGGCGGCTGCGCCCCGATGCGATCGTCAAGGTGCCGGGCAATTCGTTGCTGGTGATCGACGCCAAGGTATCGCTCAACGCCTATCAGGACGCTTACGGCGCGGTGGACGAGGCCGAGCGCGCCGGGCATCTGGGCGCGCATGTCGCGTCGATGAAAGCGCACGTCAACGCACTGGGCAACAAGGCCTATCAGGGCCAGTTCGAGAATACGCCCGAGTTCGTCATCATGTTCGTGCCGGGCGAACATTTCCTCTCGGCCGCGCTGGAGCATGAGCCGGGGTTGTGGGACTATGCGTTCGACCGCCGCGTGCTGATCGCGACCCCCACCAACCTGATCGCCATCGCCCGCACCGTCGCGGCGGTGTGGCGGCAGGAAAAACTGGCCGGCGAGGCGCGGCAGATCGCCGAACTGGGCCGCGAACTGCATGCGCGCGTCTGCACCATGGGCGCGCATATTGCCAAGGTCGGCAAGAATCTGGAAACCGCGACCAGCGCCTACAACGCCTTTGTCGGTTCGATCGAAAGTCAGGTGATGACCCAGGCCCGGCGTTTCGAGGGGCTGAACATCGACACCGGCACCAAGACGATCGACCCGTTGCCGATGGTGGAGGCCAGCCCGCGCCCGCTCAGCAAGCTTATGGTGGAGGAAGATCGGTCACCCGCTTTGCCGGAAGCGGCGGAATAACCCGGCGCCACGGCGGCGTCGCATCGGTTGGCCGCCAGCAGGGTTCGAGCGCGGCGGCCAGGCGCACGGCCCATCCGCTGGGCGCGCGGTCGTCGATGATGCCCGTATAGGTCGAAAGCCGCGTATAGCTGCTGGCGAAGCGAACGGTCATCGTGTCGGCGTGCAGGGCCATTTCCATCGCCGGTGGCCCATCGGGGTCCGTGACCGCCAATGGGACCCATTGCATTGTTGCTGCCTGTGACATGACGGCTTTCGCGGTCGGACAGGTTGAAATGTCGGCTTCGAGAAACCCCAGCTTCGCCTTGTCCAGCGCATCGGCGATCTGATCGCGTGTCTTCGCGCCGCTTTTGACTATCGCGCCGATCAATGCCTGTCCCGCCCAGCGCGGGCGTTCGACCTTTAGCGCGTTGGGCGCCCGGACCAGTCGGGCCATGAGCGTCGACCGGCACGCGCCACGCTCGCCCGGGCACTGGCGGCGGAGGGCGATGGCATAGACCGGATAAGCGTAATCGTCGCCGCGATACTGGATCTGCACCAGATCGTTGCCGGGTGCTTCGAACAGTCGGGCGGGATCGAAGGCAAGGTCGGTAATCGTCGCTTGCGGCTCCGGCGCTGTCTGGCCCAGCGCCAGTGCCGCGAGCGCGACGATCATGGCCGCACCGGCACCAAGGTCAGGCTGCCCTTGTCGCCGGTCAGCATCACGCCGTCCTTGCCGCGCACGACGCTGAGCGGCCCGCGCAGGATTTCGGTGATGCGTGCTTCCTGCTCCATGGCCGCGCCGGGACAGGCCATGCGCGTGGTCGCCACGCCGTCCAGCGTCAGCCGGTCGTCGCTCAGCGAATAGCTGCCCATCACGCGGTTGCATCCGGTCGTGCCACTCAATCGCCCCTCCGCAAAGGTTAGCGTCGCGGGGCGGGGGGCGGGCGGGGCAGCGCCGTCGACGGCGTTGATCCGCCATTCCTGCCCGGTCAGCGCATCCTCGTCCGCAGCGGGCATGCCGCATCCTTTCAACTCGCGGCCATCGGCGATGACGAGCACCGTATCGGGATAACGCCGGTCGCTCATCCCGTCGCTGCACGGCGCGTGGGTGATGTCGAGGGTCAGCCGGTCGGTGACATAACGCTCGCCGTTCAGGCTGGCGCGCGCCGTCGGCGCGGTCACGTCGATCACCGTGCCCGACGGATCGTCATAACGCATTCGTCCATGGGCCAGCGTGACCGACCAGAACGGTTCGGTGCCGATCGCGCGATAGGGCGCAGCGGGGGCGGCGGCGGGCGGGCCAACGGGCGGCATCGCGGTGCAAGCCGCGAGCAGGGTGAGCGGAATCAGCGTGCGAAGCATAGGCAGCAGATTGAACTCGCGCCGGTCGCGGCGCAATCCCGCGTCGTGCGATTTCGCGCGTGACACCGCTCTGCCCCTTGATCTAGGGCGCGGAACGTGACCGGCCTTCGCCGCCTTGCCCGCGACCACGCACCGCTGACCGCGTTGTTGCTGGCGGCCGTCCTGCTGCTGCGGCTGCTGATGCCCGCCGGGTTCATGCCGGTTGCCGACGGCAATGGCAGCCTGACGGTGATGGTCTGTTCGGGCGAGGGTTCGCGCGCGATGACGATCGCGATCCCCGGCCTTGGCGAACGCCCGGCGAAGCCCGCCCCGCAGGAACGCGACAAGGCGGGCAGCCCCTGCGCCTTCGGCTCGCTGGCGGCGGCGTTTCTGGGCAGTGTCGATCCCGCGCTGCTGGGCGCGGCACTGGCGATCGTGGCGCTGCTGGCGCTGCGATCCGTCACACCCGCACCGCACCGCGCGGCCCGGCATCTGCGCCCCCCGCTTCGTGGACCACCCGCCCCCTCGATCGCCTGACGCCATCCGCGCGCGGCCCGCCCGCGCGCTTTCAGGGCAAGGCCCGGCGCTGCCGGGGCCGGTATCGAGGTTCATCATTCCCATGACATTGTTTTCGCGCGCCCTTTGCGGCGCATCGCTTATCGCGCTCGCGATCCCCGCTTATGCCCGTGATGACGATCAGGACCGCGCCATCATCGTCACCGGCGAACGCCAGACACAGGATGCCGAGGCGGAGATACGCAAGACGCCCGGCGGGGTGGATGTCGTCGCCGCCGAGGATTTTGCCGACACGGTAGCGGTGTCGCTGCGCGATGCGCTGGCCTTCTCCCCCGGCGTCTACACCCAGCCGCGTTTCGGACAGGAAGTCCGCATTTCGGTGCGCGGGTCGGGGATCAGCCGGGGTTTCCACATGCGCGGACTGTTGCTGATGCAGGACGGCATTCCCATCAATCTGGCCGACAACAACGGCGACTTTCAGGAACTCGACCCGCAGGTATTCGAGCGGATCGAGGTGTATCGTGGCGGCAATGCGCTGCGCCATGGCGGCTCGACACTTGGTGGGGCGATCAATGCGGTGACGCCGACCGGCCGCACGGCGCCGGGCGTGGAGGCACGGATCGACGGTGGTAGCTGGAACACCGTGCGCGGTAAGCTCGCCGCCGGCCTGGCGACCGAAGCTGGGGACGGGTATCTGGCGATCACCGGCGATGCGTCGGATGGCGACCGGGACCATGCCCGCCGCCGCTCGCTCCGGCTCAATGGCAATGTCGGTTTGCGGCTGCGGGAGGGGGTGGAGACGCGCTTCTACGCCAGCGCCAACCATATCCAGCAGGAACTCCCCGGAGCGCTGACCCGAACGCAGGCGTTGAGCAACCCTGGCCAGACGCTACCGGGTAATATCGCGCAGGATCAGGCGCGCGACATCGATTCGATCCGGTTGCAGAACCGGACGACGATAGCGCTGGGCAGCGGCAGCCTTTCGTTCGGCGGGTTCCTGAATGCCAAGCAGCTCGACCACCCGATTTTTCAGGTCATCGACCAGAAATCGACCGATCATGGCGCCTTTGCCCGGCTGGAGCTGGTCGGCGAAGTCGCGGGGCTGCCGGTCGAGGCATCGCTGGGGTCAACTGCGCGGTTCGGCACCGTGCAGGCGCGGCAATATGTGAATGTCGGCAGGCGGCGCGGCGCGCTGACGGCGGATGCGCGGCAGCGGGCGCGGACCATCGACAGTTATGGCGAAGTGCGCGTGCGGCTGGTCCCCGCACTGTCGCTGGTGGCGGGCGCCGTCCATACGCATGGCGAGCGCGAAGTCGCCAACCGGCTGGCACCCGCGCGCAGCGGGTCGGCCAGTTTTGACGTGTTTTCTCCCAAGGCGGGTTTGCTGTTCGAGCCGGTGGCGGGGGTGCAGTTCTTTGCCAACGCCAACCGCTCGGTCGAGCTGCCGGGTTTCAGCGAGCTGAACCAGACGCCGTTCGCGATCGGCGGCGTGGTGACGCCGGGCTTTGTCGATCTCGATCCGCAACGCGCCTGGACCTATGAAGCGGGTGCTCGCGGGCAGGCGGGCATCGCCCGGTTCGACGTGACGCTCTACCGCGCCGATATTCGCGGGGAGTTGCTGCAATATAATCAGGCGCCCGATATTCCCGCCGCGACGTTCAACGCGAGGCGCACGCGGCATCAGGGGATTGAGGCCGGGCTGGACCTTGCTTTCGCGCCGTGGGCGACCCTGCGGCAAAGCTACCAGCTCAACGACTTTCGCTTTCGCGGCGACGCAGTGTTCGGAGACAATCGCCTGCCGGTGGTCGCGCGGCACGTCTATCGCGGCGAATTGCGGCTGGGGACTGAACGGCTGTCCGTCACCCCCAACGTCGAATGGGTGCCCGATGGGGCCTGGGCCGATTACGCGAACAGCGTGAAGGTGCCCGATTATGCCCTGATCGGCATCGGCGCGCGGGCGAGATTGCGAGGCGGGCTGAGCCTGTTCGTTGATGCGCGCAACCTGACGGGTCGCCGCGCGATCGGCGACATTTCGGCGGCGGTGCGGGCAGGCGACGCGTCGGCCATCTACTACCCGGTTGAGCGACGCGCCGTGTATGGCGGCGTGCGGGCGCGTTTCTGATGGACGCGCTGTATCGCTCCGTCTGGCGCTGGCATCTGGTTGCAGGATTGCTGGTGCTGCCCTTCCTCGCCTGGCTTGCCGTCACGGGCGGGCTGTATCTCTACAAGGCCGAGATCGAGCGCGCGGTCTATGCCGACTGGCTGGCCGTCGCGCCGCGTGCGCCGCTGTCGCTGGGCACGATGACGGCGCGGGTCGAGCAGGCCACCGGCGGACGTGTAGCGCAAGTCACGCGGCCCGCCGAGCGCGAAAGCTGGCGAATGACGGTCGCGATGGCCGATGGCACGCGCCGCACCGCCTTTGTCGACCCCGGTGACGGGCGCGTGCTGGGCACGACGCGCGCGGGCGGGGTGATGAGCGTGGTGCGCGAACTGCACAGCCTCATCATCGCTGGGCCGCTGGGCAATGCGGTGATCGAGATCGTCGCGGGCTGGACGATCGTGCTGGTGCTGACGGGCCTGTGGCTGTGGTGGCCGCGCGGCGGCGCCCCCGCGATCGGTGTTCGCGGAAAGCCAAGAGAACGACGCTTCTGGCGCGACCTGCATGCCTCGACCGGCATCGTCGCGGGCGCGGTGATCCTGTTCCTGGCCGTCACGGGGATGCCGTGGAGCGGGGTGTGGGGCAGGGGGCTGCAGGGGCTGGTCGCGGCGCAGGGCTGGGGCCGCCCGAAATCGCCCGGACCCGCGCCGTGGGCGGCGGCAAAGGGCGATCATCACGCCGCCGCGACGCTGCCCTGGTCGATGCAGCGCGCCCTCGTTCCTGCCGCGAGCGCGGGCGATATCGGTCCTGACCGCGCGCTGTCGGTGGCCAGGGGGCGGGGTGTGGGGGATGGCTGGACGATGACGCTGCCGGCCTCGCCGGGCGCGCCCTATCTGGTCAGCGCCACCATCGCACGCGCCGATGACGCGCATGTCGTCTATGTCGATGCCGGATCGGGCCGCCTGCTACAGGATGCGCGCGCCCCTGATTTCGGGCCGGGCGCGCGGGCCATCGAATGGGGCATCGCCACGCATCAGGGCCAGCAATATGGCGAGGCGAACCGACTGGTCATGCTGGCGGGGTGCATTGCCATTCTGATGCTGGTCGCAACGGCGCCCGTGATGTGGTTTAAACGCCGTCCGCGCGGCCTTGACCTGCCGCCGGGGCGCAGTGGGCGCGGGTTGACAATGCTGATGGCGGGGGCGGGGCTGTTGTTTCCGCTGACTGGCCTGACCATGCTGGTCGCGCTGGTGGTGGCGCAGGCGCGACGCCGCCTCGCCAGCGGTTGACCAATTGACTGATAGCGGTAACGGTTCGGCTATCGACGGATAAGGGGAGAGGATCATGGCGGATCGCCGCTCGACGCTGAAATTGATGCTGGGCGCGAGTGCCGCCGTGGCCATGCCGATGCTGGCGCGCGCGGGGCTGCCGGTTCAGGCCGACCGCCGCGCGGTGTATCGCGATGCACGCGCGCCGATCCCCGACCGCGTCAGCGACCTGCTGGGCCGCATGACGCTGGAGGAAAAGGTCATGCAGATGATCGCGCTGTGGGCGACCAAGAGCGAGATCATGGACGGCATGACGTTCGATCCGGCCAAGGCGACCAAGGCATACCCGGACGGCTTCGGCCAGTTGACGCGCGCATCCGACAAGCGCGGCGTCACCGGCGTCGCGGGCGCTGCCGGGGCGACGGTCAACAATGGTCGCACGCCCGAACAGACGGTCAATTTCATCAACGCAATGCAGCGCTGGGCGATGACGCAGACGCGCCTTGGCATCCCGGTGCTGGTGCATGAGGAATCGCTGCACGGCTATATGGCCAATCAGGCGACGATGTTCCCGCAGGCGATCGCCATGGCGGGCAGTTTCGACACCGACCTGATGCGCCGTGTCCAGTCGCAGATCGCAAGGGAAGCACGCGCACGCGGCGTGCCGTTTGTCCTGTCGCCGGTCGTCGACATTGTGCGCGATCCACGCTGGGGCCGGATCGAGGAGACATTCGGCGAAGACCCCTATCTGGTCGGCGAAATGGGTGTCGCTGCGGTCGAGGGATTGCAGGGACCGGGCAAGACCCCCGTGCTGCCCAAGGGCAAGGTGTTCGCCACGCTGAAACACATGACCGGCCACGGCCAGCCTGAAGCGGGCAACAATGTCGCCCCGGCCCAGATCAGCGAGCGTGAGTTGCGCGAGAACTTCTTCCCGCCCTTCCGCGAAGTGGTGGAGCGCACCGGCATCGGCGCGGTGATGCCGAGTTATAACGAGATCGACGGCGTGCCCAGCCACGCCAACCACTGGCTGCTGGACAAGGTGCTGCGCCGCGAATGGGGCTTCGACGGGGTGATCGTCAGCGATTATGGCGCGGTCCACGAATTGGCGACACTGCATCATGTCGCCACCGACCTGGAAGACGCCGCGCGGCAGGCGCTGGCAGCGGGCGTCGATTGGGAACTGCCCGACGGACAGGCGTTCCGCACGCTGGTGGCGCAGGTGCGCGCGGGCAAGGTCGAGCAGGCGCTGATCGACCGCGCGGTCGAACGCATCCTGACGTTCAAGTTCCGCGCCGGGCTGTTCGAAAATCCTTATGGCAATCTGCGCGAGGCGCTGCGCGTCACCGGTAATGCCGAAGCGCGGGCATTGGCGCTGGAAGCAGCGCGCAAGTCGCTGTGTCTCCTCAAGAACGATGGGACGTTGCCGCTGGCGAAAACGGGCGGCGCGGTCGCGGTGATCGGGCCGAATGCCGATGTCGCGCGGCTGGGCGGCTATTCAAGCGTGCCGCAGCAGACGGTCAGCCTGCTGGACGGCGTGCGCGCGCTGGTGGGCAGGGGGCGGCCGATCGTTACCGCACAGGGTGTGTTCATCACAAAGGGCGAGGACCGCTCCTCCGACGAAGTGCTGCTTGCCGATCCGGCGGATAACCGCCGCCTGATCGCCGAGGCGGTCGAAGTCGCGCGCGCGGCGGACGTGATCGTGCTGGCGATCGGCGACACCGAACAGGTCAGCCGGGAGGCTTATGCAAAGAATCACCTAGGTGACCGCACCGATATCGACCTGGTGGGCGAACAGAACGAACTGTTCTCCGCGCTCAAGGCGCTGGGCAAGCCCATCGTCGTCGCCGCGATCAATGGCCGCCCACCCAGCTGGCCGACGATCGCCGAGGGCGCGAACGCGATCCTCGAATGCTGGTATGTCGGGCAGGAAGGCGGCACCGCAATTGCCGAGGGGTTGTTCGGTGACGTCAATCCGGGCGCCAAGCTGCCCGTCACCGTCGTCCGCAACGAAGGGCAGGTGCCCTTTTACTATAACCACAAGCCGACGGCGCGGCGCGGCTATCTGTTCGACGACGCCTCACCGCTGTTCCCGTTCGGTCACGGGCTTAGTTACACCCGGTTCGAGATCGGCGCGCCGGTCCTGTCGGCGACGCGCATCGCCACCGACGGATCGGTGCAGGCCGTGGTCGAGGTCGCCAATGTCGGCGACCGGGCGGGCGACGAGGTGGTGCAGTTGTATATCCGCCGCCGTTCGGCATCGGTGACGCAACCCGTGCTGGAGTTGAAGGGGTTTGAGCGCATCACGCTGGCCCCCGGCGAGCGGCAGCGCGTCACGCTGACGCTGGGACCAAAGAGCTTCCGCCTGTGGAACCGCGAGCTTGAGGAAGTGGTGGAGCCGGGTGAGGTCGAGGTGCTGGCCGGGCCAAGCTCGGCGATGCTCAAGGGCACGACGCTGACGATCGGCTGACCGGCGCTTGTCGCGCAAAAAAAGGGGGCGGTTCCGGTTGGAGCCGCCCCCTTTTTGGTGTCACGCTGCGAATTGGGGTTCGCGGTATCGTGGGTTGATGAGGTGGATGACCAGCAGCGCCAACAGATAGGCGACGCCGCACGCCACGAAAAACGGCTCGTAACTGCCCACCGTGTCGAGCAGCGCGCCCAGCGATTTCGAGGCGATGAACCCGCCGATCGCTCCGGATACGCCGCCCAGGCCGATCAGCGCCCCTTGGGCGTTGCGCGGGAACAGGTCGCCCGGCATCGCGAACAGGTTGGTCGAAAAGCCCTGGTGCGCGGCGCACGCAATGCCGATCAGCGTCACCGCAACCCAGACATTCGACGCCTGCACCGCGAACATCACCGGCACCGCGAACAGCGCACAGACGAACATCGCCTGTTTGCGCGCGCGGTTGGTGGTGCGGCCGCGTTTCAGCAGCGATGACGAATACCAGCCGCCCGCAACCGCCCCCACATCGGCAAGGATGTAGATGACGACCAGTGGCGGTCCGAAACTTTTCAGGTCATAGCCATATTGTTTGGAGAAAAAGTCCGGCAGCCAGAACAGGAAGGTCCACCAGACAGGATCGATCAGGAACCGCCCGGTCATATAGGCCCAGGTTTCGCGGTGGCGCAGCACCTTCAGGAAACCGGCGCGGCGGGCCTGCACGACCGGTTCGGCCTCGATCCACTGGCGTTCTTCGGCGGTGACTTTCGGGTGGTCGGCGGGCGCGCGATACCAGCGCCACCAGACGAACAGCCAGACCAGATTGAAGCAGCCGCTGATGATGAATGCCCATCGCCAGTCGAGCAGCAGCCCCGCGACCAGGAACGACACCAATAGCGGCGTGACGACCGCGCCGACATTGGCGCCGGCGTTGAAGATGCCGATCGCCAGTGCGCGTTCCTGCCGTGGAAACCACTGCGACACCGCCGCCAGCGCCGATGGGAACGTGCCCGCTTCGCCCAGCGCCAGCGGAATGCGCGCAATGACGAAGCCGGTGGTCGACGTGGCGAGCGTCTGGGCGAAATGCCCCAGTGTCCAGCTGCCCATCGCGACCAGATAGCCGACCTTTGGCCCGTAACGGTCGATCAGCCAGCCAAAGGCGAGGAAGCCCAGTCCGTAGAAAACCTGAAAATAACCGGCGATGTCGCCATAGCCGGCGTTGGTCCAGCCATACAGCGCCTCTAGCTGGGGCTTGAGCACGCCGAGCACCAGCCGGTCGATATAGGACAGCACGACCGCGGCGAACAGCAGCGCACAGATCGTCCAGCGGATACGCCCGCTCGGCTTTGGCGGCAGCGCGGTCGTTGCTTCGCTCATGTCACCAGCTCCACAACGTGCCGTCCTCAAGCCGGTTCACGGGCAGGAAAGCGCGCCTGTAATCATGCTGTGCGGCCAGATCCTCGTCGATGTCGACGCCCAGCCCCGGTGCCTCGCCCGGATGCATCATGCCGCTCGCGTAGGTATAGGCGTGCGGGAACACGGCGTCGGTTTCCGCCGTGTGGGGCATATGTTCCTGAATGCCGAAATTGGGCACCGACAGGCCGAAATGCAGCGCCGCCGCCATGGTGACGGGCGAGAGGTCGGTCGCACCGTGGCAACCGGTGCGGACCTGATACAGATCGGCCAGCGCGGCGATGCGGCGCAGGTGCGTCAGGCCCCCGGCATGAACGACGGTCGCGCGCACATAATCGATCAACTGGTTCTCGATCAGTTCCTTGCAGTCCCAGATCGAATTAAAGATTTCTCCCGCCGCCAGCGGCGCGGTGGTGTGCTGGCGGATCAGGCGGAACGCGGCCTGATTTTCCGCCGGGGTCGCGTCCTCCAGCCAGAAGGGGCGATAGGGTTCGAGATCCTTGCCCAGCCGCCCCGCCTCGATCGGGGTCAGGCGATGGTGTATATCGTGCAGCAGGTGGATGTCCCAGCCCAGCGCCTCACGCGCGGCGGCGAACAATTCGGGGACGACGCGCATATATTTCGCGGTCGACCAGACGCTTTCGCTGGGCAGGTGGCCGTCCGCCGGTTCGTAATGATGACGGTCCTTCGACACGCCATAGGTGGTGGGCAGGCCCGGCACGCCGCACTGGATGCGGATCGCCCTGTAACCCTTGTCGCGATATTCGATCGCGGCGGCGATCGTGTCGTCGATGGTCGAACCATTGGCATGGCAATAGACGGTGACCCCGTCACGCGCCGCGCCGCCCAGCAACTGATAGACAGGCAGGCCGGCGATCTTGCCCTTGATGTCCCACAGCGCCATGTCGACGGCGGCGATCGCCGTCATCGTCACCGGGCCGCGCCGCCAATAGGCGCCCTTGTAGAGATACTGCCAGATATCCTCGATTCGGTGCGCGTCGCGACCGATCAGGCAGGGGACGACATGATCGTTCAGGTAACTGGCAACCGCCATTTCGCGCCCGTTCAATGTCGCATCGCCGACACCGGTGGTGCCGTCATCGCACTCGATCTTGAGCGTCACGAAGTTGCGGCCCGGACAGGTCACGATGACGCGGGCGGCCACGATCTTGGGCATCGACTCTCCTTTGACATGGCGCCACCCCGTTCGGCCCGGCGCGTATTGATAGCGGTATCACTATCCGGTAAGACCAGCGGTAGACAAGAGCCGTATCGACGCGGCAAGGATTTTCAAAGGGGAGGTGGCGAAAATGCGGCTTGAACGATTGCGCGGAGCCATGGCGGCAATGGTCGCTGCGCTGACCATTCTGGTCTGGCCAAATGCCGCCGCCGCCGATGACGGCTATCGCCTGTGGATGCGCTATGACGCGCTGCCCGCGCCGCAAGGGGCCGCATTAGCCGCCCGCGCCGCGACGGTTGAAAGCGACGAAGCCGCCGATCCGACCATCGCGGCGGCCATCGCCGAGCTTCGCCGTGCGCTGCCGTCGATGACGGGCCGGCCGATGGGGCAAGCCGGGGCGAGGGCCGCGATCCTGGTGGGCACGCCGAAGTCGCAGCGGATCGCTGCGCTCAAGCTCGACCTGTCGCGTGCGGGCGATGAGGGGTTCGTGATCCGCGAAACGCAGGTCGGCGGACGCCCGATGATCGTCATCGCCGGCAATCGTCCGGTCGGCGCGCTTTACGGTGCATTCCATCTGCTGCGGCTGGCGCAGGCCGGCACCTTGCCCGACCGGCTGGACGTGGTTGAGCGGCCGCGCGTGAAACTCAGGATGCTGAACCACTGGGACAATCTGGACCGCACGGTCGAGCGCGGCTTTTCCGGCCAGTCGATCTGGGACTGGTGGAAGCTGCCGACCGCCACCGATCCGCGCTATGTCGACTATGCCCGCGCCAACGCGTCGCTGGGCATCAACGGCACCGTGCTGAACAACGTCAATGCCAAGCCCGACACGCTGACCGCCGAATGGATCGCCAAGGCCGCCGCCGTGGCCGACGTGCTGCGCCCCTATGGCATTAAGGTCTATCTGTCGGCGCGCTGGTCGACCCCGGTCGAGTTGAAGCAGACCAGGACCGCTGACCCGCTGGACCCGGAAGTTGCCGCGTGGTGGAAGGCCAAGGCCGACGAAATCTATCGCGCGATCCCCGATTTCGGCGGCTTTCTGGTCAAGGCCAATTCCGAAGGACAGCCGGGGCCGCAGGATTACAAGCGCACCCATGCCGATGGCGCAAACATGCTTGCCGCTGCCGTCAAGCCGCATGGCGGCATCGTGATGTGGCGCGCCTTCGTCTATTCCGAGGTCGATCCCGAAGATCGCGCGAAGCAGGCTTACTCCGAGTTCAAGCCGCTGGACGGCACGTTCGCCGACAATGTGATCGTCCAGGTCAAGAACGGCCCGATCGATTTCCAGCCGCGCGAACCCTTTCACCCGCTGTTCGGCGCGATGCCGAAAACGCCGCTGGTGATGGAAGTGCAGATCACCAAGGAGTATCTCGGTTTCGCCACGCATCTTGCCTATCTGGCGCCGATGTGGACCGAGGTGCTGGCCGCTGATACCCATGCAAAGGGTAAAGGGTCGACCGTCGCAAAGGTCATCGACGGCAGTCTTGACGGGCACGAACTCACCGGCATGGCCGGCGTCGCCAATATCGGCAGCGACCGGAACTGGTCGGGTTCGATCTTCGATCAGGCGAACTGGTATGCCTATGGCCGGCTGGCCTGGAATCCCGACCTTGCCGCCGATACGATCGCGACCGAATGGGCGCGTCAGACCTTTACGCGCGATCCGGCGTTCGTTCGGCCGGTGGTGGGCATGATGATGGGTTCGCGCCAGGCGGTGGTGGATTACATGACGCCGCTGGGTCTGACGCATCTGATGGCGACGGGCCATCATTATGGGCCGGGGCCGTGGGTCGATGATCTTGCCCGCCCCGAATGGAATCCGGTCTATTACCACCGCGCCGACAGGGACGGCATCGGTTTTGACCGCACGCGCACCGGGTCGAACGCCGTCGCGCAATATGCCGATCCCGTCGCCCGGCGCTTTGCCGATCGCGAGACGGTGGGCGACGACCTGTTGCTGTGGTTCCATCATGTCGGCTGGGACGAGAAGCTGGAATCGGGCCGCACCGTTTGGGAGGAACTGGTCGCGCGTTATGACCGGGGCGTCGCCGCGGTCGATGCGATGCAGGCCGACTGGGCGCGGCTGGCGCCGATGATCGACGCCGAACGTGCGCGGGCGATCACGCAATTTCTTGTCATACAAAAACAAGAGGCCATATGGTGGCGTGACGCCAGCATCGCCTATTTCCAGTCGGTGTCCGGGCGTTCGTTGCCGGCGGGGGTTCGCCCCCCGGCACATGACCTCGAATTCTACAAGGCCATCCGGCATCCCTATGCCCCCGGCCACCACTGATCGTCCGACCGACCAAGGAGACGCGACATATGACCCTTACCGGCGACCTGTTCATCGCGGGTGAGCGCCGCTCGTCCGAGCAACGCTTCCGCGCCTATGACCCCAGCAAGGGGGCCGAGATCGACGACGTCGCATTCGCCGGCGCCAGCGACCAGGACGTGGCCGATGCCTGTGCGGCCGCGGCCGAGGCGTTCCTGCCCTATTCGACCCGTCCGCTGGAGGAGCGCGCCACGTTCCTTGAGGCCATTGCCGACGAGATCGAGGCGCTGGGCGACGAACTGGTCGAGCGTGCGTGCCGCGAGAGCGGCCTGCCGCCCGTCCGCATCGCTGGCGAGCGTGGCCGCACCGCCGGCCAGCTTCGCCTGTTCGCCAAGGAAGTGCGCGACGGCGCATGGCAGAAGCTGCGGATCGACCATGCCGACCCCGCGCGCACGCCGCCCAAGCCCGACCTCAGGCTTCGCACCGTGCCGGTCGGCCCGGTCGCGGTGTTCGGTGCGTCGAACTTCCCGCTCGCCTTCTCGACTGCCGGCGGCGACACCGCATCGGCGCTGGCCGCCGGTTGTCCGGTGGTGATGAAGGGCCACAGCGCGCATCCCGGCACGGCCGAACTGATCGCCATCGCGATCGGCCGCGCGGTCGAGAAGACCGGTATGCCCAAGGGCGTGTTCAGCCTGGTCAACGGCATGGGCCGCCATGTCGGTCAGGGGTTGGTCGCCAATCCGCACATCCAGGCCGTGGGCTTCACCGGTTCGCGCGGGGGTGGCGAGGCGCTGATGAAGATCGCCGCCGCGCGTCCGCGCCCGATCCCGGTCTATGCCGAAATGTCGGCGATCAACCCGGTCATCCTGATGCCCGAGGCATTGAAGGCACGCGGCGAATCGCTGGCCAAGGCCTTCGTCGCCAGCATGGCGATGGGTGCGGGCCAGTTCTGCACCAATCCGGGCCTGGTGCTGGCGATCGACGGGCCGGAGCTGGACGCGTTCGTCAAGCTGGCGGGTGAGACGCTGACGGGTCAGGCGGCACAGGTCATGCTGACCGCCGGCATCCACAAGGCGTTCGAGGAGGGCAAGGAAAAGCTCGGCGCCAGCCCGTTTGTCACCAAGGTGGCCGAAGGTGCGGAGCCGGCCGGTCCGACCCAGGGTCGCGCCGCGCTGTTCAGCGTGTCGGGCAAGGACTTCCTGGCCGATCCGGTCCATCTGCATGAAGTGTTCGGCGTGTCGTCGGTGCTGGTGCGCTGTGCCGACATGGACGAACTGGTCGGCGTGCTGTCCGAACTGGAAGGCCAGTTGACCGCGACGCTTCAGGTCGATCCGGGCGATTATGAGGATGGCAAGCGGCTGATCCCGGTGCTGGAGCAGACCGTCGGCCGCATCATCGCCAATGGCTGGCCGACGGGCGTCGAGGTCGGCCATGCAATGGTCCATGGCGGCCCGTATCCGGCCACGTCGGATGGCCGCACGACATCGGTCGGCACGCTGGCGATCGACCGCTTCCTGCGGCCGGTCAGCTATCAGGACATGCCCGCCGAACTGCTGCCGCAGGCGCTGCACGAAGGCGCCCAGTCGGGCGTGATCGCGCGCATCGACGGCGGCTGGTCGCACTGACGAATGCGCCCCGGCGCGCGGTGAATGCCACGCGCCGGGGTGGTTCGGGCGATTGCCTATCGACCGGGCGTCTGATAGCGCTATCACCAAAGCGAATTGTTGTTGAAGTCAGACTGGTTGTGGGGGAGGGGCCGCGCGATGGCACTGGAATGGAACCGCACGGCGTTGCCCGCCGATCTGGAAACCGCGATCCTGGCGGGGCGCGTCGCGACCGAAGCCGGGGTGGAGCCGGTGCTGTTGCGCGGCGGCATCGTCTATTCGGTGTTCGATACGACGCCGACGACCGCCGATCTTTTCGATCATGATGACCCCGCTTCGATCGAAGGGCGCATCCTGTGCGACCTTGACGCGCTGGGCGCCGAGGGATCCGGCGCGAAGTTCGAACTGCGCTCGCCCCTCGACCTGCAGTGCGTGAAGGCAGCGGGCGTGACCTTTGCCGTGTCGGCGATCGAACGCGTGATCGAGGAACGCGCGCGCGGCGACGCCGGCGCCGCGGCATCGATTCGCGCCGAACTGGAAGATCGCGTCGGCGGCGGCATCCGCTCCGTCGTGCCCGGCAGCGACGAGGCGATGCGCCTGAAATCGGCGCTGATCGATGCGGGCATGTGGTCGCAATATCTTGAAGTCGCGATCGGTCCCGATGCTGAGGTGTTCACCAAATCGCCGGTGCTATCCACGATCGGCTGGGGCGGCGACATCGGCATTCGTTCGGATTCGCACTGGAACAATCCCGAACCCGAAGTGGTGATCGTCGCCAATGCCGCCGGCCGCTCGGTCGGCGCGACGCTGGGCAACGACGTGAACCTGCGCGATTTCGAGGGGCGCAGCGCGCTGCTGCTCGGCAAGGCCAAGGACAATAACGCGTCCTGCGCGCTCGGCCCGTTCATCCGGCTGTTCGGCACCGGTTTCACCATGGACCATGTCCGCACCGCCGAACTGGACCTGACGATCGAGGGCGCCGATGGCTATCGTCTGGAAGGGCACAGCTCGATGAACGAGATCAGCCGCGATCCTGACGACCTGATGCGCCAGACGATGTCGGAGCATCAATATCCCGATGGCTTCGCGCTGTTCCTTGGCACATTGTTCGCGCCGGTTCAGGACCGTGACGAACCGGGCCGAGGTTTCACGCACAAGGTCGGCGACGTGGTGACGATCCGCAGCCCGCTGTTGGGCAGCCTGTCGAACACCGTCGTCACGTCGCGCGACGCGGCGCCGTGGACGTTCGGCATCCGTGCGATGATGACGCAGCTCGCATCGCGGCAGGCGCTTTCCCCCGCCGCCTGAATCACAGCTAACCGGCCCTGGTGCCGCATTTTTCGAAGAAAGACATGTTGCCGATGGCCGAAGCCGATCCTGCGTTCGAAGCACTGCCCAAGGTCGAAGCGCGCGCTGCCTATCCCAGTCTTGCCGGCAAGCGCGTGCTGGTCACGGGCGGCGGTTCGGGCATCGGCGCGGGCATTGTCGAGGGGTTCGCGCGTCAGGGCGCCGACATCACCTTCTTCGACATCGCGGTTGAGGATTCGCGCGCGGTGGTCGAGCGCATCGGTTCGCCCAAGGTCCGTTTCGAACAGGTCGACCTGACGCGGATCGCCGACCTCCAGTCGATGATCGCGCGCCTGATCGACAGCGACGGTGCGTTCGACATCCTGGTCAACAACGCCGCCAATGACGACCGGCACGAAATCGAACAGGTGGACGAAGCATATTGGGACAACCGGGTGGCGGTGAACCTGAAGCACATGTTCTTCTGTGCCCAGGCCGTCGTGCCCAGCATGAAGGCCAGGGGCGGCGGCGCGATCATCAATCTGGGATCGATTTCGTGGCATCTGGGCCTGACGGGCCTGACGCTCTATCAGACCTGCAAGGCCGGTATCGAAGGGCTGACGCGCAGCCTGGCGCGTGAACTGGGACCGGATGGTATTCGCGCTACCTGTGTCATTCCAGGGAATGTCCGCACGCCGCGCCAGCTGAAATGGTATACGCCCGAAGGCGAGGCGGAGATTGTCGATGCCCAGTGTCTCAAGGGTCGCTTGCTCCCGCACGATATTGCCGCGATGGTGATGTTCCTGGCATCCGACGACGCGCATCTGGTCACGGGCCACAGCTATTTCGTCGATGCCGGCTGGCGATAAGGGAGAGAGACTGCATGGCCGTCGTGACGAGTGAACCGCAAAGCATCTGGGCGCTTGGCGGCCCGCTTCTGGAAGGTCCCGTCTGGGTCAGTCGTGAAGCCGCCTTGTGGTTCACCGATATCAAACGGCGCCGCATCTATCGCCTCGACCCCGTGACCGGGGAGCGGCGCGAATGGGCTGCGCCCGATCAGGTCGGCTTCGTGCTGCCGATCGCGGGGGGTGATTTCGTCGCGGGCCTAAAGACCGGGCTGTCGCGCTTCGATCCGGCCGATGGCAGCTTTATGGCGATCCTGGCGCCTGAACCCGACAAGCCCGGCAACCGGCTGAACGACGCCACCGTCGATGCGGCGGGGCGGCTGTGGTTCGGCAGCATGGACGATGGCGAGCAGGCGGCGACCGGCACCATCTATCGCTATGACGGCAAGGATTGCGTCGCGACCACGCCTTTGGTGTCGATCACCAACGGCCCTGCGGTCAGCCCCGATGGTCGCACGCTCTATCATGTCGACACGGTGGGTCAGGTGATCCATGCCGCGACAATCGGCGCGGACGGGTCGCTGTCCGACCCGCGCGTCTTTGTCCGCATCGCGCAGGGGGAGGGGTTTCCCGACGGCCCGGTGTGCGATGCCGAGGGTTGCCTGTGGATCGGCCTGTATGCCGGTGGGGCGGTTCGGCGCTATTCGCCGGCGGGCGAATTGCTGGAAACGGTGCGCTTCCCGGTCAGCGCCATCACCAAGATCGCGTTTGGCGGTCCCGATCTGAAGACCGTCTATGCCACGACCGCTGCCAAGCATCTGGACGAAGCGGGCCGGGCAAAGGAGCCGCTGGCGGGCGACCTGTTCCGCTTTACCGTGGACGTGCCCGGCGTGGCGGTGCCCGAAGCGCGCATCTGAACCGCGCCGATCGCCGACATGAAAAAGGGGCGGCTCGCATCGTGCGGGCCGCCCCTTTTTCGTTGAGATCAGCGGGCGGGGGCGGCGAAGCACCCCCTCCCGCCTGCGATTACCCCTCCATCGCTTCCAGTTCGCGGCCCCGCGTCTCGTGCACCATCCTGGCGACGAAGATGTAGGAGATCAGCGCGCTGACAGCATAGAAGCCATAGGTCACGACCAGACCGATATTGGCCGCTGCCCAGGGGAAGCTGACCGAAATCGCGAAGTTCGCCATCCACTGCGCCAGGCCGGCAAAGGCCAGTGCCGAACCGCGAATCTGGTTCGGGAACATCTCACCCAGCATGACCCACATGACCGGACCCCAGCTGACGTTGAAGAAGATGACATAGAGGTTGGCGGCGATCAGCGCGATGATGCCCCAGTTGCCCGGCAGCGTCACGGCGCCGTCGGCACCCGTCACCGAGTTGGAGAATGCGAACGCCACGGTCGCCAGCGTCACCGTCATGCCCGCCGATCCGACGAGCAGCAGCGGCTTGCGCCCGACCTTGTCGACCAGCGCGACCGTGACGAGGCAGGCAAGGATCGACAGCGTGCCCGACACGATGTTGATGAGGAGCGAGTCGCTTTCCGAGAAACCGACCGACTGCCACAGCACCGCGCCGTAGTAGAAAACGACGTTGATGCCGACGAGCTGCTGGAAAATGGCAAGGCCGATGCCGACCCAGACGATCGGGCGAACTTTACCCGACACCTTGTCGCGCAGATCCGAAAAGCGCGGGCGGTGGTCCTCCGACAGCGACTGCCGGATTTCCGTCACCTTCCGGCGGCCCTCATCCTCGCCCAGCAGCTTGATGAGCACGGCTTCGGCCTCGGCATGACGGCCCTTCGTCACCAGATAGCGCGGGCTTTCCGGGATCGTCAGCAACGCCAGGAAATAGACGAGCGCCGGGATCGCCTGCATCCAGAACATCCAGCGCCACGCTTCGAATCCATACCAGAAGGGCGCGGTCGAACTGCCCGCGACGCCCGCCAGCGCCCAGTTGGCGACGAACGCACCGGTCAGGCCGGTGATAATCATGATCTGCTGCACCGATGCCAGGCGGCCACGGATCGCGGCGGGCGTGACTTCGGAGATATAGGCCGGCGACAGCACCGACGCGGCGCCGACGCCCAGACCGCCGATCAGCCGCGCGACGATGAACACCGCCGAGCTGCCCGCAATCCCGGCCAGCAGCGCGCTTACCAGGAACAGGATCGCCGACAGCATCATCACCTTGCGGCGGCCGATCACATCGGCAAGGCGTCCCGCGGAAAAGGCGCCCGCCGCACAACCAATCAGGATCGCGCCGACATTGAACCCGGTGCCGAGTTCGGACAAATCGAACGCCGCCTCCAGCCCGTCCTGCGTTCCGTTGATGACGCCGCTGTCATAACCGAACATGAAACCGCCGATCGTCGCGACCGCAACGATCGCGCCGATAAAGCCGATGTTGGCGCCGCTGGAAGCCCCTTGCATTCCCGTCTCCCTAAAACGCGGGACGGAACGTCCCGTTCTGGATGTTAGCGATAACCTATGCCGCGATCATGTCGATTGGCAAGTATTCAACGCATCGCGGTGCGCGCCGTCCGTCGGCGGCGGGGTGGCGCGGCGACCGTCTGGGCATCGCCCGGCGGCGCGCCGCATGATTCGCGTATGACCAGTTCGTGCGGCAGGACAAGTTCTTCCTGATCGGCAAAATCGGTGCCGCCGCGTTTCCGCAGATGCGCCAGCAACATGCCGACCGCCGTTTCGGCCATTTGCGCGATCGGCTGGCGCACGGTGGTCAGTTCCGGCCAGATGTTCGTCGCCAGCGCCACATCGTCAAAGCCGACGATGCTGATGTCGCGCGGGATATGCAGACCCTGGCGGTGCGCGACACCGACTGCGGCGGCGGCCATGTCGTCGTTCGAAGCGAATATCGCCGTCGGGCGCGGGCTGCGCTGCAACAGGCGTTCCGCCGCGCTCAGCCCCGATCGGTACGTGAAATAGCCCTGTTCGACGCGCACCCGGCCAGGTTCGATGCCGGCGGCTTCGACGGCGTGGATGAAGCCGCGATGGCGTTCATGGCTGGCGACCTGGTTCGGATGGCCCCGGATGAAGCCGATATCGCGGTGGCCCAGTTCGATCAGGTGCCGCGTCATCGCCGCCGCTGCTTCGAAATCGTCGATCCGCACGTTCAGGCTGCCGGCTTCCCGCCGCCCCATCGCGATCGACACCGACGGGATGTTTGCCGCTTCCAGTTCGGCGCGGACGGGTGGCGATTCGGACAGCGGCGGGGGCAGGATCACGCCCTGCACATCGGTCGCGGCGAATTGGCGAGTCGCCTCTGCCTGTTCCTCGGCACTTTCGCCCTCGCACGGTTCGAGGACCAGGTGGCAACCTGCGCGCCGCGCCGCGGCCAGTGCGCCGATCAGAAACTGGCTGAGATAGGCGGTCGATGGATTGGCATAGAGCAGGCCGATCTGCGTCGCTTCGCCAACGGCCAGCGATCGGGCGGCGGGATTGGGTTTATATTGCAGGCGATCGATCGCTTCGATAACGGCTGCCCGCGTGCTTTCGCGGACATTCTGGCCGCCATTGACCACGCGTGAGACCGTCATGGCCGAAACCCCGGCCGCGCGTGCGACATCCTGAACCGTGACGCCGCCTTGTCCCCGCCGTGTCGCGCGCATCAATCTCTCCCAGTTGCATCAGCGATAAGGCGGGGTTGGCGGCTTGGCAATCTCCGCCGCCGCGCGTGGCAAGGCCGCAACACTTGCCGACGATCTGACGCATTGACCATCTTGGTCAGGCCGAAGAATTGACACTCCGTTTTTTTGGCCTTACCGCGCCGGTTGATAGCGTTACCAGCGCTTTTCGCCTGAAGCCGGCATCGACCGGCATTGTCCAGGAGGGGATTGAATGTTTCCATACGCCCAAGTCCGCCGCACCGCGCTCATGTCGGTCGCCATCCTGCCGTTGATGGCCGTAGCGATGCCCGCTTATGCACAGGACGGCACCGCGCCGATGCCCCCGGAAGCCGTGCCGGCGCAGACCCCTCCGCCTGAGGCACTGGTCGCTGGCGATCAGCCGGCGATGCAGGAAGATATCGTCATTACCGGCGTTCGCGCGTCGATCCAGAGCGCGACCAATGCCAAGCGCAATTCGGTCGCGTTCGGTGATTCGATTTTTGCCGAGGATATCGGCAAGCTGCCCGCCACCAATCTTGCCGAAACGCTGAACCGTATTCCCGGCGTCCGCCTGAACCGCGACATCAGCGGTGAAGGCACGCAGGTGTCGATCCGCGGCCTGGGTCCCAGCTTTTCCAAGGTGCTGCTGAACGGTGCCCAGTTCGCCGTCGCATCCGATGGCGGCACCAACGGATCGGGCGGCGGCAACCGCGAAGTCGATCTCGACTTCTTCCCGTCCGAGCTGTTCACGCGTCTGGACGTCGCCAAGTCGGCGACCGCATCGACGCTGGAAGGCGGCATTGCCGGTACCGTCAACCTTCGCAACGCGCGCCCGTTCGACAAGCCGGGCACGCATCTGACGCTGGTGGCGCAGGGTAACTGGACCGAAACCAACGGCGAAGTCGGTCCGCGCGGGGCGATCGTCGGCAGCCACACCTTCGGCGATACATTCGGTATCCTGGTCGGCGTGGCGGGTGTCAGCCAGCCGACGCGGGTCGATGGTTACGACACGATTGGCTATGCCGACGCGAACCTCGCCTGCGGCACGGGCTGCAACCAGTCGCCGCCAGAGGGCAATGGTTTCAGCTATGCCAATCTGGTGCCCGCCAATGTGGGCCGCGGCCTTGTCGCCGGACAGCCTTATGACATCACCCAGACATCGGGCCTGTCGCTGGAGCAATTGTCCAGCGCGCTGCTGCCGCGCCTGGGCCGCCCCGTCTATACCGAGGGCACGCGTGAGCGTATTTCGGCCGTCGCCGCCGTCGAATGGCGTCCGTCCGACGCGCTGCACATCAACATCGATGGCATCTATGCCCATTCGACGCGCGATTACCTGCGCTCGAACATGAACTGGCAGGTCCGCAATTCGGGGCCGGGCACGACGCCGCAGTCGACGGGTGGCATGGTGCCGTTCGACGTGACGGTGGACGAGAACAATGTCGTCACCAGCGGCGTGTTCGCCAATTCGTCCTTCTTCTCGGAAACCAGCGTATTCCGTCAGGATACCGAATTCTGGAACGTCAATCCCAGCGCGACTTGGAAGCCCAGCGACACGCTGACGATCCAGTTGTCGGGCAATTACGGCAAGAGCGACTTCTTCCGCGAACAGCCGACCTATGCGTTCCAGACCGCGCCCAATTCGGGTGTCGAGGTGACGTATGATAACACCGGCGACACCACCCAGCCGCTCATCATTCCCAATGTGGACTTGGGCGATCCCAACCTTGGCTGGCAATGGTATCGCGTGAACGTCCAGAATGTCCGCCGCGCAACCGAAACGCGTGGCGCGCACCTCGACTTCACTTGGGGCGACGATGCGCTGAACATCAAGTTCGGCGCCGCCTATGACGAGGCGGAACGCAGCGTTCGCGCCTATGACAACACCAACGCGTTTCAGGCGTCGGTTTGCGGCACAAGCTGTGCCGGCCTGACCGGCACGGTGCCGACCACGGCGATCCCGCAATATCTGAACCGTTCACCGTTCACCAATTTCGGGTTCCTGTCGCCCAATGCGTTCGGCTTCAACAGCTTCATCATCCCCGATGTCGACGCGCTGAACGCCGCCACCAATTATGAAGAGTTCCGCGACAACGCCCCCGAGACGCGTGGCGCGGTCACGGGCGGTGCGACCGGCGACGTGTATGAAACTGTCTATGGCGGTTATGTCGAGATCAATGGGCAGGGTGAGCTGTTCGGTCGTCCGATCAGCGCCAATGCCGGTTTCCGCTATGTCTGGACCGACCAGCGCGTGCTCGGCCCCAGCCAGGTCGGCAACACCATCGTCGATATCGAGGCGAACAGCGATTACGAAGAAGTGCTGCCGTCGTTCAACGTGGCCTATGACGTGCTCGACAATCTGAAGCTGCGCTTCGCCGCATCGAAGGGCCTGACCCGGCCCGAAGCTGGACAAATCCTGCCGGGCGTCACCTTCTCCGACCCGGCGGCACAGATCGCCAATGCGGGCAACCCGAACCTGTCGCCCTATCTGTCGGACAATCTCGACCTGGGTGGCGAGTTCTATACCGGCGGCATCGGCTATATCGGCGTGGCGCTGTTCCAGAAGAGCATCGAGGGCTTTACCGTCACCCAGCAGCAGCAGGTGGCGTTTGGCGACCTGAACATCCCGTTCAGCTCGCTGCAGGCGACACAGGCCAACGCGCTGACCGACCGTGCTCGTGCGGCGGGCGTCGCGATCGAGCAGGTGGCGATCACCGTGAACCGGCCGGTCAACCTGCAGAGCCTGCGTATCCGCGGTGTCGAGGGCACCTGGGTCCAGCCGCTGGACTTCCTGATCGACGGCCTCGGCTTTTCGGCCAACGGCACCTATATCACGCAAAGCTCGGAAAGCGGGCTGGTGGCGCCGGGCGTGCCCGAGTTCCAGTATAACCTGCAGGGCTTTTTCGAGAGCGGCGGCGCTTCGGTCAGCCTGAACTATGTCTGGCAGGACGGCGTGATCGCGGCCAATGGTCCGCAGAACAACATTCCCGTGCCGCTGCTGGCCGATGCGCGCGGTCAGCTCGACATGTCGGCGGGCTATACCCTGCCGTTCATGGACAATGCGTTCCGCCTGACGCTGGACGTGCTGAACATCACCAACGAACCGATCCGCACGACCTTCGGTTACGACAACGCCACCTTCAACGCCTATTTTCCCGGGCGTCAGGTGCTGGCGGGTATCCGCGCGAACTTCTGATGACTATTCCGGTGCTTCTTGCATGAAGTGCCAGACCGGCCGGTCCCGTGCGGGGCCGGCCATTTTTGTTTGTGGGGAGGATGGGATGCGGGCGATCGGT
>NZ_DATJLI010000128.1:0-13125 GCF_035490575.1 Sphingomonas sp. | reverse complement strand
GTTCCACGCCAACGCCCCCTCCCCGCTTTCGGGTTCGAGCAGCGCGGCGGCGAGCAGGCCTAGCGGCTGATCGGCGGGCACGCGCACCGACCCGGCGGGCATGGTGATGCGGCGGCGTTCGTGCACGATGCGCCCGGTCAGCGGCACATGCCCTTCGCTCGGCGCGCCCAGTTTTGGCTCTTCGACACGCGCCATGTCGAGATCGATCGCGCGCGGGGCATCGATCATTTCCATCTCGATGCCCTGAATCCTCGCCGCCCGTATGATCGCCGTCGCGCTGGCGGGTATCCACCAGGCACGCGGCAGCGTCACCTTTTCGGCGGGCGACTGGCCGATCACCGGCACCTTCAAGGTGACAGGGCGGCCAGTCCATCGCAACTCCTCTCGCCCCGAAGCGGGCGATTGATAACGTTCGTTAGAAACCCCCCTGAAGTCCATGATGAAAAGCGGTTTTTCATCATTCTTCCATGTTGTGACCAGTTCGGTCGGCCGCGCGGCCCGGTCGGCGTCGATCGCGCGGCGCAGCGCCGCCGCTTCATCGCCCGCCGTTTTCAATGCCGTCTCCACAAAGACATAGGTGCCCAGCACCCGGCGGCGATAATTCTTCAGGCTGTGCGTCTCCAGCAATACCGTCGGCACGCGCGCATAGTCGCCCCATCCGGTCGAAAACCGCGGGGTGTCGGCGCCGTGCGCGATGCCCTTTTCGGGCGCGCGATTGTCCAGCGCATCGATATACAGCGCCGGCACGTGCCCCGCCGCCGTCAGGTCACGGTCGAACGCGGGCCGCAGCCGCTGGTCCAGCCAGCGCCCGATTTCACGGCTGTTGGCATATTTTCCATGCAGGCCGTTGAAATCGTAGGTAATGTCATACTGGTAATCGATCCCGTCAGTGACGTGCAGGTCCAGATACAGGATGGGGTCCAGCCGCCGGATCAGCCCCAGCATCGCCTGCATTTCCGGCGCATCGGCCTTCAGATAATCGCGGTTGAGGTTCAGGTTCTGCGCGGTCGTTCGCCAGCCCTGCATCATCGGCCCACGCTGGTTCGGGCGGCTGTAGCGCGAAGCGCGCTCATGCCCGTCGACGTTGAAGATCGGCACCAGCACCAGATCGACCCTGTCGAGCAGCGCGTCCTTGCCGCCGAACGCGATGTCGCGCAGCAGCATGAAGCCCGCATCCTTGCCGTCGATCTCCCCGGCATGAATGCCCGCCTGCGCCAGCACGACGGGGCGCCCCGGTCCCTTGCTGGCGCGGATCAGGAACAGGTCGCGCCCCTCGGGGCTGCGGCCGAACACTTCCAGTGTCAGCAGCGGCGATGCGGCGACCAGCTTCTCGGCAAAGGCGCGGGTGGCGGCGTAATCGGGCGTCCGCTCGAACCCGGCGGCTTCGGCGGGGGTGATCCATTCGCTGCCCGGTCTGGCGATCAGCCGCTCGCTTGCCCCACGCCACGGCATTTCGGGCGGCAGCGGCGCGGTCTGCGCGGCAAGCGGGGCGGTCAGAGTCAGGGCGAGCGAGGTCAGAAGGGTGCGGCGCATGGCCGCTTCCTACCCACGCCGCCCACCGCGCAAAAGCGCTAAAGCGCCGCCGCCGCCCACCACGCGAAACCCGCCGCCGCCAGCAATGTGCCCAGCGGCAACCGCTCGCCGCCACGCATCCCGCGCGCGATCGCGATGCACAGGCCGATGACACAGGCGATCAGCAAAACCCCCGGCAGCGCGCGCCAGCCCAGCCACAGGCCGATCGCCCCGAACAGCTTGGGATCGCCCCCGCCCAGCCCCATGCGCCCGCGCGCGCGGCGATACAGCGCCGCCACCAACCACAGCGCGCCGAACCCCGCCGCCCCGCCGATCAGCCGGACGTCGAGCGGCGGCGCGATGCCCACCGCCCCGCTTGCCAGCCCCGTGAGCGCCAGCGCCGCGACCAATGGGTTGGGCAACCAGAAAGCGCGCAGGTCGATCGCCCCCAAGGTCAACAGCAGCCAGCCGAACACCGCCCCCGCCACGCCCACCGCACCCGGCGCGACAATGCCTGCAACGACACCGATCGCCAGGGCCAGCACCTCCACGCCCAAATGAAAGCGCGCAATCCGCCCGCCGCACCGGCGGCACCGCCCGCGCAACCGCAGGAAGCTAAGAACCGGCACCAGATCTCCCGCCCCCAACTCCGCGCCGCAGCCATCGCACCGCGACCGCCCCTGCAATGCCGATTCGCCCGCAGGCCAGCGGATCGCCACCGTCGCGATGAAGCTGCCGAACACAGCGCCCAGCACGCCAAGCAGGATCGGCCAGAAGACGGGCGGTATCATCCCCCCGCCCCTAGCCGGGGTGGCCGATGCTCGCCAAGGTTTCAATCGCAACCGTCCGACCCTAAATCGCCTGGCAAACAGTCAGGAGAGCCAGATGCCCGCCGCCGATCCGATCGTCATCACCAGCTATGCCCGCACCCCGATGGGCAGCTTTCAGGGCTGCCTGAGCGGCGCGACCGCAACCGACCTTGGCGCGGCAGCGGTCGGCGCGGCGGTGGAGCGCGCAGGCCTGAAGGGTGAGGCGATCCAGCGCATCCATATGGGCTGCGTCCTGCCTGCTGGCCTTGGCCAGGCGCCCGCGCGTCAGGCGGCAATCGGCGCGGGCCTGCCCCAGCATGTCGAGGCGACGACGATCAACAAGATGTGCGGATCGGGGATGCAGGCCGCGATCATGGCGGCCGAAGCGCTGGCCGCCGGTTCCGCCGACTGGATCGTCGCGGGGGGCATGGAGAGCATGACCAATGCCCCTTATCTGTCCGCCCGCCACCGGAGCGGTGCGCGCATCGGGCATGATGTCCTCAAGGATCACATGTTTCTCGACGGGCTTGAGGACGCATATGAACCCGGCCGCCTGATGGGCAGCTTTGCCGAGGAGACCGCCGCCGAATATCAGTTCACGCGCGAGGAACAGGACGCCTTCGCCATCGCCAGCCTGGAACGCGCGCAAAAGGCGCAGGCTTCTGGCGCGTTCGACCGTGAGATCGTCCCCGTCGAGATCAGCGGGCGCAAGGGCACCGAGACGATCAGCCTCGACGAACAGCCCGCGCGCGGCGACGTGGCCAAGATCCCGACGCTGAAACCCGCCTTTTCCAAGACAGGGACGATCACTGCCGCAAACGCCTCCTCCATCTCCGACGGTGCGGCGGCGCTGATGATGACGCGCATGTCGGTTGCCGAAAAGTTCGGCCTGACGCCACTGGCGCGCGTCGTCTCCCACGCGGCCCACGCCCACGCCCCTGCCCGCTTCACCACCGCGCCGGTCAGCGCGATGCAGAAGGCGCTGGACAAGGCGGGCTGGAAAACCGGCGATGTCGACCTGTTCGAAGTGAACGAGGCTTTCGCCTGCGTCGCCATGATAGCGATGCGCGACCTGTCGATCGCGCATGACGTGCTGAACGTCCACGGCGGCGCCTGTGCGCTGGGCCACCCGATCGGCGCATCTGGCGCGCGCATCCTCGCGACCTTGCTTTCGGCGCTGGAAACGCACGGGCAGCGGCGTGGGCTGGCATCCCTGTGCATCGGCGGCGGCGAGGCGACGGCGATGGCGGTGGAGTTGGTCTGACGGCACTCGCATTCTCCGCCCCTCGTAACCCGGGGGCGGGGGTCCTATCTTCGCCTCTGGCACTTCCCACGGAACGAAGATAGAACGACGCGCATGAGCCTTACGCATATTTCGGTTCGCGGTGCCCGCGAGCATAATCTCAAGGGCGTCGATATCGACATCCCGCGCGACACGCTGACCGTCATCACCGGGCTGTCGGGGTCGGGCAAGTCCAGCCTGGCGTTCGACACCATCTATGCCGAGGGCCAGCGGCGTTATGTCGAGTCGCTGAGCGCCTATGCGCGCCAGTTTCTTGAGATGATGCAAAAGCCCGATGTCGATCATATCGAGGGGCTGTCGCCCGCGATTTCCATCGAGCAGAAAACGACCAGCCGCAATCCGCGCTCGACCGTGGCGACCGTCACCGAGATTTACGATTATATGCGCCTGTTGTGGGCGCGGGTCGGCATTCCCTATTCCCCCGCCACCGGCCTGCCGATTTCGGCGCAAACGGTCAGCCAGATGGTCGACCGCGTGCTGGCCTTGCCAGAGGGGACGCGGCTACTGCTGCTCGCCCCCGTCGTGCGCGGCCGCAAGGGCGAGTATCGCAGGGAGCTGGCAGAGTGGCAGAAGGCCGGGTTTCAGCGCGTCCGCATCGACGGCGAAACGTACCTGATCGAGGAAGCGCCCGCACTCGACAAGAAATACAAGCACGACATCGAGGTGGTGGTCGACCGGCTGGTGGTGGGCGGCGATATCGCCACCCGGCTGGCCGAAAGTTTCGAGGCAGCGCTGAAACTGGCCGAGGGATTGGCCTATGTCGATCTGGTCGACGGCGTGGTGCCGGGCCGTGAGGGTGAGGCGACTGACGCGGGCGCGATGAAGGGCGCGGGGATTCCGGCCAACCGCATCGTATTTTCCGAGAAATTCGCCTGTCCGGTGTCGGGCTTCACCATTGCCGAGATCGAACCGCGGCTGTTCAGCTTCAACGCGCCGCAGGGGGCCTGCCCCGCGTGCGACGGCCTGGGCGAACGGCTGGAGTTCGACCGGGATCTGGTCGTCCCCAATCATGACCTGTCGATCAAGAAGGGCGCGGTGGTGCCTTGGGCGAAGTCGAACCCGCCCAGTCCCTATTACATGCAGGTGCTGGGATCGCTGGCGCGCGAGTTCGGCTTCAAGCTGGATACGCCGTGGAAGGATCTGGCCACCGAGCATCAGGACGCGATCCTGTTCGGGACCAAGGGCAAGCCGGTCACGCTGACCTTTGTCGACGGCAAGAAGTCGTATGACGTCAAGAAGCCGTTCGAGGGCGTCATCGGCAATCTGAACCGCCGGATGCTCCAGACCGAAAGCGCGTGGATGCGCGAGGAACTGTCGAAATATCAGGCCGCACATGCGTGCGAGACGTGCGGCGGTGCGCGCCTGAAGCCCGAGGCGCTGGCGGTGCGCGTGGGCGATGCGACAATCTCGTCGATCACGCATCTGTCCGTGGTCGATGCGCTTGCCTGGTATGCAGCACTGCCCCAACAACTGACGCCGCAGCAGACCGAAATCGCGCGCGCCATTCTAAAGGAGATCGACGAGCGGCTGGGCTTTCTGAACAATGTCGGCCTCGATTACCTGAACCTCGACCGGACCAGCGGCACGCTGTCGGGCGGGGAGAGCCAGCGCATCCGGCTGGCCAGCCAGATCGGCAGCGGGCTGTCGGGCGTGCTGTATGTGCTAGACGAACCGTCGATCGGCCTGCACCAGCGCGATAACGACATGCTGCTGGCGACGCTCCGGCGGCTGCGCGACCTGGGCAATACGGTCCTGGTGGTCGAGCATGACGAGGATGCAATCCGCACCGCTGATTATGTGATCGACATGGGCCCCGGCGCGGGCGTGCATGGCGGCGAGATCGTCGCGCACGGGCCGCTCGAGAAACTGCTCAAGGCCAAGGGCAGCGTCACCGCCGATTATCTGAACGGCACGCGCGAAGTGCCGGTGCCGGCCAAAAGGCGAAAGGGCAATGGCAAGAAACTCACCGTCCACAATGCCACCGCCAACAATCTGCGCGGCGTGACGGCCAGCCTGCCGCTGGGCACCTTTACCTGCATTACCGGCGTGTCAGGGTCGGGCAAATCCAGCTTCACCATCGACACGCTCTATGCCGCCGCCGCGCGCACGCTGAACGGCGCGCGGGTGCTGGCGGGCAGGCATGACCGGATCGCCGGGCTGGAGCATTGCGACAAGGTCATCGACATCGACCAGTCGCCGATCGGCCGCACGCCGCGATCCAATCCCGCGACCTATACCGGCGCGTTCACCGCGATCCGCGACTGGTTCGCGGGCCTGCCCGAGGCACAAGCGCGTGGATACAAGCCCGGTCGCTTCAGCTTCAATGTCAAAGGCGGGCGGTGCGAGGCGTGTCAGGGCGACGGCGTGCTCAAGATCGAGATGCACTTCCTGCCCGACGTCTATGTCACCTGCGACGTATGCCACGGCGCGCGATACAATCGCGAAACGCTGGAAGTGAAGTTCAAGGGCAAGTCGATCGCCGACGTGCTGGACATGACGGTCGAGGACGCGGTCGAGTTCTTCAAGGCGGTGCCGCCGATCCGCGACCGGATGGCGATGCTGGGCGAAGTCGGCCTGGGCTATGTCAAGGTGGGGCAACAGGCGACCACCCTGTCCGGCGGTGAGGCGCAGCGCGTGAAGCTGGCCAAGGAACTGGCGCGTCGCTCGACCGGACAGACGCTCTACATCCTCGACGAGCCGACCACGGGTCTGCATTTCGAGGATGTGCGAAAGCTGCTGGAAGTGCTGCACGCGCTGGTCGAACAGGGCAATACGGTGGTGGTGATCGAACATAATCTCGACGTCATCAAGACCGCCGACTGGGTGCTGGACCTTGGTCCCGAAGGCGGCGTCAAGGGCGGCGAGATTGTCGCGCAAGGCACGCCGGAAACGGTGGCCGCCGAACCGCGCAGCTATACCGGCCGCTACCTTGCGCCATTGCTCAAGCGCGCCGGCGGTGCAGTGAAAGCGGCATAAGCGGGCGATCTTGGCTGCGTTCTGAAGCGGGACCTGCTTCGGTCAGGACATTACGGTCTGAATTGCGTCGGCAGGCCTGCTATTGCGACTTGC
This sequence comes from Sphingomonas sp., assembly GCF_035490575.1. Lineage (GTDB taxonomy): Bacteria > Pseudomonadota > Alphaproteobacteria > Sphingomonadales > Sphingomonadaceae > Sphingomonas. The sequence continues at coordinate 6,432 of NZ_DATJLI010000128.1, read as the reverse complement.
TCTCATAATCGTGTGCGGTCATAAGCGCGGGGATGACTTGTGCCGAATCCAGCTCATGCTGACCGCTGCCCTGATGCTTGTGGCCGCTATCGGGGCGTTGCTGCTTCGTTTCGGCTGGGATGCGCGTGAGCCGGCGCAGACGCGGCTGACGCTTGCGGGCTGGGCGGCGATTGCAGCGGCGCTGCTGGCGCTGACATTGCGCGACGGGGCCTGGGGACTGGCGATCGGCACATTGCCGGTGATGCTGGTCGCGGGATGCGTGCTGATGCGCGAGGCATGGGCATCCGCGGCACCCGCGCGACCGGCGCGCGCGGCGGACAGCGATCCCACGGTTCGGCTGCACGCGGCCGACTGGCGCGATGTCGGGCGTCGGCTCGCCATCTTTCTGCTGGTGGTGCCGGTATCTGGACTGGCCTCGCTAGTCGTCGGTCTGGCCGCCGCCGCCATGGTGCGCGCGGCAGGCGGGCTTGAGGGCGACGCCACCGTCCTAACGTTGTTCGTCACGCCGCTGGTGTGGAGCGTGCTGGGCGTCGCGCTGATGCTGGGAATGCGCGCGCGCGACATGCTGCGCCCGCTGGGTGCCGTCGCGCTGGTGTCCGGCGCTGTATTCTGGTCGCTTGGCTGAGGAAATCCGGATGCGCCTTCCCTCCCCCGATCTCGTCCGCCGCGCGCTTTCGGGCCATGCGGCGATCGGCCTCCTGGCAGGCGGCCTGCTCTATCTGATCTGTCTGTCGGGCACGATCGTGGTGCTGCGCGAGGAAATCCAGCGTTGGGAACAGCCCGACATCGCCGAGACGATGACGATCGCGCCACAGGCGCTGCAACGCGCCGCCGAAAATGTGCTGGCGACCGAGGCAGGCAAGAAGCCGACCGAGCATTTCTATATCCACATGCCCAACGACGCACTGCCGCGCACCGTCGTCACGACCGACCATCAGGCAGTCTATGTCGATGGCGCCGGCAATATCGCCGGCAAGGAAGCGCATGGCTGGACCGAGTTCCTCATCAACCTGCACATCTATCTGCACATCCCCGGCACGCTGGGCCTGACGATCGTCGGCGCGCTCGGCGTGATGATGACCGCGTTGATCCTGGGCGGCGTGCTGGCCCATCCGCGCATCTTTCGCGACGCTTTTCGCCTGCGCGCGCGGGGGCAGAAGCAGCTTGCGCTCGCCGACTGGCACAACCGGCTGGGCGTGTGGACGCTGCCCTTCGGCCTGGCGCTGGCGCTGACCGGCGCGATGATCGGGCTGGGCGGGGTCGCGGCCTATGCGATCGCGGGCAAATGGTATGGCGGCGATCTTGAGGCAGCCTATGCGCCGATCTTTGGCGGCGAACCCGCGCATGACGACCGACCCGCGCCGCTGGCGAACATCGCCGCCGCCACCGCGCATATGCGCTCGGCGCATCCCGATCTCGCGCCGACCTATGTCATCCTCCACGAACCGGGCACGCGCGGTCAGTATCTGACGATCATCGCCAAGCATCCGCGCCGGCTGATCTATGGCGACACCTATACCTTCGATGCCGATGGCCAGCCGACCGGCAAGGTCGGCATGAGCGACGGCAATCTGGGGCGGCAATTCGCGGCGTCGACCTATGACCTGCATTTCGGCGCGTTCGGTGGCCTTCCGGTGCGGCTGGTGTTCGTGCTGCTGGGCGTGGCAGTGACGGTGGTGTGCGGCACGGGCATGTCGATCTGGCTGGTCAAACGGCGTCAGCGCGGCCGCGCCAGTCCGCGGCTGGAATCGATGTGGGCCGTCACCATCTGGGGCGCGCCGGTGCTGTTCTTCGCTGCATTGATTCAGCGCACGCTGTTCGGTGCAGAAGCGCCGATGGTTGCGCTGTTCTGGATCGGCTTGGCCGTCATGACCGCCGCCGCGATGCTGACGCCGCGGGCGGAGGCATGGAGCCGCGCGCTTCGCCTGATGCTGGGCACATTGATGGTCGGAACCGGCATCGTCCATGCCGCCACGATGGAAAGCGGGATCGCGGCGCTGATGGTGATCGATCTGGCGTTGATCGCCGGGGGAGCGGCATTCATCGCCCCCGCCCTTCGCCGCCTCAGCGCCCGGCCGCGCGGGGAACCGGAAATGGCGCCCGCCGAGTGATGGCGCGGCGGGCAAAGGGGATTGCGATCCCCCTGCCCGCCGTCTAGCGCCACGGGCACTGGCCCCGTAGCTCAGCTGGATAGAGCAAGTGCCTTCTAAGCACTAGGTCGCAGGTTCGAGTCCTGCCGGGGTCGCCACGCTTCCCCCCTCGCCGCACCCTGCCTTCACGACCGCGCGCACGGCACTGGTGCGGCACCCGCCTGCACCAGCCGCGCGCCCGACAGGGTCAGGTCCAGCGCGCCATCGGTCGTGATCGACAGCGGTGTGGTGATCCGGCGCATATCGGCGCCTGCATGGGCAAGGCAGGCAAGCGGCACGGCAATGCGCGTCCATTCGCCGGGCTTCGCCGCACGCAATGCCGCGTCGATCGGGACGCTCCCCGCGCACCCTTCGCCACATTCGGCACGCAGCGCGACGGCACGCGAAGGAGCGCGGTCGACACGCACGTCCACCTCGATCGCCAGGTCGCCATTGGCCTCACGCGTCAGGTCGATCGGTTCGTCGCCAACAATCGCCGCTACCGCAGGGCCGCGCCCGGTCCAGGTCAGACGAACACTGTCCTCCTGCGCCCGGCGATCGGCGCCGCGCGCGGTGATAAGGTCGGGGCCAGGATTGGCCGACAGCGCGCCCGGCGCGCCGATCAGCAAGCGGCGTCCCGCCCCGGCCCGTCCGGCCGTGAACAACTGGTTGCGGTCAGCCGATGCCGCCGTCGCCCGCTTTTCGGACAGGACCGGCACCGCGCCGTCATCGGCCAGTGACAGGCCATAACCATAGGGAAACAGCGGCACATAATCGGCATCACCGACATTCAGCGCCGTCTGGTCGCTCTCGCGCGGCCAACTATAGGGCAGCTTGCCCCGGAAATCGGCCTTGCCGAACAGCATGTCGGCAACCCCGCCGCCCTCCGATCCGGGTAGCCAGGCTGCCACGAATGCGTCGGATGCGTTCAGGTGCGGATTGACCCACATCGGTCGCCCCGACAGAAACACCGACACGGTCGGAATCCCCTGTTCCTTCAACCGGCGCAGCACCGCCAGATGGTCGCCCGCATCCTCGAACGCGACATCGCTGCGATCGCCCTGAAACTCGGCATAGGGATTTTCGCCGAACACGACGACGGCGACATCGGGACGCGCGCTGAACCGCCCGTCGGCGGCCAGTTCCAGCTTGCCGCCCGCATCGCGAACCGCGGCGCGCATCGCCTCGGCGATCGTTTCGCCGTTCGGGAAATCGCTGCGCTGAGTATCGGTGCCTTGCCAGGTCAACGTCCAGCCGCCGGTCTGCTTGGTCATGCTGTCGGCGCCGTCGCCCGCCAGCAGGATGCGCGCACCGGGCTTGAGCGGCAGGACATGACCCGCATTTTTCAACAGGACCAGCGATTCACGCACCGCCTGTCGCGCCACCGCGCGGTGGTCGGCGCTGCCAAGCAATTCAAGGCGCCCCGCCAGCGGTCGGGACGATGGCTTGCCCGCATCGAACAGGCCCGCGCGCAGCTTGACGCGCAGGATCCGGCGAACCGCGTCATCGAGCACCGGCATCGCCAGCGACCCTGTGCGCGCCTGCGCCAGCGTGTTCTGCCACAACCCCTTCCAGCTGTCGGGCGCCATCGCCATGTCCAGACCCGCCTCAAAGGTCTGGCGGCAATTGTCGGCGGTGCATCCCGCCACTTGGCCATGCCCGTTCCAGTCGCCGACCAGCAGGCCGTCAAAGCCCCAGCGATCCTTGACCACGCCGCGCAGCAACGACTTGTTGCCGTGCATCTTGACGCCGTTCCAGCTTGAAAAGCTGACCATGATCGATTGCACGCCGGCCTCGATCGCGGGGACATAGGGGGCGCTGAACAGCGTCATCAGCCCGCGTTCGTCAATGCGCGCATCGCCCTGGTCCTTGCCGCCCGCGGTGCCGCCATCGCCCAGGAAATGCTTGGCGGTCGCCACGATGTGCGGCCCGCGCAGCCAGTCGCGGTCGCCGACGCGGCCCTGCAACCCTTCGATCAAGGGCCGCGCGTAGGACGTGGCGATTTCGGGATGCTCACCAAATCCCTCGTAGGTCCGCCCCCAGCGGTCGTCGCGAACGACCGCCAGTGTCGGGGCAAAGGTCCAGTCCAGCCCGGTCACGCGCATTTCGATCGCCGTGACTTCGCCGATCCGGCGCATCAGTTCGGGATCGCGCGCAGCCCCCAGTCCGATGTTATGCGGAAACAGCGTGGCGCCGACGACATTATTGTGGCCGTGCACGGCATCGCTGCCCCACATCAGCGGGATGCGCGGCAAATTGCCCTTCGGGCGCATCGACGCTTCGTAAAAGGCGTCCGCCGCCTTCAGCCATTCGGGCGCGGGCGCGTTATAGGCGCCGGTGGGTGTCGAATTCCCACCGTTCAGGACCGAACCGAGATGATAGCGGTGAACATCGTCCGGTGTGATGCTGGCGATATCGGCCTGAATGACCTGTCCGACCTTCTGCTCCAGCGACATGGTGGCAAGCAGTTGCTCGATCCGACGCTCAACCGCCGGGTCCCTGGTATCCGGCGCGCGCAGGATCGGCCAGTTCGCGGGATCGGCGACCCCGACCCCCTGGACGACGGCCTGTGTCTGTCCGTGTCCGGCGATCGGCGCCAGCGCGACGCCCGCCATCAACAATGCCGGCCCGAAGGCGCTGCGCCAGTTCATCGATTCCCCTCCCGCACCATGATTGGTGACAGCGTTGTCTATGCCGTCCGGTCGGCAACTGTCAACGACGGGCGATCCGATCCTATCTTGTCAGACCGTCGGCACGCCGCCATCGTCGCGCCTGGCGATTGTTCGGACAAGAGGCATTGATGAAGACCCATGACCCGCGCGGCAGGCGGGCGCGCGCGACGATTACCGATGTCGCGCGATTGTCGGGCACATCGATCAAGACCGTGTCGCGCGTGTTCAACAACGAACCGTTCGTACGCCCGGCGACGCGCAAGCGTGTTCTCGATGCGGCAGCCGAACTGGATTATCACCCCAATATCGCAGCCCGCAGCCTGGTTCAGGGTCGATCCTTTCTGATCGGCCTGTTCTATGAAAATCCAAGCCCCAATTATGTCGTGGACCTGCATACCGGGTCGCTCGACCGGCTGCATGGGGAGCGTTATCAGTTGCTGCTGTTCCCGTGTGAAAGCGTCGCCAACATGTCGGGCCGTTTGCTACAGGTCGCGCGCGCTTCGGGGCTGGAGGGGCTGATCCTCGCGCCGCCGCTGGGCGATGATCCGCAAACGCTGCAGGAACTGACCGGCGCGCACTTTCCGTTCGTCCGCATCGCCCCTACCACCGCACCGGGCGCTTCGCCATCGGTCGGGATCGACGATGTGTCGGCGGCACGCCAGATGACGCGCCACCTGCTCGACTTGGGCCATCGCCGCGTCGCGTTCGTGCACGGCGATCGGCTGCACCCGTCAACGATGCTGCGTCATGACGGGTTTCTGGAAGCGCTGGGCGAACGCGGCGTCACGCCCGACCCGGCTTTGCTGGAGGAGGGGAATTATACGTTCGAATCGGGCGTCGCGGCGGGGCGACGGCTGTTCGCCTCGCCGATGCGACCGACGGCCGTGTTCGCGGCGAACGACGACATGGCCGCAGGGGTGCTGATCGCCGCGAAGGAACGCGGGCTGGACGTGCCGCGACAGGTTTCCATCGCGGGCTTTGACGACAGCCTGGTCGCACGGGTGGTCTGGCCCCAGTTGACGACCATTCGCCAGCCGACCTGTGACATGGCGAAACAGGCGACCGATGTCCTGCTGGCGATGATCGATAATCGGGCGTTCGACAGCGAAACCCGGCTGGATCACCAGTTGCTGGTCCGCGCGTCGACCGCTGTCGCGCTGGCCTGATCGCCGTTCAATGGACGATCGGCGGGGTTTCCGCTTCGCGCAGGAACTTGATCGCGCGATCGATCTGACGCCAGCGGCAAAAGGCGGCGATATTGCCCAGCGTGCGGCTGTGATCGGCGCGCGACCGCGCTTCCCCGGCAGCGGCCTCGCCCAGTTCGAGCATCAAATGTTCGGCGTCGCGCAGGTCGCCGGCATGGGCCAGATAAAATGGAAGCATCGCCGTGTCCCAACCACGAACCGTGCCAGTTCCGCGCCGCCCGCGCCGGGCCCCGCGCACGAGGGTTAATGACGTCCTGCCGTTCATCCCGAAGCTGGACGACCGCATCAAAGCGGGACGGCTGGCATCCCATGCCGGGACATGGCATGGCGTCGGCATGACCGATCCCCGATCCACAAGCGGCCCCGTCGCGGGCGGCGCCATCCTGGCTCTAACGATATTGGCGGGTGTCGTCATCGGCCTGATCG
>NZ_DATJLI010000127.1:0-5591 GCF_035490575.1 Sphingomonas sp. | reverse complement strand
GCGACCGGCGGGAGCGGCCGGTCGCCGCTCCCGCCGTGCAAGCGCGATCAGGCGACCTTGAAACCTTCCTTGTTCATGGTGGCGGTCAGCGCCTTGTTTTTTTCCTCCGACAATTGTGCCCGCAGCGCCGGGAAGAGCGTGGTTTCCTCCTCGGTCATATGCTCCTCGATATCCGCGCGGAACTTGCGAACCTTGCCGGCAAACGCTTCGCTGTCCTTGGGCATGTTCTCAAGCTCGTAGAGATACTGCTTGATATAGCCATGCTCCTTGGTGAGCTTGTCGGCCTCGTCCTTGCGGCCCGCCTCGCGCAGCGCCGGATAGATGACATTGCCTTCCTCGACATCATGCTTGGCCAGCGCGTGCTTCAACTGGGCGAGCAGGATTGCGCGCTTGGTGGTGTTGCGCGTTTCGGTCGCTTCCAGCGCGTCGAAGATCTTGAGCACTGCCTTGTGCTCGGCGGCCAGCGCTTCGGCCCAGTCGCCCGCCAGCGCGCTTGGCGCCTGCACGGCGGCCTTGCGGCCCAGCATCGCCAGCATCCCGATCGCGGCACCGGCCGTCGCGGCACCCGCGATCACGCCCAGATTGCCGTGATTGGTGGCGGATTTGGTAAACCGGCCCTCTGAATCGCGCTTCGTCGTCGTTGCAGTGGTCATGGCGAACCTCCAGTCATGTCGATGCGACGATAACCAATCGGAGGGGCGCGACGTTCCGTTCAGGCGCGCGCCGCTGCCGCCATTTCGGCGTTCCGCTGCCTCGCCGCGTCGAGCGTCTCGGTCAGAACCCCCGGCGGCACCGAAAGCGCGCCGGGATCGATCACCGTCACGCGTTCGGTGGCGATGCCGCTGGCGACCCATCGGCGCAGGATCGCGCCGCGGGGGCAGCGGTGCTCATGCCTCGCCCTGGGTTTCGATCAGCGCGGCGGCGATGGCCTCACGCGGGGACTTGCCGCCCCACAGCACGAACTGGAACACCGGATAGAAGCGTTCGCATTCGTCGATCGCGGTTTCGACCAGCAATTCGGCGCGGTCGAGGCTCATTACCGGCTCATCCTCGTCGCCGTCGATCATCGCGGCGTGGCGATACAGCAGGATGCCGCTGGACGACCACAATTCGAAATGGCCGATCCACAATTGTTCGTTCACCAGGCCGAGCGTTTCGTAAATTGCCGCGCGGCGTTCGTCGGCGACGCGGATGTCGGGCAGCGCCAGGAATTGCAGCACCCCGTCCTCCGCCCGCCAGATCGCGCGCAATTCATATTCGGCCCAGCTTCCCTTGACCTTGGCGACGATTTCGTCGTCGTCGCGCTCATGCGTCCAACCATGCGCTGCAAAGTAATTTTCCAGCATGTCGATCGGCGCCGCATCGTCGCGGTCATATTCGGCTTCGTCGAGCATCGTCATCATTCCTGACTACGGCAAATGGCCGCAGGCGTCATCGTGCCGCCCGACACCGGACGGCGCAAGCAAAGCGTGGGAAAAGCTGTTGATAAACTGTGGATGGATTATCAGCCACATATGTAAAGGGGCGTCCGATAGCGGACGCCCCCCGATTTTGCCAGTCCGAACCGTCGCCGGTCAGCGGCGTTCTTCCGGAAGCCGGATGTTCGGTCCCAGATTTTCGATGACTTCGCGTGCGTTGAAGGCGCGCACGTCGCGCGGCTTTGGTCCGCGCCCGGTCAGGATCTCTGCCTGCGCCTCATAACGGTCGATTTGGCGGACATCGGTGATGCCCGATCCCCATCCGCCCCAGCCACCCCATCCGCCCCAGCCGAAGCCGGGCCGGAAATAGCGCCAGCGCGGACCCCATCCGCCGTAAAAGCCGCCGCCCCAGCCAGGACCGCCCCATGGATCGTCGATGATCTGGGTGCGGGTGCGCCGTTCGGTGTCACGATCGACCAGCGTGAAATGGTCGAAACCGCGTTCGAGCGTCAACTGGGCGGCGCGGAACAGCAGATAACGCTCCACCGTCTCGCGTGAGGTCAGGCTGTTGCCCGAAAAACCGACGCGAAAGCGATCCGATTCGATCTGTTCGTCGAAATAGCCGGTGCGATAGCTGCCCTGACCCGTGACCGGGCGATAGGGGGTTGGCGTGGCACAGGCCGACAGCGCGATGGCACCGGCAAGGACCAGTCCGATGCGGCGCTTGTGGGTCGTGAACATATAACTCTCCGGGTGCGGATGCGAACGGCATCCTATCATTCTGAAACGCGCAGGGCGTGATCTTGGCTCCGCCTGCGCGCGCACGATGGACTGTGCCCAACTGTCGATTAGCGGTTGCTGAATGAGGTGGCCAGTGCCACCGGGCCGTTCAAGAGGGCGCGGTGAGGGCAACTGCCCCCTTTCCCATGTTGCTGCCGCGCTCTAGGGCTGGGGCATGGAACAGGGGCGGGCCGGCGCGCCAGCGCGCGGGTATCGGGCATGATCGCGGAAACGGGCAGCGTCGTGGGTGCCGGCGTGGTGCTGGCGCTGCTTGTCGGCGCGGCGGGCTGGGCGCTTTACACCGGCCTTGCCATGCAGGCGCGGGCACGCGCGTCGATACACGACAATGCCCGGCTGTGGGCGCTCGTCCGGTCCGCGCCCGCACGCGCGATGGTCGTTCGCGGGGACGGGCGTATCGAATTGTCCAGCCAGTTGCTCGAATGGCTGGGCCTGAACGCCGCCCCGCGCGAATTGTCGGCGCTGTCGACGGGCGATGGCGGGCTGGTGCCGGACGACGGTGCCCGCCTGGCCGCGGCGATCGACGCGGCGCGCAAGGCCGCGATCCCGTTCCGCCTGCCGGTGCGCGCGGCGGGCAGCGAGCGGCTGTTGCTCGCCGTCGGCGACCGCGCGCCCGTGGCGATGATGCGCGATCCCGGCGTCATCATCTGGTTCTTCGACGCGACCGAAACCCAGGGTGAAGTCGCGCGCCTGACCGAACGGACGGCGTTGCTGCGCGACGCCTATCGCGCGCTGAAAGGCCTGATCGAGGCAGCGCCGATGCCGATGTGGTATCGCGGCCCCGACCTGAAGCTGGCACTGGTCAATTCGGCCTATGTCGTTGCGGTCGAGGGGGCTGATGGCGACGATGTGGTCAACCGACAGCTCGAACTGGTGGAAATGGGCGGCCCCGGCGCGCCGCCGGCACAGGCGCTGGCGGTGCTGGACGACGGCACGCCGCGCACCACGGCGATGCCCGCCACGATCGGCGGTCAGCGCCGGATGCTGCGTGTCCATGACGTGCCGCTGGCCGATGGCGGCATTGCCGGTTTTGCGGTGGATATCGAAGAGCTGGAACAGGCCCGCACCGGCATCAAGCGGTTCGGGGAGGCGCAGCGCGCGATGCTCGACCGCATCTCGGCCGGGGTGGCGCAATTCGCGCCGGACCGCAGCCTGATTTTCTGCAACCAGCCGTTCCGGCGGCTGTTCGCGATTCGCCCTGAATGGCTGGCCGACCGGCCCGAGTTCGACCGCGTGCTCGAACGGATGCGCGAAGGCGGGCGGCTGCCCGAAGTGCGCGACTTCCCCGGATGGAAGGCCGAACGGCGCGGCTGGTTCACCGCCGCCGACGAATCGCTGGAGGAAAGCTGGCATCTGGCCGGGGGCACGCATCTGCGTGTCGTGGCACAGCCACTGCCCGATGGCGGCCTGCTGCTGATCTTCGAGGATCGCACCGAACAGATTCAGTTGGCCAGCGCGCGTGACACGTTGCTGCGCGTCCGCACCGCAACGATCGAAAATCTGTTCGAGGCGATTGCCGTGTTCGCCGGTGACGGGCGGTTGCAGCATTGGAACAACAAGTTCCGCAGCGTATTCGGATTCGACGACACCATGCTTCAGGCGCACCCGCGCGTCGACGCGCTGGCGCGGGCGGCGGCGGGGCGGCTGGCGAACCCCGCGCGCGCTTCGCTGATGGCCGAACTGGTGCGATCGGCAACGGCGGAGCGGTTGCAGCGCGGCGGGCGCGTCGCCTTTGCCGATGGGCGCCATTTCGAGTTCGGCGCGGTGCCGTTGCCCGACGGCAACGCGCTGTTCACGATGCTCGACATCTCCGACAGCCGCCGCATCGAGCAGGCGCTGCGCGACCGCAACGAGGCGCTGGAGGCCGCCGACAAGGTCAAGACCGCTTTTGTCGCCAATATGAGCTACGAATTGCGGACCCCGCTGACCTCGATCAAGGGCTTTGCCGAGATGTTGCACGGCGGTTATGCTGGCGCGCTGTCGGATGCGGGGCGCGGGTACACCGACGCGATCCTCGAATCGGTCGAACGGCTGGGCGCGCTGGTCGATGACGTGCTGGAACTGACCCAGGCCGATCAGCCGCCCGTCCGCAGCGCACTGGCGCTGGGCGACGTCGCCGAAGCAGCGGCGGCGGCGATCGCGCCACTGGCGGCCGAAAAGCCGATCGAACTTGCCACCGAAGTGAAGGGCAGCGCCGGGCAGGTGCAGGGTGAGGCACGGCGATTGCGGCAGGCGATCGAGCATGTGCTGCGCCACGCGATCGTGTCGACCCCGGCGGGGGGACGCGTGCTGCTGCATGTCGACGGCACGCGCGACCGGGCGCGGATCGTTGTGTCCGACGATGGACCCGGCATGTCGGCGGAGGCACAGGCCCACGCCTTTGACCGGTTTGCGCGGCAGGGCGTGGCGGGCGCGGGTGAACGGGCGCTGGGCCTTGGCCTGCCGCTGGCCCGGCAACTGGTGGAGGCGCATGGCGGCGCCATCGCGCTGGTGTCGGAACCGGGGCAGGGGACGCTGGTCACGATCGATCTGCCGCGCCGATGATGCGACTGGCGGACGAGCGCGCGATGATGGCGCTGGGCGAAAAGCTGGCGGGCGTGCTGCGCGCGGGTGATGTCGTCACGCTGTCGGGACCGCTGGGCGCAGGCAAGACGACGCTGGCGCGCGGGTTGCTGGCCGCACTGGGGCTTGAGGGGGAAGCGCCCAGCCCCAGCTATGCGATCGTCCAGAGCTATGCCCCGCCGGAGGTGACACTGCCCGTCCTGCACGTCGACCTGTATCGGATCGAGGCGGAGGACGAGCTTTACGAACTGGGCCTCGACGATGCGCGGCATGACGGCGCGCTGCTGGTCGAATGGCCGGAGCGGGTCGCCGCGCGCTGGTTTCACGACGCCCTGCGCCTGACGCTGTCGGTCGCCGAAGACGGCGTGCGAGCCTTGACAGTTGAGGTTCCGGCGGCATGGGAGGGCCGATGGCCCCTGACATGAATCCGCCGGAAGCGGCGCTTCCCTTTCTCGCCGCCATTGGCTGGGACGACGCCGCCATTCAGCCGCTGGCGGGCGATGCATCGTTTCGCCGATATTTCCGCGCGGTCGCGCCGGGACGCACCGCGATCCTGATGGACGCGCCCCCCCCGCATGAAGACCCGCGCCCGTTCCTGTCGATTGCCCGGTGGCTGACCGACCGCGGCTTTGCAGCGCCCGCGATATTGGGGGAGGACCTGTCCAACGGTCTGGTGCTGCTCGAAGATTTCGGCAACGCCCGGATGCGTGAGACGGTGGATGCCGCGCCGGAAAGCGAATTGCGGCTTTATGAAGAAGCCGTGCGCCTGCTGGTCCGGCTGCACGATCACGAACCCATGGTCCTGCGCCCCTA